>JBDKGS010000196.1:0-8597 GCA_039798065.1 Fibrobacterota bacterium | reverse complement strand
CGACCGAGGCGACGGAAGAACCCGGAAGCGTGCTCGACCAATTGCTGTCCGAATTCTGGCAGCCTGTCGGAGACACTCCAAAGTTCGGCATCATGCCCCTCATGGTCGGATCTCTCAAGGTGGCCTTGGTCGCCATTCTGCTTGGCGCCCCCATCGGCATCCTATCCGCGCTGTTCACCTCGACCTTCGCCCCCCGGTGGGCCAAGGAAATCATGAAACCCGTGATCGAAATCATGGCCGGGTTTCCATCCGTGGTGATCGGCTTCCTGGCCCTGACAATTCTTGCCTCCGTGCTCCAAGGCATCTTCGGTTTCGATTACCGACTCAACGCTTTCGTGGGTGGTGTCGCCATGTCGTTGGCCGTCATCCCGCTCATCTACACGTTGTCCGAAGATTCGCTCAACTCGGTGCCCAAACACTTCACCGAAGGCTCCCTCGCACTGGGTGCGACGCTCTGGGAAACCAACATCCGCGTGGTCCTGCCCGCAGCGATTCCCGGCATCTTCGCCGCTGTCCTGTTGGGTGTTGGACGTGCGGTCGGTGAAACCATGATCGTGCTGATGGCTACCGGAAACGCCGCCTTGCTCAGCCCCGACTTGGCAGAACCTGTCCGCACCGTTTCCGCCTCGATCGGCGCCGAAATGGCCGAAGTCGTGTTCGGCGACCCACATTACGTGATGCTCTTCGTGCTCGGCACCCTTCTCTTCATCTTCAGCTTCGCACTCAACGCCATCGCCGAGATCTTCATTCGCCAGCGGCTCAGTGCGAAGTTCGGAGGAGCCCAGTGATCGTCTCCAAAAAATGGATGGGGCGCTTCATCGCCCTGTTGACCGGTGGATCTGCCATCGCGACCTTCCTGATGGTCCTGTTGATCATCGGGATCATCGTCCACGGCGGTGCAGGACACCTGTCGTGGGACTTCATCTTCGGGTCTCCCGAAAAGGGCATGACCGAAGGCGGGATCTTTCCGGCCATCGTGGGTACCTTCCTGCTCGTGGTCCTCATGAGCGTCGCGGGCGTTCCCATCGGAACCATCACCGCCATCTACCTCAACGAATACGTGGGGCAGACCTCCAAGGTTGGACGAAGCATCCGTTTCGCCGTCAACACCCTGGCCGGCATTCCCGCCATCGTGTTCGGTCTTTTCGGACTGGGGTTCTTCATCAGCTTCATGGGCGGAGGCATGGACAAGGTCTTCAATGGCGGCACGTTGCTGTGGGGCCAGCCCAACATCCTGTGGGCATCGCTCACGCTGGCGCTCCTGACACTTCCTGTCGTGATCGTGTCGGTGGAGGAAGCCATCAAGTCGGTGCCCCGCGAACTGCGCGAAGGCAGCCTCGCCCTGGGGGCGACCAAGCTGGAGACGATCTGGAAGATCGTGCTTCCTCAAAGCATGACCGGCATCCTCACCGGCGCGATCCTGGCCGTTTCTCGCGGTGCGGGCGAAGTCGCACCCATCTTGTTCACGGGAGCGGCCTACTTCCTGCCCGATATGCCCAACCAGCTCACCGACCAGTTCATGGAACTGGGCTACCACATCTACATCATGAGCACCCAGAGCCCGGACGTGGAGGCCACCAAGCCCATCCAATTCGCCACCACGCTGGTACTTTTGATCCTGACCTTCACGCTGAACTTTTCCGCGATCTTCCTCCGGTGGCACATGCGTCGCCGGGCCATCCGCTAAAACGGAATCGACACAAAATGACCGACAACATCAAGATCAGCTCCAAAGACCTGAACCTGTTCTATGGCGAAAAGCACGCGCTGCGCCACATCGACATGCAGATCGAGAAGAACAAGGTGACCGCGCTCATCGGACCGTCGGGTTGCGGCAAGAGCACCTTCCTGCGCTGCCTCAACCGCATGAACGACCTCATCGACAGCGCCAAGATCAACGGCAAAGTGGAAGTCGACGGCCAGGACATCTACGCCAAGGATGTGGACCCGGTGCTGTTGCGCCGCAAGGTGGGAATGATCTTCCAGAAGTCGAATCCGTTCCCCAAGAGCATCTACGAGAACATCGCCTACGGCCCTCGCATCCACGGCATCAAGGACAAGCGCACGCTCGACGAAATCGTGGAACGCTCGCTGCGTGGAGCCGCGCTTTGGGAAGAAGTCAAGGACGAGTTGACAAAATCCGGCATGGCGCTTTCCGGCGGCCAGCAGCAGCGTCTTTGCATCGCGCGCGCCATCGCGGTCGACCCCGAAGTGTTGTTGATGGACGAACCGGCCTCGGCGTTGGACCCCATCGCCACCGCCAAGATCGAAGAGTTGATCTGGCAGCTGAAGGAAACCTACACGGTCGTGATCGTGACGCACTCGATGCACCAGGCATCGCGCGTTTCCGACACCACGGCGTTCTTCTACATGGGCGAGATGGTCGAGATGGGCCCCACCCAGAAGATCTTCACGAGCCCGTCGCAAAAGCGAACCGAAGACTACATCACCGGCCGCTTCGGCTGAGAGGACGATACCCATGGAACGCCATTTCGAAAAGAATCTGGAAGAGCTGAAGGAAGGCCTGCAGGCCATGTCGGACCGAGTCATCGAAGCCCTCGCATCGGCGCACCAATGCCTGGTCGATCTCGATCCGTCGCTCGCCGACGGCGTCTTTTCACGCGAGAAGGAAATCGATCTCGACGAAAATCGTCTGGAAGCCTTGATCCTCGATTTCATCGCGCTGCACCAGCCTGTGGCCGGTGATCTGCGTCTGGTGTTCGCCATGCAAGATGCCGTGGTGGACCTCGAGCGCATCGGCGACCACGCCACCAACATCGCGCAGTCGTCGGTGACCCTGAGCGGATTGAGGACGCCCCCCAATCTTCTGCATCTGCCCGAGATGTCGCTGTTGGCCCAGCAGATGGTACAGGATTCGGTCCGATCGTTCCTGCGCCGCGACCCCGAACTGGCACGCCGCACCATCGCCATGGACGACAAGCTCGACCACCTCAACCGCGACGTGGCCCGTCTCATCATCAACGCCGTCAAGGAAGACCGCGAACTGATCGAGACAGGTCTCGACATCATCCGCATCTCCAAGAACTACGAGCGCATCGGCGACCTTTCTGCCAACATCGCCGAAGACACCATCTTCCTGGTCGAAGCCAAGATCGCGCGCCACCAGGACAGATAATGGATGCGTTGAGCATCCCCCACTGATCAGGCTCCTCCCGTCGCGATTCTCGCGACAGGAACCCTGCCTCCCTGTCACCGCTACGTCATCACAAAGCAGGCGGGTCACTCGAATGGGTGACAAGGAGGGGGACGGAATCTGTCGCACCGCTCACACGGCGCGCGGCCCTGCCTACGGGCGCCTCCCGCACCGAAACGGTGCGGGACCGGGCCCTACGCCGCCACCGCGATTCCTTGCCGTATTCTGGCGGCACGCAGCCACGTCAATTTCCGTCACAAATAGCGTATGGGGCGGTTCCTGATTGCCTAAGCGCTCGCCCCTGAATTGGTTTCGACAGAAATTGGCGGGGTCTGCTCCCCCAATCATCCGCTTCAGACGCCTACGGCGTCTTACACGGCGGGGGTGACGGTCCCTGGCGCTTGTTACTTACAACTGCGCTGCCAAAATTCTCAGCGCTTTGCCCCGATGGCTCAGCGCATGCTTGGTCTGGCTGGGAAGCTGAGCGAACGTCTTTTCGGAAACGCCAGATCCCAACAACGGAAAGAACAACGGATCGTACCCGAACCCATTGTCTCCGCATTCCCGCACCCCCACCCGTCCCTCGCACCAAGCCAATGCCGAATGATGCGTCCCTAATGACAAATCCTGGAAATGGATGGCGCAAGCGAACGCCGCGGGCGTCGTGGCATTGCGTTCCAATCCTGCCAATTTCAAGCGCCTAACCAATTCCTGTCTGTTGTCGGCATCGCCCGCCCCATGACCCGCGCGCTCGGCGAACCGAGCCGAATAGACACCTGGCGCGCCCCCCAGCACATTCACCGCAAGTCCCGAATCGTCGGCGCAAACCGCATCGGGGAGCGAATCCAAACCCGACTCGCGCAACACGTTGACCGCGAACCGGCACTTGAGCGCCGCGTTTCCGGCGAAGTCAGGTTCTGTCTCCTCCGGCTCGGGCACCTGCGGCAGCCAATCGCGGATGGAAGCCACCTTCCAACCCAGAGGAGCGAGGATCTCGCCGAATTCCTGCAGCTTGTGCTTGTTGCCTGTCGCGACGGCCATTATTTTCATGCGCGAACAAGGTAGAGAGTTCATGCCCGACTTCAAACACCGAAGACAAACAAGGCCATCCTATCCAGGATGGCCTCACACATGGCTTACAACAATCGAAACGAATTATTGAACGACAGGCGCAGACCTCAGTTTGATTTCGTTGCCCAACACACGAGCCGGGACGTCACCCAAGGCGCGAAGCTTGTAATTGGCCTTCAATCTCCGCAACAGCGAAGCATCAAGCTTCTCAACATGGTCACCTCCGTCATACTGGTAAAAATTCACCGACAGCTGTCCAAGGTTCGCATCTGCAAGTTTGGTCCCTGGAATCTTGACGATCAGTTCGGCTTCGTCCGTGTGTTCGAAGTGGTGACCCGTGATTCCACTGCCAGCAGGACCAGGAGTTGCACGCATCTCGAATGGATCAGGAAGTCCTTCGGTACTGACTAGGCCAGCACCGTTGTTGACTTCATAAACCAAGGGTCCAGCCGATGTTTCTGGCAACACGGGCTCGCCTTCAACCTCGGCGGCACGGACCAACGTTGCCTTCCCCGACTTGGTGATCCTGAAAGTGCACAGCAAGTGCGATCTGCCAGATTTCGTTATCGCAAGTGCTGGTGCAGCCGATTCAGACTGGGCTGGCGCCACAACCATCGGGTCGGTAGGTGCCGCTGTGGGTTTCCCCGAAGAACGTTTGCCCATCTGCTTTTGCGACTCTGCCATCGGATCGGCCGGTGCCAACCCAGACTGCCCGGCAGCGCCCTTGGCAAGTGGCTTCCGAGGCGCGGCCATCGGATCTATCGATGCCGTTGCAAAAGCTTGTACCGCTGAGCAAGCCAGCGCTGCAACGAGAAATCTGTTCATGTTTGCTTTCCGAATGATCATTGGATTTCCTTTATGTCAGAAAGTGGTTCGGTAATGGATACACCAGATGTTTAGCTGACCAGGGGTTCAGGGGAAACCATCCGACCAAGGAGCAGCATCGTAGAGTGCTGTATAGATCCAGTGGTAATAGAGGCGGTCCATTCCGAAGCTTGATGCATTCTTGCGCAACAGGCCAAACCATTCGTTGTTGCGGATGAAAACGGTTGGAGATCCCGTTGCGCCGTCATAGTGTGAAACGCTGATTTTGTCGGCTGCGCCCAGATTCCAACCGCCAACCCAATCCGTCGCGTACTGTCCGGAGATCCCTGTTCCATTGGAAGTCAATGCACCCAAGCGTTCCGATGCGGAAACCGCTGTGTTGAAGGTTGTCAGATCGGCCTTTCCATCCCGGTTCACGTCACTGACGTAGTATTGATCGGCGGGATTCAGTGGCCAAGTCGACAGGTAGAAGGAAGTACCCACCTTGTTATTGTACGAGTTGACATAGGCCATGCCAGTGCCCGTCGATTTGAGCATATACAGGAACGTGGCATAGGTGTTGGTGTTCACGACGTAAACATCGGCTCGCTTGTCGCCATCGAAGTCGCCGACCATGATTTTGTCGTTGGCAAGCAAGCTGTACGATGCGACGGTATTGAGGTAGGATGTGACCAGCGTCAGGTCAGTTCCTGTCGACTTGATCATGCCGAAGTACTTGCTTCCGGCCCAGTCCTGGTTGTTGACCATGTATAGATCGGTGCGACCATCCGCATCGAAGTCGGCGAGGAAGATCTGGTCGTTTGGCTTCAATGTCCAGGTTCCGATGCTAGTGCCCTTAATCACGGACAGATTGACGGCGGTTCCCGTCGACAGGAATGTCGTTGCGTATGGAGCTCCCCAATTCGTCGCATTGTAGACGAAAAGATCAGCCTTCTTGTCGCCGTTGAAATCGCCGACCTGGAATTTGTCGCCGTTGGTAAGGCTGTAGAGGCTACCGACGGAGCCCAGTGTGCCTGAATACCGAGCGATGCACTGGAAGCCACTTCCTGTCGACTTGAGCATACCGACCGCGTTGCTGCCGTTGAAAACGTACAAGTCGGTTTTGCCGTCGTTGTCGAAGTCGGCAGGAAAATATTGATCCGATGTGCCGATGTTCCAAACCGCCCCACCAGTGCCGGCCGGTACTTGATTGTTATACGTCTCGGTCAAACTCAAGGTGTATGGGTATGCGGAGACCTTGAATAGACGCAGGTCGTTTCCGTTGTACAAAACCACATCGTCCTTCATGTCGCCGCTGAAATCCATGGTGATGGATTTCGAAAAATCTTGGGCGGCAGCTGGGTATAGAAGTTTTTTCATATGGGTGCGACAAACCGGACAGTAGTCGGGAGTATTCCCTCTCATTCGGCAATTGTGAACCGGGCGGAAGATGCCTCTGTTCTTGTAATCGCAGCCTTCGAACGCGCCGACCGTGCGATTGGCATCCACGCCTGCGATCAGGGTGGAAGGCATGGCGGTGGTTGGACTGACGAAACGCTTCCAAGGGACCGTCGTCGATCCGGAATTCGTCGTGCAATTCACCTTGTTGTATGGGGCACCGGTATAGGTGCTTGCATTGTCGTATTCGTCCGCAAGTCCGCCAACCGAATGCCCGAATTCATGGGCCATCACGGTCCAATCGATCCCGCGCGGCATGACCTGCCGATTGCCGCCTGCACAACCACCGAAGGAGTTCTGGTTGAGGAGAATGACGACGAATTGCGCATTGGGAACGTTCGCAGCCAATGCGTTGTTAATCAGCGTTTCGCTGGTTGCGGAAGGCTCTACCCAGCAATGCGCCCATGATCCCGAGTAGATGTACTTCAGCGGGGTATTCTTCATGGTGGTGCTGACGATGATGTCGTCACTGCCATTGTCAGGAGTCCCGTTTTCATTGTACACCCGGGTACTTACGTTCGAATCCACCGAAACCAGATTGACCCGGTAGACGTTGAAAGCGTTGTGCTCTTCCTTGAAGAAATCGTGCCCGAAGACACCGTTCACAAGAAGGTTGTCCACATCGGAGTTGAAACGCGCCTGCTGGGCGCTACCGTAGCCGTCACCGAGAACGGCGATGATTCGTTTTCCTGCATCCGGGCCGTTGTCGACAACTTTTGTCGCAGCCGCGTTTGCTGGCTGCGTCATAAAAATGGTCGAGGCGCACAAGAGCGAAATGCTGAGGTGTCGCATGTTTTCCTTCCTGCTATGGGTACGCGGTTCACGCCCCCTGAGGGATCAAAGGAGCGGGATTTTATCGCCCTCTTCCAGACATCCAACACGGGAAGAGAGGCGCCTCGAAGGTACTCCGGAGTACAAGGCCGGGCCAAGGTAATTTTCCATAACCACGACATTTTGTGTCAACTGAAACATCGCGATCGATCATCTGGTCCACTAGACCGTCAATCCAGTTACATGTCAAATTTTGACGTATAACTGGATACGATTATTTGTCGAAGTTCAGCACGGCAGACAAGGCGCAGGCCATCATCGACAGTCGACACAATTCGGCAAAGGGAGGCGCAATTCGTCTCAGGACTCTCAAGCGCCTTCCGGATGTTCACACAACCGTCGACAAAAACCGTCCGGGAACCGTGGAGGTCAGGCTCTCCATGTCGTCGTCGGTGAAGGCACCGGGGTTGTGCGCGGCCAGGAAGGCGCGATGGTACGAATCCAACGTGCGCCCGATCCCCACCAGGTAGAAGACGTCGAAATCCGTCCCGAACATGGTCCGATCTCGCACCAATGGCTTGTCCCAGTAGGCGGCACGAAACGCGGGAATCTGGTCTTCGCGCGTGTAGCAGGCAAGGTCGGAATACACGTGTTCGTATCGCTGCATGGAATCGACGATCTGGTCGGCCCATGCCGGCTCGTACAGTCCAAAATGCGCGAAATCGATGATCAGGTCCGGGTGCCGTGCAAGCACGCGTTCGAACCGCGAAGGCAATCCGAAGGCATCATGCCCGCCCACCGGTGGAAACCCCTGCGCCGCACAGTGGCTCACGATGGGAATCCGGTTTTTGTCACACCAGTCGAACAACGGCTCCAGCGCCCGGCAGGCAGGATCGTAACCCATGCGTGGATACAGTTTCACACCTTGGAAGGGTTTTCCTTTTCCCACGAACTCCCCGCTGACAACCGCTTCCACCACCCCCGGGCGCCGCGGATCCACAGCGAAGAACGGGTACAACTCGCCAGGCCGCCGGAACTTCAATTCTTCCAGCCGATGCCGGTGGTAGGCGAATCCGCGGGTATCGTGATAGGACGGCTGCAGCGCATGTGGATCGAACGGATGCGAACCTTTCGCATGGAGCGAATCCCGCACGAACTCGACCAATTCAAGGCGAATGCCCGCGCCGTGGAGCAGGACTTCCACCTCCATCAGCGCCTTGCCCCACCGCAACACTCCAACATCCAAACGCGACTTCTTCGGCATCGGTGCCACTGGCAACGAGTCGGCATACAGGATGGGCGCGAACATGTAGTAGACATCCATCATCAGCGGAATCGC
>JBDKGS010000195.1:0-8637 GCA_039798065.1 Fibrobacterota bacterium | reverse complement strand
GCCTGCACGGCGGCGCCCACGGCCACGACTTCGTCGGGGTTCACACCCTTGTGGGGTTCCTTGCCAAAGAACGCCTTCACCTTTTCCTGCACGGCAGGGATACGGGTGGAGCCGCCCACCAGAATTACTTCGTCGATCTGGCTCACCGAGAGGCCCGCGTCCTTGAGCGCCTGCGCCAAAGGACGGATGGAGCGCTCGACAAGTTCCGACGTCATGGACTCGAACTTGGCGCGGGTGAGATTCAGCTCGAGGTGCTTGGGGCCCGACGCATCGGCCGTGATGAACGGCAGGTTGATGCTGGTGCTGGTGGTGCCCGACAGGTCAATTTTTGCCTTCTCGGCGGCTTCCTTGATGCGCTGCAAGGCCATCTTGTCCTTGCGCAGATCGATGCCCGAATTTTCCTTCTTGAACTCTTCGGCGATCCAGTTGATGATGGCTTCGTCGAAATTGTCGCCGCCCAAGTGCGTGTCGCCGTTGGTGCTCTTCACTTCGAAGACACCGTCGCCGATTTCGAGAATGGAGATATCGAAGGTGCCGCCGCCCAAGTCGTAGACCGCGATGGTTTCCTTCTTCTTCTGGTCGTTGAAGCCGTACGCCAAAGCGGCAGCGGTGGGCTCGTTCACGATACGCAGCACTTCAAGACCGGCAATACGACCGGCATCCTTGGTGGCCTGGCGCTGGGCGTCGTTGAAGTAGGCAGGAACGGTCACGACAGCTTGTGTCACGGCTTCGCCCAGGTAGTCTTCGGCGGCCTTCTTCATGGCCTGCAGCACCAGGGCCGAAATTTCCTGCGGGGTGTATTCCTTGTCGTCGATCTTGACCTTGGCGAGATCCGATCCCACCACGGTGTACGGGACGAGCTTTTCTTCTTCCTTCACTTCGGCGCGATGGCGGCCCATGAAGCGCTTGATGGAGTACACGGTGCGCTCGGCGTTGGTGATAGCCTGGCGCTTGGCAACTTGGCCAACCAGCTTGGCGCCATCCTTGGCAAAGCCAACGATGGACGGAGTCGTGCGTCCGCCTTCGGCGTTGGCGATCACGGTGGGCTGTCCACCTTCCATGACGGCGACGCAGCTGTTGGTGGTTCCGAGGTCGATTCCGATGATCTTGCCCATTTTTTGTCTCTCTTGTTGGGGCGAATCCGAGGACCGCCCGCACGTGTGGTGGATGTTTCGGGGCGATGCCCCAAATTTTGTCTGATGTAGGGGCGATTCATGAATCGCCCCTACGAAGGCATTTTTAGGCGGCCGGCCCCGTGCTCACGATGACCTGCGCGTGGCGCAGGATCTTGTCCCCCTTCTTCCATCCCCGGGCGTGGACGGCAGCCACGTGGTTTTCGGGGATATCGGGGTGCGGCATCTGGGTGAGGGCGTCGTGGAGGTTCGGATCGAAGGCTTTGCCGATCGATTCGATTTCTTCGAGGCCCGCGTCGGAAATGGCTTTACGGATCTGGCCCAGCACCAACTTGATGCCTTTGGCAAATCCTGTCGGGTCGGCGGGAGTCCAGTCGCCTTCGGCGGGCGCGTCCTGGAAGGCGCGCTCCAGGTTGTCGACCACCGGGAACAGCGAGTCGAACGCTTTGCCTTGGGCTGCATCGCGCATGTCCACGTATTCGCGGGCGCTGCGCTTGCGGAAATTGTCGAACTCGGCAACCAGGCGCACCGACTTGTCCTTGGCGGCTTCCAGCTCCTCGTTCAGCGAGGCGATCTTTTGCTGGAGCTCGGCGAGAGTCGGATCCTTGGGGGCTTCGCCCTCGGCGGTGGCGCCTTCGGTGCCTTCGGCTGTCGCCGCGGCCTCGTCCTGGACCTGGGCGGCCCGTTCGGCGGCGAGTTCGGCTGCGGACTTGATGGTGTCGTCGCTCATGGCTCTGATAAATCCTTTGGATCGGAGTACACCCCACCATACACCAAGGAACGTGCCAATCCAGGCTCGCGCTCGTCGGAGGGTGTTTCGGAATGAAGCGGTCATGCTTGTGTTTCAAATAGAAACATTGATCGTTTCGGAATGGGGCGCACCTGCTCTGAAACAGTGCGGAGGGTTGTCAATTGCGCCGGATCGAGCGTCCATCGGTGTCGGCCAGGGCGCGGATCCCTTCCGGAACCCATCGGTCGCGATACGATTCCTCTTCCAGCAGATGCCCCGGCGTTTCCTTTTCCTGGCGCTCGATCAGATGCTTGAGTTCGGTCAAATCCTCGCTCCAGCGATTGCCGTTGAAGAATTCCACACCCGGGAACTGGGTCTTGTACAGAGCCGATCGCGAATAACAGGTTCCCAAGTGCAGGAACGATTCGCCGCGTTCCGAAATTTGTCGGACGATTTCCGTCATCAGGTAGGCGCCAAGGCTCGACATGGGGTGTCCCGCATCGTAGAACGCGTTGGAGTAGAACCAGGTGCGATCGTCGCGCAACAGGCTGACCATGCCCAATTCCTGTCCGACGGGGTCGCGGAAGACCGCCACGTGCGTGGTGATGGGGTTGGAGAAGATCCGGTCGATCCGGTCCGCCGACGGGGTGCTCGACCATCTGCGAGTGGCGTATTCCAGGCAGAAGGCCCGACGCGCATCGGTCCAGTCGAATGCGGATCGTTCCAAGATCATGCAGTCGATCCCTTCGCCTTTGCGCAGAATCCGTCGGTTCTCCGAAGATGGACGGAATTTGGCAAGATCCACCCGGACCTGGCGGCACAGGTAGAAGCGGGAAAGGTCGGGAAGCGAGGGTAAAAAGCCTTGCGCCAGGGCGTCGGCGACGGCTTCGCCGGGCTCCAGGAATCCCCACACGGCATAGGGGAACACGTAACCCGCGTAGTCGGGAGGGGCCTCGGAAAACAGGATCTTCATGATGCGGAGAAACCTAGTCCCCGGGTGTTGGTTCCCTGGTTGGGTCGATGCGATTCGGAAGCGGTACAATGAAACCACGGCGTAGGATGGACTTCGTCGGGACCGAAGCGAATCCGCGAACGGGGGCTGCAATGGCTTTGCGCGACATGTCCGAAGAACAGAAGATCGCCTGGTGGGTGGAAAAGGCCTGCGAGCGCGAACTTCCCGTGCTTTCCGGCACCCTGGGGGAAATCGATCGGGCGCTGTCCAACGAGGAATATTCGGCGTTCGCGCTGGCGCGTGTGATCTTGCAGGATCCGCCACTCACCACACGCGTGTTGCGGGTGGCAAATTCCGTCTTCTACAATCCTGGTGGCCGTCCCATCTCCATGGTCTCGCGGGCCGTGATCATCCTCGGATTCGACGCGGTGCGCTCCATCTGCACGTCCATCGCCATCATCGAGGCGCTCTTGTCGGGCGTGCCGCGTGGTCGGTTGCTGGACGAGATCGCACGGGCTTTGCACGCAGCCGTGGTCGCGCGGTTCCTGGCGCGGCAGCGGCACGACCCCGCTCCCGAAGAAGTCTTCGTGTCCACGCTGCTCCAGCGCATCGGGCACATGGTGTTCTGGAGCCTGGGAGGACCCGAGGTCGACGCGTTGGACGAGGCGCTCAAGTTGTCGCCCGAAGGGGGCGATCGGCTGGAAGTGGAGGTCGTGGGCTTCCCTATCCGGAAATTGTCCACGTCACTTTCTGTCGCATGGCGGCTGCCCACGCTTCCCGAGGGTTCGGGAGCCAGGTCGGAATCCCGCAAGGCAGTGGAAGAGGTCGCCTGGGCGATCGCAATCGAAGCCCCCAAAGGGTGGGGTGGTTCGGGTGTGAAACGCGTTGCGCGTGACGCGGCGTGGATCCTGTCGTGCGACGAACACGCGGCCATCGAGATCTTGAAGAAACTCGCGATAGAGGCTGCCGATTACGCGCTTGCGTTGGGGTCGAAGGATGTGTCGTTGCGAATTCCGTCGCCATCGGAACCCTCCAGTAGTGGGAGCGTGGAGGCCGATCCATCGGCGATGGGCGAGGCCGACAAGGATGCCGAGATGCAGGTGCTCCACGAGATCACCTCCAATCTGTTGGACCGACTCGATGTGAATTCCATCTTCCAGATGGTTCTGGAAGGGATCCATCGGGGAGTGGGCATGGATCGCACCGCCTTGGCGATCGTCGATCCTCGTACCGGCGAAGTCCGCTGCAAGTTGGCGCTTGGGAAGCATCGCAAGGAGTTCATGGAGCGCTTCCATTTTTTGGCGCGCGACGCCAGGCCTCATGCCCTGATCGAGATCGTCGAGAAGTGCGGGTCGCAATTGCTCGATCCGCTCGAGAAGGACATGGACGGGAAATATTCCCATCCGGTCTACGGCTTGTTCGAAGACAAGCCGTTCCTGGCCCAAGCGGTTGCCGTGGGAGGAAAGACGGTGGGACTTTTCGTGGCCGATCGCCACGCTTCGGGGCGTCGCATCGATCGCGAGGCATGGGACAATTTCCGTCTACTCGGCAGGCAGGCCGATATCGCGCTGACCATGGCCGCTTCGGGGCGCCTTGCCTAGCGGCGATCGACGTGCGGCTTCTCGAAATGCTGCCAGTCCTGGACGCGTCGCCAGCGCGCTCCCCATTTCCAGCCACGCGATCGCAGGAACCGGGTCGCGAGGCTGGTGTCGGAAAGCGTCCCCGGGGAGCTTGGATTCAGTTTGCCGTCGGGTGGCGAAATCCGTCCGCGGTGGAATGCCGGGTTCTCCCGGGGGTTGATGTCCAGCGCCAGGCCCTTCATGTGCCATGAGGGCGTGGTCGATCCCCACATCGTCCTCCAAGCGAAGCTGGACGTGTTGTCGTTGGCCATCGAGGCCGAATCCGAGCCGTTCCAGCGCGCAAGCGGAATCGCCGAGCGGATGGGGAATCGCACGGCCTCGAGTCGTTCGAACAGGTCTTCGATGTCGCCCACCACCAGCGCGTTGCACAGAATCTGTCCTTCGTGCAGCTTCCCGTCGAAGCCCCAGTAGCGGACGGTGATCAGTCGCAGTCGGCTTTGGATGGAGTCGGGAATGTCCTGTTTCCCCAATGCCTCCTCGAAGGTCATCCGCGAGTCTACGATCGGCGGGATGGCCGGTCCGCTAGGACAGATTCCGGCAACACATGCAATGAGGGCGAACACGTTCATCCCAGCAGCATCCGGACGCCGAAGAGGAGGATGATCGTTCCCAGGATTCGTGGGATCCAGATTCCCGCACTTGGAGAGGCGAGCAGCTTGGCCGACAGTTTGGCGCCGCTCCAGGCGAAGAAGACCAGGTAGCTTCCGGAAAGGAGCGTGAACAGCGCGCCCATCTGCAAGAACGATCCGGCCACGCCCAATGCGGGATCCATGAACAACGGAAAGAAGGACACGAAGAACAGGACCGCTTTGGGGTTCAGCAGGGTGATGCCCACGGTGCGCACGTACCAGTTTAGGGGGCCGTTCGTCACGGGTGCGGTGGTCAGCGAGGTCAAGGTCGATCTCAGGACGCCGATCCCGATCCAGCAGATGTAGAGCCCTCCCGCCCACCGGATGATGTGCGCGATGCCGGGGTAAAGTCCAAGGATTGTCGCGACCCCGAGCGCGGTGAGTGTCATGATGGCGACATCGCCAGTGAGCAGACCCGCCACGGCTTTCAGGCCGGCCTTGAATCCGCCGGAAAGGGTCGCGGTCAGGATCGCGATCTGGCCGGGGCCGGGAAGCAGGATGATGGCCACCGAGGCCACGACAAATTCTGTGAAATGGAGCACGGCTTCAGACAGCCTGGTTCCACAGGTGGTCAGGGACTTCGCGGAAGAACCGGTCCAGTCCGCCAGGGCTGGTCCAAAGGGCCTTCCAGTGCTTGAGTTGCTCCAGTTCTTCGCGTGGGATCGATTTCTGTCGGCGCAACAATTTGTCGAACAATTTGGGGTCGCGCAACAACGGCATCCAATCCACCACGCCACCGGGCAGGCCTTGGTGGCGCAGGTCGCGCACCTTCTTGCGCAACCGGTCGCGCGTCTCTTCCAAACCTTGCAGGCACACCTTGAGAGAGCTTGCGTCCATGGCGTCGGACTTCGCTTCGTCGCTGCCATGGGCATGGAGCAATTTCAGCAGCGATCCCAGATCGCGCTCGCGCCAGGCGGATGTCAAATTCTGCATCAACTCGGTGCGGCGCACCCGTTCGGTTTCGTCGCGGGTCTTGTCGGGGTGCAGCTCGCGGGCCAGGCTGTGGTAGATGCCCTTGGCGGCGGCTTCCGGGTCCAGCGGGGCGCGCTTGCGGTTGCGGTGCGGATCGGGCGCTTCGCGTCGGGGCGCGTGCGATTCGGCGCGGGCCCAGTTGAAATCGTCGCCGTCGTCCTCTTCGTCGTTTTCGGGGTCGGTCGACCCTCCGCTCCAACGCGCCAGAATCTGTCGGACATCCACCCCGAAGCGTTCTTCCAGGTCGGTGGCCAGATGCAGGATCAGGTCGGCGCCGTCGCGATGGAGGGCGCTTCGGCGCGGGGCGGCGTTCACGGCACGCTCCACGATGCGGACCAATTCCTGTCGTGTCGACACGATCTCGGCGATCAGTGGCCGCACGGCGGCGTCGATCTTCGCCTGCATCTGCGGAAGATTCGCTTCCAGGAACTCCAACTCGGATTCCAGCTTGGCGATCTCGTCCAGCGCCACGCCCACCTTGTCGGAAAGTGTCGCGGCGTCCGACGGGGAGCGGTTCGAGAGCGCTTGGATCGGCTGGAGGTGGCGTGGGTCGGTCATGGTGGACCGGTGAAGCTAGAACAACCTCGAGCCATCGCCGTGTCGGCGGATTGGACATCGCCAAAGCGGGGCTTATCCAGTGCGAGCGATCCACCCCGAGTTCGATCTTTCTCTGGACTGTTTTGGAGCTTTGTGCCACCTCCAGCGTCCAATTCGTGAAGGGGTGGGTGGCAATTCCGTGGCGTTCTTGCTCGGTTTACCGTAAGTTACGGGCCTATCCTTTGTTCGCCGGATTTGCTGGCGGACAAATCCGACCTTCGCTGCCCTTCCAACAGAAGGGCCAACCAGGGATCCGACGTGAAGCGCTCCATCCTATTCGTTCCTTTTGCCTTGGCGCTTGCCTTTTCCGGTGCTGTGCAGGCGGCAGGAAAATTGACTTCCTCCGATTATCAACGTGCTTTGTGGATGACCACTCGATTTTATGGGGCGCAGCGTAGTGGTGCTGGGCCCAACTGGCTGTTGATGGATCACCAGTACCCCAAGTCGTTCATGAAAGACAGCGATGGCGCTCGAGATTTGACGGGTGGCTGGTTCGATTGCGGCGACAACGCGCTGTTTGGGCAGACATTCTTC
Organism: Fibrobacterota bacterium; assembly: GCA_039798065.1. Lineage (GTDB taxonomy): Bacteria > Fibrobacterota > Fibrobacteria > UBA5070 > UBA5070 > UBA5070. The sequence continues at coordinate 1,450 of JBDKGS010000195.1, read as the reverse complement.
TATTCGGCCTACGTTCTGGCAAAAGCCTATGACCTTTTCCCTACCGGGTTCCCGGATCAATACCATGCGTTCGATTATTCCGATTACAAATCGGCGAACAATTGGGATTTCGCTGGCGGATCTCCCGACGGCATACCTGATCTACTCCAGGAATTGAAATACGCCACAGATTGGATTATCAAGGCGACCCCCGATGCGAGCACGTTTTATTCGCAGCTGGGGGATTTCAATTACGACCACATGGTGTGGGCCACTTCTGGATTCAAGTCCGCGACACTGAATGTGGAACAAGGTGGAGAGAAAAATGGCCCTCGACCGATTGTGAAGAATCCGGCCGATGGTCCGATGCCCGCTTTCGCCGCCGCCGCATTGGCGCTCATGTCAAAGCACTATCGCAAATACGATCCGAAATATGCCGATACCTGCTTGGCACATGCGAAACTTGCGTTCAAGTATTCCACCGCGAACAAGACCCAAACCAAAGGTTCCGCAGCTTACAGTGCCTGGACCAAGCGGCCGCTGGTACAGTACGCAATTGGAGCGTCGGAGCTATACCGCATCACTGGTGATGCGGAGTTCAAGACCGCATGGGAGTCCAGCAAGTCCGGGCTGACCAATTACGGACATGGTTACACCTTGGGCTGGAACGACGCGGACGATTTCGTTTGGATGAATGCGATATACCTGAATGACGGCCTCCAAAGCCAATTTCAATCTTTGTTCGCCGACAAATACAAGAATGCGGGAACCGGTGAGGGTGGGCTTTCCACAATTGGTGATGGTTGGGGGTTCCTGCGGTATCCAGCGAACCAAGCGTTCATTTGTGCGGCTACCCAACAATTGAAGTCGGTCTCGACTTACGAAGATTTCATCTATAACCAGGTCGATTTTATTCTCGGGGCAAATACCGCAAAACAATCCTTTGTGGTTGGTTTCTGCGCGGGCTGCACCAAATCACCGCAAGTTCCTCATCATCGCAATGTTTTCTTGTACGACGGGAACAAAATGGGAGAAATCCCTGCCATTCCCACAAGGAACAAGCAATTCGGCTACCTCGTGGGGTTCACCAAGGGAAGTTCGGGCTCCTTCACGGAATCCGTCTCAAATTATGAGCAAACCGAAGGTGGAATCGATTACAACGCAGGATTGGTCGGCGCCCTCGGCTACATCAACTCCAAGCTTTCGCCGGTCGATACCTCAAAATTTGGCCCAAGCACCTCCATCCTCCGCTCCCGTGTCGTCGGCAAGCTCTCCTTGCATCGCGACGCCTCCGGTTTCGCCTTCCGCGCTCCGGCTGGCCAAACCCTTACGCAGGTGACCGTCCTCGACGCTTCCGGGCGCGAAGTCTGGTCTTCCAGCGAGGCGGCCTCGGAAGTTCGCTGGAGCGGTTCGGCCAAATCTGGCCTGTACGTCGCCCAGGCAACGGCGGGTGGAGAGCGCTTCTCGACCA
>JBDKGS010000194.1:0-8685 GCA_039798065.1 Fibrobacterota bacterium | reverse complement strand
AAGAATTCGCTGGGGTGTTCGGCTCCGTAGGGATCGATGAAGGTGTCGATCCCGTTTTCGTCGGCCTTCACAAGGCGCTTGTACTCGAAATCCATCACCCGCGCCCAATCGACTTTGAGGCTGTTCGGGAATGCGGGACACCCCTCCATGGCGCCGTTTTCGGCATCCAACTGATGTGCGAATTCGTGGAAGACAACGTTGTAGCCGTCCAGGTCGCGGGAGCCTTTGCGGATCGCGCCACGCGAAAGGATCACCGGACCGTTGGACCACGATTCGCCGTCGAAGGCGGCCCAAGGTTCTCGGATTTCCAGACCGTCGCCCAGAGAAATGGAATCCTCGCGCCGCCAGGTGAGCGGATGCACCAGAACCTCGGACAGATCGTCGTACACCCAGTTGTCGTCGCGCCCCGCGAGCATCAGGCAGGCGTGCCCGGCGATGGTCCACCGCAATTCGTCCAGGACCACGACGTCCTTGCACCCCACGATGCTTTTCGTAGCCAGGAACACGTTGATTTTCCCATCCACGCGCCGTCGCAACGCCGGGTCGAGGCGAGCGTAGACAGGAACCGTCCGCCGCAGGACCTCGGTGACATTTTCCGGCAACATGGTCCGCAACAACCGCTCCCGCCTTGCCTTACGCTCCCGGCTTCGCGCGCCCCACCAGACCGCGACCAGACAGAATCCGACAGCGATGACGATCCAGGTCATTTGACCAGAAGCACCTGGGTCGCGACTCCGGCCAGCACCGTGAGGCTGAGCAGGATGTTGGCCTTGAAGAAGCCGCTTTGCAACGACAGGTCGTCGTCTTGGCGCAGGAAGTGCATCCAGCCAAGGACGACGGCGCAAATCGCGGTGGCGACGTGCCAGGGAATTCCCCAATCCGCAACTTGGCCGACAACGACAACGAGCACCAAAGTCGCGAAATGCAACGCCGCCGACACCCGCAATGCGCCTCTGCGGCCCAACGCGGCAGGAATGGAATGGAGTCCCAATCCCTTGTCGTGGTCTTCGTCCTGGGTGGCGTACACGATGTCGAATCCTGTCATCCAGGTCCACAGCACCACGCCCAGAAGCGCAGGGACCAGCTCGAAACGGCCCGATGCCGCGATGGATGCGGCCAAAGGCGAAATCCCGATGGCGAGGCCCAACCACACGTGGCACAGCGCGGTGAACCGCTTGGTGAGACTGTAGCCCAGAACCAACGCCAAAGCCACCGGCGACAGCGCGAAACACAACGGATTGAGAAGCCAAGCAAGGCCAACGAACAGAGCGCAGTTGGCGATGACAAAAATCGTCGCGGCTTTGGGCGAGATGCGGCCTGCCGGGATGTCGCGCTGGGCGGTGCGGGGATTGGACGCGTCGATGTCGCGATCGATCAGACGGTTGAACGCCATGGCCGCGTTGCGGGCGGTGGCCATGCAACCCACCACCAGGACGAAAACCAACCCATCGAAACGGCCCTGCGATCCAACCAGCCAACCGGCCACCGCGAACGGCAACGCGAACAGCGTGTGGGAGAACCGCACCAGGGAGAACCACAGACGGATCTTGTCAAACATGTTCAATCTTCGTCTTTCCAGCGCGGCGCGATGTGGCCGGGAAGCCGCAGCAGATCGAGCACGCGGGCGAGCACTCCATCGACCAGCTCATCGATCCCGGCGGGCTTGTTGTAGAAACCGGGGCTGGCAGGCACCACGATGGCACCGGCATCGGTGATGTCCAGCAGGTTCTTGAGATGGATGCGCGAAAGGGGCGTCTCGCGCAAGACCACGATCAGGGGGCGGCGTTCCTTCAAGCACACGTCGGCTGCGCGCAAGAGCAACGTGTCGGCGGTCCCTGCGGCGATGCGCCCCACCGTGCCTGCCGAGCACGGCGCGATCACCATGCCTCCGTGGCGGAACGATCCCGACGCCGGAGGCGCGAAGAAGTTGGCCTCGTCGTGGCGGACCACGCAGCCAGGCAATCCGTCCGTCCCGGCGCTGACATTTTCCGGCAGCGGATGCCCTTCGAACCGACACACCTTCTCGGCCGTGGCCGATGCGACCAAATGCGTTTCGTAGCCCATGGTGCGCAGATGCAGCAGCAATCGCGCCCCGTAGATGGAACCGGATGCGCCCGTGACTCCGAGCACGAACCGCTTCTTGTCCGTGTCGATCAGACGAAATCCCGACGCGAGAACCACACCGACGAAAGCGCCATCAGGAACACGCACCAGCCGATACCGTGCAACGTGGACCACAGCAGGTACATGTCGGGCAGCGGAAGACCGTGAACCACCACCGAGCGGATGTTGAAGATTTCAAGATCGGGAAGCGCGAAGCGAACCGTCTTCGCCGTCCATTCCACGTAAGGCGGAAGCGGCGTGGCGCCGGGGATCTTGCCCACGGCTTTCTTCATGGTTTCCAGGTATTGCAGGATGCCACCCGACATGTGGCTGGCCAGGAACACGGCGAAGGTGAGCAGCGAGCTGACCACCGGGGTGGAAAACGACGAAAAGAACAGCGCCACCGCCGTGATCACGGCCATTTCCCAGAAGGTCTCGTAGGAAGCCAGCAGAAGCCGCGGATCGAAGGCGAACCCCGACAGCTTGAGCACCAGCCAGAGCGCCGCGGTCATCACCAGGATGTTGACGACCAGCACCATCACCAAGCCCAGGTACTTGCCCACCAGGAATTGCCAGCGATGGACAGGTTTTGACAAGAGAGTGAGGATCGTCTTGCGCTGGATCTCCTTCTGGATGAGCCCGACTCCGATGAAGATCGCGATGGCCAGGCCGCCGATGCTCATCACGCCCAACGAAAAATCGGTGATCACCTTCTGCTGAGAAAAGACCGACCACTCCCCCAGCAACATGGAGAACCCGAAAAGCAGAAGCACGAAGAACAGCAAGGTGTACAGGATCTTGTCGCGTACCGTTTCACGGAAACTCGACAACGCGATCCACATCAACTCACGCAAGCTCCACCTCCCGCGCCAGGATGTCTTCCAGTTTTTGTCGGTGATCGGGATCGGCCGGGTCGTTCAGGATTTCGTTCAAGGTCCCGGAAACGCGCAAGGTGCCGCGAACGACCATGGCCGCGTGCGTGCAAACTTCCTCCACATCGGACAATACGTGCGACGAATAGAAGATGGTGGTTCCCGCCTTGTGCAATTCCAGCATGGCCATGCGCACATCCCGTCGGCCCATGGGGTCCAGGCCGCTCATCGGTTCGTCCAGGATCAACAGTTTGGGTTTGTGGAGAATGGACTGCGCCAATCCCAGGCGTTGCGACATTCCCTTGGAATAGGTGCGCAGACGACGCCCAAGCCAACTCGGTTCGACCTTGCAAAGCGAGCACGCCTCGTCGATGCGCTTTGATAATTCCTGACCACGCATCCCCGACAGCCGCCCGTAGAACGTGAGCAGTTCCAAACCCGTGAGGTAGTCGTAGAAGTAGGGTTGTTCGGGCTGGAATCCCACCTGCTGGCGCGAGGCCGGATCCAACGGGTTGCGTCCCATGAGTTTGACGGATCCCGACGTGGGCCGCAACAACCCCATGAGCGTCTTGATGGTCGTGGTCTTGCCCGCACCGTTGGGGCCGATGAAGCCGTACAGCGAGCCTTCCGGAACATCCATCGTGATGGACTTCACGGCTTCCACGCACTTCATTCCGTGTTCGATCCCCAACCGGTACGATTTGCGAAAATCCCGGATTTCCACCAGGTTCATGCGCCCCCCTTGGCCTTGGCCTCCTTCGCCAATCTCCGTTCGCGCAACCGAGTGGCGATCTGAAGGCCGCGCCCCACAAGGTACACCCCTAGGCCGGTCCCGATCCAAGGCACGAGTTGCGAACGCGGAACCCCGCCAGTGTTCAAGGTGGTGGCGAAGATCCACAGCCCGTAGAGCAAGATCCCTTGCCCCACGACCATGACCCAGAACGACCACTTCCACCATTTCAAAGCTTCGAGTTTCACCACGACCTCCGTCCGAAACGCAAAAGATCCAACACTTCCCGCAGCGATTCCACGATCTCCTCGCGATCCATGGGGATCGCATCCTCGTCGGAATCCGTCACCTCGGGATCGGGAAGGAGCAACCCCAGCTGCCCGGGATTTTCCTGCCTTTTCGTTTCTTCAGCAAGCTTTTTGCGGGCGGCCTGGATGGTGAGATGTTCCTGGTAGAGGAGTTCCTGGATGCGCTGGATCAGCTGCACTTCGCGCTCCCGGTACTGGCGGTTCCCGCCTCGCACCTTGCGCGGTCGCAGTTGCGCGAACTCGCTTTCCCAATAACGCAGGACGTGCGCTTCGAGCCCGGTCAGCTCGCACACCTCCTGCAAGGTCCACCAGGCCTTCACGCGTTATTCCTGCTCGGCGCGGGCGGCGCGGGCCATCAAGGCCTCCACCGAATCGCGGGCGCTCTTGCCCTCGAACAACACCCCGTGCACCTGTTCGGTGAGGGGCATGTCGACCTTGTGCAATCTGGCAAGCTCGCGAACGCCTGCCACCGTGCGCACGCCCTCGGCGACCATGGTCATGCCACCCAGCACCTCGGCCAGGGGGCGTCCCTTACCCACCTGCTCGCCCACAAAACGATTGCGACTGTGCTTGGAAACGCAGGTGGTGATGAGATCGCCCATGCCCGCGAGTCCGAAGAAGCTGTCGCGACGTCCGCCCATCTTTTCGCCCAATCGGGACATTTCCACCATGCCGCGCGTCATGAGAGCGCCACGGGTGTTGTCGCCCAGATCCAGGCCGTCCAGAATGCCCGAAGCGATGGCGATCACGTTCTTGACCGCACCGCACAACTCCACGCCCGCCACATCGGTGCTGCGGTAGGTGCGGAAGTAGGGAGCCATGAAGAAGATGTCCTGCAACGCGGCGGCGACTTCCTCGTCGCGGCTTGCCACCACGACCGTGGTCGGAACCTGTCGCGCCACTTCTTCGGCATGCGAAGGACCGGACAGAACGGAAACATTGGCGGGAGTGGCGCCGGGCAGCACCTCCATGACGATTTCCGTCATGCGCTTGAGGGTCTTTTCCTCGATGCCCTTGATGAAACTCACCCAATGCCGGGACGCCACCTGCTCGGGAGTCAAAATCTGTCCCATGTTCTTGCAAACGCTGCGCAAGGTGTGCGACGGGACGATCAGGCAGACGGTAGCGGCGCCATCCACCGCCTTGGCGAGGTCGGAGGTGATCTCGACGCTGTCGAGAAGCTTCACCCCGGGTAGCTTGTCGGGAAGTTCGCGGGTTTCACGAAGTTTGTCGGCGACGGTGGCCGAGTATTCCCAAAGCGTGACCTTGAGTCCCTTGGACGACAGAATCTGGGCGATCGCCATTCCCCACGAACCGGCCCCGATGATGGCGACGCGGTCGGGATCGAGGCCCGCGGCGCGCGCATCGCGGGCGAAGTCCTGCTTGGCGACGTCCACATCCACCAGTTCTTCGTCGTCTTCGCGAGCGCTGCCGAAGCGGTATTCGGTCCCGTTGCGCAGCCGCTGGATGTTGGCGCGATGCTTCCAGATCACGAAGACCGCCATGATCCACGACAAGATGAGCAGGTTCATGTGGCCCTTGGAGACCAGCGTCCGCAAGAGCGCGAACCACGCGACCTCGCCACCGACCGAAATTTCGGCGGCGACTTGCACGGCGTTGAGCGCGAAAACGACTGTTTCCGCGATCGCGAAGAATGCGGAAGCGAGGATGGAAGCCAGCGAGACAAATCCTGTCTTACGCAGGACCAGCACCCAGAATCCGAAGGAGATCAAGGCAGGTGCGGTGGAGACTCCGGTGAACACGCCCATCATGGTGAGCACGCCCTTTCCTCCGCGGAACCCGGCGAACACCGTGAAGCTGTGCCCCACCACGGCGGCGACACCGCAGCCCAATGCGAAGGTCTGGTGTCCGTGGTCCATGTTCCATGCGGATTTGGACCACGCCAATCCGAGGAGCACCGCGCCCAGGCCTTTGAGCAAGTCGACGATGGCGACCGGAACGGCGGGCTTCCAGCCAAGAACGCGGTACACGTTCGTGAGTCCGGCGTTGTGCGAACCGTGTTCACGGATGTCGATGCCCGCGAACAAGCGCGAGACCCAAACCGCAGTGGGAATGGAGCCGAGCAGATAGCACAAGGGAAGGGCGAGCCAGATGGTCATGGTTCCTCGGTCGAATGAGAGTCAGCGATCCAGAAAAATACCACCGTCTCGGAGGTTTCCCGAACCGATCGTCGGTCCGCCGAGGGCTGAAATCGCGTAACACGTTGGGTATGAACGACTTGGAGATGCTTGGACAGAAACGAGATTTTTCGCCTGGAAACGAAAAACCCTTCCCCCGACGCATCGGAAGAAGGGCATCGACAAAAAACGACCGCGATGGTCGCTTCCGATCAGTAGCGGCCGGCGGATCCCAGAACGGTGGCGTTCTTGTCCATGATCATCTTGACGAGCTCTTCGCGAGCAGGTCCGAGGTACTTGCGAGGATCGAATTCGCCGGGGTTCTTGGCGAAGGTCTCGCGGATCTTGGCGGTGAACACCAAGCGACCGTCGGAGTCGACGTTGATCTTGCAAACGGCCGAGCCGGCGGCGCGGCGGAGCTGTTCGGCAGGAATGCCCACAGCGGCGTCGAGCTTGCCACCGAACTGGTTGATGAGATCCACGTACTCGGGGATCACCGAGGACGCACCGTGGAGAACGATGGCGAATCCGGGGATGCGCTTTTCGATTTCTTCCAGGATGTCGAAGCGCAAGGCCGGGGGAACAAGCACGCCCTTCTCGTTGAGGGTGCACTGTTCCGGCTTGAACTTGAAGGCGCCGTGCGAGGTGCCGATCGAGATGGCCAAGCTGTCGACGCCGGTCTTCTTCACGAAGTCTTCGACCTGCTCGGGCTGGGTGTAGACGTGCTCGGCGGCGGAGACATCGTCTTCGATGCCGGCAAGCACTCCGAGTTCACCTTCGACGGTGACATCGTACTTGTGGGCGTATTCAACAACCTTGGAGGTCAATTCGACGTTGTGCTCGTACGAGTGGTGCGAGCCGTCGATCATGACCGAGCTGAACCCGGAGTCGATGCAGGACTTGCAAAGCTCGAAGGTGTCGCCGTGGTCAAGGTGCAGAGCGATGGGGATTTGGAAGCCGGCTTCACGAGCCATGGCCACTGCGCCCTGGCCCAAGTAGCGCAACAAGGTGCTGTCGGCGTACTTGCGAGCGCCCGACGAGACCTGGAGAATGACCGGCGAGCCCGACTTGCCGCAGGCGTTCACGATGGCCTGGAGCTGCTCCATGTTGTTGAAGTTGTAGGCGGGGACGGCGTACTTGCCTTCCATCGCCTTCTTGAACATGTCGCGGGTGTTGACGAGCCCGAGTTCCTTGTAGCTGACCATCGTTGACTTCTCCTGGAAGGTTCGGATCCAAGGCCTGAATGACCCTACATCCGATAAACGGATCTGAAAATAAAAAGCATCTTTGATCCTGTAATCCCATTTGTGCACCCACGGCTTTCTGGATTTCGAGATCAAATCACTTGTGAATGACAGAATTTTACCCCACTCTTTCGGAATGGCTTCTCGTTTGAAGGGGGATCACCCCATACGCCGCGTGGATTGGCATTCCTCACCGACTCGTAAACTCACTTATCGCGTGGAAGACCGAACCTCGGACCTGGTCGCCGTCCTGGCTGCCGCTGAAGAACTCGTCGGGACCCCCGACGTCGATACGCTACTGCGCCGGACGGTGGAGATCGCTCGCGATACCATCGGCTTGGAACGCGTATCCATCTATCTGGAGGACGAATCTGGACGCGTGATGCGCGGCACCTGGGGCACCGACCTGACGGGCACCACCACCGACGAACGCCAATACGCCTACGCCAAAGGCGAACCCGAAGAAAAGGCCCACGCTGTCCACGCCGAAGGCAGAGGTCGGTGGCTGGTTTTGGATGATGCAGCACTTATGCTTTCGGAAGACGGCGAGAGCCACATGATCCGGCGCGGCTGGCTTTGCCTCACTCCCATCCGCTCCATGCGCGGTCCAATCGGGCTTTTGTTCAACGACGCAGCCCGCACCGGTGGCGCCATCGACGTCGCCAAACAGGAATTGACGGCGGTCCTCTGTTCGCTTGCCGCCAACGTCATCGAGCGCAAACGCGCCGAAGAGCTTCTGCTCGAACGCGCCATGTTCGACGATTGCACCGGTTTGCCGTCCCAAGCGCTGTTCGAAGACCGCCTCCAGCGTCGGAGCCTGCAGCTGGATCGCGAAGAGGCCTACGCGGTGGCCACGTTGTCGTTGGACCGTTGGACCACCATATCGGAAAGCTATTCGCCCCACTTCCACGAAGCATTGCTTTCCACGGTCGCCAAACGTCTTTTGGGTTGCCTTCGCAGCGGCGACACGATTTGTCGTCTGTCCAACAACGAGTTCGCCTTCCTGATCGATCCGGTCGGCGGCGTGGACGAAGTCCGCGGCCTGCTCGAGAACATCCTGAACGAACTCTCGAAGGCGATGCACGTGGAAGGCGAAATCATCCACACCACCGCCACCGCGGGCTTCGTACTCCAAAACCCCGAAACCATCGGGCCTGCCGAAGAGCAACTGCAAAACGCCCGCGCGGCCCTGGTGCGTTCGCGCACGCAGACCCCGGGCGGTGTGGCCCAGTTCCGTCCCGACGACCGCGAACATCTGTTGAGCGGATATCGTCTGGAGAACGAACTCCA
>JBDKGS010000193.1:0-8760 GCA_039798065.1 Fibrobacterota bacterium | reverse complement strand
CGAACTGCCAATTTCTGACGGCTGCCGACAAGCTGATCCTCAACGAGGAATTCGAGATGTCGGTTTCCGTCAAAGCGCCCGCCGATGTCAAAAACCGTCTAGCCACCTTCGACCTGTTCTGCACCCGTACCCGCAACGGCAAGGAAGAGCGCACGCGCATGTGGGCCAAGCAGAACGGCAAGATCGCCAAGGAAGAAGGCGAATCGGTCGAGGTGCAGGCCAAGGGTTCGCTGGTCACCCCGTCGGATTATGTCGCAGGTGAATCGGTCAAGTTCCAGTTGGAAGCCTGCCACGACCAGGCATCGGCCCCCGAGCTGTCCAAGCTGGTGGAGGTTTCGCTCAAGACGCAGGCGTGTTGGGTGGGTGGCGACGATTTTTTCTTCCGCACCGACGGCGAACTCCCGCTTCTCAAGGAAGATGGCTCCTTGATCCAGGTTTTGGCCACGGCCATCGATCGGGTCGCGAAGCCGCCGCAAAAGACTCCCGAAACGGTGATCTGCTTTGGGTACGCGTCCAGTGCTGGCGAAGCCAACCCAAACCGGAAATTGTCCTTGCGGCGCGCCCAGGTGGTGAAGGCGATCTTGGAGCGCGACACCGGCGCGTGGGATGGTTTGGCAAAGGCGAATTTCGAAACTGTCGATATCCAGCAGTTTTTGTCCGACCTGCACAAGGCGTGCGGTTGGGAGTGCGACCCGGGAGCGGTGGACGGCCAAGCGGGTCCAAAGACCAAAGCGGCCATCGAATCGTTCCAGCGCGAATGCAACAGTCGCTACAAGCTGGGCCTGAAGGAAGACGGCGTGGCCGGTCCCAAGACTTGGGGTGCTGTACTGCGGGTGATCCACGGCCAGGTGCAGAGCGCATTGGGACAGGATCCGTCAAAAGAGCCTTCGTGGGCCAAGCCCAAGTGGGGCCACGGCGGCAAAGGGGTGTACGCCAACGGCGAGGACTTCGCATCGGGTGGCGACAAGCCCGAAGAACGCAGCGTGCAGATCACGTTCTTTTCGCAGGGCAGCGAGCCCAAGCTGGTCGACAAGACCGACGCGGCGGCGACAAAAACCGACAACCCCGTGCACGACGAGACGAAGGTGGTGCGACAGAAAGTGGCGAAGGGGGAGGGGGCGCCCGACTCAACACCTGATCCGGATCCCGACAACGAAGTGATCTATGATGCGGCAACAGACAAGCTGGCTGTTGCTTCTGGGGAACTACGTAAACTGCTTGATAAAATGGAGGGGTTCCAGAAAAAGCTGGCACCTTATCGGGCTATTCGTCTCACCCAAAAACACCCCAAAGACGGGAGAGTCCTCGAAGGCGACGAACTCATCGCTTGGATCTGGGCGGTCAACGACGTCGAAGCTGAGCTGACTGGGAAGACTAGCGTCGACGGCATCGAATCTGTCATAAAACAACTCGACTCTTATATGATTGCACGCCAGAAAATTGGGCTAGAAAAGCTAAAGACCACTCGTGCTACCGATGGAGTGAAAGCCGCACTCGAGCCTGGTTATAAGATAAAGGAAGGAGGGATTAAGGAATACCTACGGATCAATAACCGTAGAGCGGTATGGGGATTTGGCGCATTCATCGGCAAAGACGCAAGATGGCAACCCCGAGACGAAGTCCTTCGAAGAATTCGCGAAGAACGTGCGCAAGAAAAGCAGGACGCAAAAGAAAAGAAGGGGCCTGAATCTGAGCTCGAATTAAAGATTTTCGAGAAAAAGCTTTTTGAAGCAAGCGGTAGCCTCAGCTCCTCAGTAGACGACTTCTTCAATAAGCACGCAATCAATCTCGGATCAGGATCGAAAAACCTCGACCTCACCTTGGCGGCCTCCGCCTTTCGATGCTCCGCAGAAGCTGCCTATGGTGCATCCATCAATTGGAAAGAATCAAAAAAAGTTAAAATCGGGGCGAAAGCTGAAGCCTCATTTGCGTTGGCACAAGCTGCCGGTGCTTTCACGATCAGTATTCCAGAAAAGGGTGGAGTAGACCTTATTCGCATCCTACGGGATGTCGATCCCCGATTAGTGAAAAGCTCGGCAAGAGCCCTGCCGATTCTCATAGAGATGCAAGTCAAAGGCAACGCCTTTGTGGGAACGACAGCAAGCGCATCGATTGAAGCTGGACTTGATTTGAAGCAAGGGGCACCGAAAGCCAGCAAGCCAGGTGAGAAGCCTTCGTCGAAATCTCCAGAAGGAGGATTGGAAGCTGGTTGCGACTTATTCGCCGGCGCCAAAGCAAGTGCCGCCGTTAGTCTAGCACTTAAAGCGAAGCTCCTGAAAGACGCAGATATCCGAGCCAAAAAAAATCCTTTCGAGGCAGATTGGACATCTCTTTGTGATATCTCATATGGCGGGTGGGCAGCATGGGGGGTTGGCCTTACCGCGGGCTTCAAATTGGGGTACTTCGATAAAAAGTGGGTGTTTCAAGGCAAAATTGGAGTTGTCATAAAGGGAGGCTGCGGGACAGAGGTAAAGGGGGCAATGGATGTCCAAGCTTTTATGGATTTCTGTTTCAACCTTTGCGACGCAATTCAATGGCAAAGTGTCGGTGATATTATTCATGATTCGGCACTGGCAGCCTTTGAAGCAGCCTTATTCCATTGCTTTGTCACCGGTGAACAGATGAAAAATGGCGCCATAGAGGTGGGTAAGCTCAAGGACGAAGCTCTGCGAGACCTTGTCCACACGGCGAGCGCCACGATGGATGAACTTCGTCGTATTGACAATATGCTGGATGAGAATATCCCAGGGTATTCTGGGTTCAAGAAGTACCAAGCACCATTCCTGCTTTTGAAAGGGACGCACACTGTCTTGAAAAAGCACAGCCTGAATTTGACGAAAAAGGAGCAGGCAATCTACTGGGTGAGAAACGCCCAAAGCAAGCGCACCTGGATGTATGCGACCTGGAAACTCAAAACGAACTTGATCTACGAAATGTCGTATGGAGGGTCAGGCTGGCTAGGTGGCTTTTCCCAAGAGGACTCGGAAGAGTGCATCATTACTGTACTCAAGCAGTCACGTTCGAATTGGGAGTTCGCCAAGATTCTGCAAAGCCTAAAGGGAATGGGTGTAAATATTGATGACTGCCTGGATTGGGCAGAGCAGGATCAACTCGACGCATTGAAAAAACAATTCCACTATGGGTGAGATCATGAAGACAATGGCACTAATAATCGCAGCACTCGCATTTGCTGGATGCAAGGGGAAAGCAGAACAGTACTCGCCCCAGGAGGTTTTGGATTTTCATTCGAGTCAACCCGAACAGCAAAGCGCCAACCTTATCGAGGACGCGCTCAAGAACGGGGCAAAGATCGACCAGCCAAATTCAAACGGCCAGCTTCCATGGTTTGCTGCAGCGAAGGGTGTCGATGATAATCGAGTGTATGCAGGTAGCTCCAAGTCACCAGATGAGCTCAAACTGACCGAGGGCAATAATAATCCTGCTGAATCGAACTCCGACTCCTTCCAGAATTCAGCAATTGCAGCACTAAAAGTGCTCATTAACCACGGGGCAGACAAAAACGCGAAAAATTCGCTCGGAGAAAACGCCTTACATTTGGCCTCCATTCAGGGGCGCGAACGAGTCGCTAATTTCCTTGTCTCCATCGGGCTCGAGGTCAACGTGCAGGATTCCGCTGGGTACACACCATTGATGCGCGCTATTTCGTCTAAGTCTCCACGTACAGTCGAAATCTTGCTGTCACATGGCGCACGGATAGATCTGATGAGTAAATACGGACAAAATGCGGAGATGTTGGCTCAGGAGTCTGGAGACGCATCCATCACCGAGCTGATCACAAAGACAAAAGACGCTAAGTGATCTCAATGAAACCAGACCGCACGAGCATTCATGCAAGGATCAGATCCCAGCGATACAAATTTCTTGTGCAGGTTCTCCTGGTATTCGCCTCGTTGGGGGTGATCGCGTTTTTCGGCTGGATTCTGGGTTCGACACAATCGTCGGTATTTCGTGTGCAAAGCCACTTGCTTGACGACGAGGACCTTTCCTTGTTCGATGAATCAATTTTGGACACGTTCCAAACACCGATGCAACTCACGAAGACAGAAACCGTCATTAGCGACCAAAAGGGGCGAGCTTGGGCGGCGGAATGGCTAGGAAGCAAAGGTTTTGTTGCCAAATTTTGGGCCGTCGATAGTTTCGGGTTAGAAAACCGAAATTCGCCCATATCGGGAATTCCGCCTGAAACCCGAGCCCAAGCCCTGTTCGACTCCATCGTAGAGAGCCGATTTGCGACCTCTTCAACAGCTGTAACGCGATTCAATTATCGAATGTTCTCGGTTACGGAATCCTACTCACCATCAACTGGAACTTTTATCGCCTTGCGAAGTGGCCGATTCGTCATCCGAGTCACATCACCCGATTCCCTCGATTACGTATCAGCGCTCACAGAGTTGAATCGAGCCCGACTTCTCCTTCCTCCGACATTTCCGGTAAGCAGGTGGAATCGCTTCAGGCTGAATCAAGATTTGTGGGCGATCGCCTTCGCCCTCATTTCTTCCATTCTCTGGATGTGGCAGATCACCACTTCCGGCACAAGAGCAGCGCGACTTCCGGGTTCTTCGGAAACTTCGGATCCCGAGGTTGTCATTGCCGGGCTACGAACTCTGATTGACGCGCATCCAGGTATCGAGGTCAGCGAGCTTGGGGACAACAAGTGGTCGCTGGTCGTTCGCGGGGATTTCGAAGGGCGACACCTTTTGTCAAATGACTCGGCGAGCCTCCGGCATGAATTCCGGCTCCGGCTGAGAGATCGTAAAGCCATCGTGGTGGAGTCGGTGAAGGCGAAGACGCGCTCTTCCGATGGAAAATCAATTTCTCGAGGAACAGAAAACAGCCGTATTGTCCCCATGATCGAGATTCCGGGTGGTATGCCTCCCATTGCGCCCAGTGCTGAAGGATTTCGAGTCGTCCTTGAATCGTTCGAGCCAAGCGACCTTCGGTATGCCCTGGCATACTACTTCCAGCTACACGGATGGGGTTGGGAACCGAGACTGTTCTAAGCGTCATCGAGTTAAATAAATCCATGCAAATTTCGGATAAAGCCCGAAGCGCTCTCACTCTTGTCTTTACTTGATTCCATCGCTGATTCGGTATCACCCATTCGACAGATGGTGTCGAAACAACCATTTTCTGGCAATCCCAGGAGAACGGAATGATGGAACAGGATGAGCCGGACCTTCCTGACGCGATCGAACCAAAACTTGTCCACATGACCTGGTCCCCAGCCCTTCGCGGGATGGGGATATTTCTGATCATGTTCCTGCTCGGCTTGATTCCAACATTGTTTATGACCCCAGGATTGATTTCGGCGATGTGGCTTTCGATTGCTGGGAGCAATGTCGTAGGAACGATTGTGGAGGTTCGTGACAACCGAAACCCCGCCGATGATGCGACTCGATCAGGGAAGTACTCTTCGGTGGTTTCAACCATCGAATTTCAAGACCTAACGAAAAGACATACCTTCAAATGGTACGGAAGAATGCCAGCTTCCGGCATAACCAAATACCGTTGGCCCCTGATCGGTGAGTCTGTTCCTGTACTCGTCCTGGAAGGCAGCCCGAGCACAGCCAGGGTTGATCGATTTGAGGACGTCTGGCTTCCACACGGACTTTTGTGGCCAGCAAGCATGGTCTTCGTCCTTGCTGGAATCGCTCTTTCGTACGGGCAATTTCGAGCACGTCGACGAGGAGCGGAACTCGCACTTCGCAATCAATGCAAAGAGGTCAACAACATTCTTGTTGAGAAAGATGACACTTATACAGATGGACGCCATTTCCGGTACGCTGCCGAATTTGCGGTTGATGGACTCACCTACATCTCCCGATCGCCAACTTGGAAGAAACGCCTCAATCCGATATCGTCAGGACAGATTCTGTACCTACCTGAAGATCCAGCCGTGAATTGGCTGGTGATCAAGGGTGAAGTCTCCGCCCAATGACGCGTTTCGACAAAAATTGGCGATCCAAATCCCGCTCGGGAGAAGTTTGGCGGACAACAGCAACCCCATGAACAAACAGCCATCTAGCCCTTACCTCATCCCTCTGATTTTTCTGGCCCTCTCGACGCCGTTCTTCGTCGCCGCTATGGGCGTGACATATTCCGTCGTCAGCTTCATACGCGACAGCGAGAAGGTCGATGGTCGTATTGCTCAAATACTGGCAACCACCGGAGATCTACGACTCGGAAAGCGCGAGTTGACTCCGGTCGAGGAGCCTGTCGATATCGATCGATATGGCGAATACTATCCCATGATCGAGTACTCATGCGGTGGTCAACTCGGCAAGTTCAGGCAAAACGAGAAGTTCAACTACCCACCTGAGATTGGGGCCGTCGTTCCGCTGCGCATTTCGCGAAGCGACTGCGCGGATGCCCGTGTGGACAATTTCATGGATCTCTGGTTCCTCCCGGCGCTGCTGTTCGCTGTCAGTTCGCCATTGGTTCTGATCGGCGTCTTCTTGCTTCGCTCCAGCATCCGCAAAAAGCGTCTCATTTCCGAACTACCTGATCTTGGGCGTCGAATCGAATGCAGCAACCTCAGGCTGGAGATCGATCCTTACACCACGGAAAATGGAAAGAATCCTCAGCAGATCACTGCGCGTTTTGACGTTGATGGGCTGGAATACCGTGCACACGGAGCTTCCTCATGGGAGCCACCGCCTCTGCCAAAATCCGTCACAATCCTCTATCACCCCGATGATCCGGATGTTTGCATGATCTTGGATGCCGAATCCTGAAGCGAACCCTCCGTTGTCGCATTTCCTGCTAGAGCGAATTCCGGTCTCGTTGTCGATCGCCCGTTTCATCAGATCGTCAGAGCTAGGCGCTCGATAAGCGCGAACATCGCACCGGTTGGGACGGTGCCTTAGCGCACCACAGCGACCCTGAAGACACGACCCGTTGCCAACTGCTCCACGAACAGAATCTGTCTTCCGCGAGCTTTTGAAAACGCGTCGGAAAGCCGCTCCAGGTTGCCTTGCCAAATCGTCCGGCCCGAGAGATCGCGGAGAATCGCGAGGCCGGGTTGGAACTCGGTGAGCGCTTGCGTGTGAGCGAGGGTTGCCGTGGCGATGGTGTCGCGCATTGCCCATGTCTGGCTGCCACCGGCAAAAATGGCGCGGGCCTTCAGGCCAGGTGGAATGGTGGTTTCGCCCTGAATATTCGAGCCCCATGCAACCAAGTTTCCGTTCTTCTGGAGCGCCACGGTATGCGCCCAGCCAGCGGCGATCGAAACCACATCAGACAGGCCTTCCGGCATGGTGGTGTGCCCTGCCGCAACCGGCCCCCAGGAAACCACGGTTCCGTCCTTGCGCAGCGCTGCGGAGTGGTAACCTCCAGCGACGATGGCGACGACCTCGGAGAGACCATCGGGGAGCGTGACGGGGCCGAACCAATTGTCTCCCCAGGCAACCACGGTTCCGTCTTTCTTGAGCGCGAGGGTGTGCCGTTCCGCGGCAGCGATGGCGACGACATCGGCGAGTCCTTGAGGCGCCTTTGAAACGCCTTTTGTCGTGTCGCCCCATGCCACAACGGTGCCGTTCTTCCGCAGGGCCACCGAGTGGTACGCGCCTGCCGCGATGGCGACAATATCTGTCACTCCGGCGGGGACTTTGGTTTGTCCGCAACTCGAGTCACCCCAGGCCATCACCGTTCCGTCCTTCTTCAAGGCCAGCGTGTGGAAACTTCCCGTGGAGATGTCGGCGATCTCGAGCGGGTGTTCGGGAAGGGCGTGCCAACCAAATGGATTGGAGCCCCACGAGACCATGGTGCCATCGTTGCGAATGGCGATGGTATAGCCCGAGGCGGGGACGATGCGCGCGACGTTGGCCAGCCCGGTCGGCACGGGGATTTGCGCGCCGCTGTTGTGTCCCCACGACACGAAGGTGGAGTCGCTGCGCAGAGCAACGGTGTGGTGGCCACCTGCAGCAATGGCGATCACCTTGCCAAGGTTGTTGGGGATCGAAATCTGCGCGTTGGTGTTGTCGCCCCAGGCGACGATCGTGCCGTCATTCTTGAGTGCCACGGAGTGTTCTTCGGCGGCGGCGATGGCGACCACGTTCGAGAGGGTAGTCGGAACCCCGGTTTTACCACCGCTGTTGTCGCCCCACGCGATGACGGTTCCATTCCGCAGGAGTGCGAGGTTGTGGTGGCTCCCAGCAGCGATCTTCGCGACTTCGGAAAGGCCTGCAGGAGGTTGGAGGTCGATCGTGCCAGTCTTGCCCCACACCACCACCCTCCCATCTTTTTGAAGCGCGACGGAATGGTACGCGCCTGCCGCGATGTCCACGACGTCGACCAAGGTATCGGGAACTTCGCATTGCGCGCTGTCGTTGTTGCCCCACGCCACCACGCTGCCGTCGCGAAGCAGCGCCAGGTTGTGGAGATTGCCGGCGGCGATGGCCACCACGTGTGCTAGGTTAGGGGGCACGACACTTTCGCCGTAGGTGTTCTCGCCCCACGCGGTCACGGTGCTGTCGCGTTTGAGCGCTAGACAATGGGCGTTGCCGGCGGCCACGAATACGACATCCTCAAGCGTTGCCGGGATGTCGAGCTGGCCGTAGTCGTTGAATCCCCACGCGGCCACTGTGCCGTCGCCTTTGATGGCGAGGGTGTGCCCGTACCCTGCTGCGATGGCCTTCAAGGGGGCGTCTTGGATCCAACCGCCACCCATCGAGACAAGATCTGTCTTTGGAGCGGTGAACGCGAGCGGCGCGGAACATGCCAACGTCAGAGAAACCAGGA
>JBDKGS010000192.1:0-8817 GCA_039798065.1 Fibrobacterota bacterium | reverse complement strand
ATCGGGCCGCGTCGCCCCGCAAACCCGCCGAGGCGAGCACGACCATGCGGGTCTCCGTGAGGCGGGAATCCGCCACCACCATCCGACCCAGCTGTTCGGCTCCGATGGTCGCCGCCCCCAGATCGACAAAGGCGATGCGGAACGGATCCTTGTCGGCAACGGCCTTCTGGAGGACTTCGAGAGCTTCCAAAGCCGAGCGGGCCCGGCCGATCCGCATTCCCCAGCTTTCGAACCGCTCCGCCAACAGCTCGGCACCACGCGGATTTTCCACCACGACAAGAACCCTGCGGCCCTGGAGGATGGAAACGGAAGGCCGCTGGGACGATGCCATCGTGGCAGACGACCCGAACCGGACCTCGAACCAGAACTCGCTGCCCTTTCCTTCCTCGCTCGCGAAATCGATGCGTCCTCCCATGGCTTCCACGAGCTGACGGGAAATGACAAGCCCTAGACCCGTGCCCCCGAATCGCCGCGCGATGGAGGAGTCGATCTGCGTGAACGGCGTGAAAAGGAGTTCGCGCTTCCCGGCCGGAATCCCGATGCCGGTGTCCCTCACCGAAAAACGCAGACGCGTCCCGTTCTCGTCCCTGCCTGCAACACCCACGCCGACCTCGACCTCGCCTCGGGAGGTGAACTTCACCGCGTTCCCTACGATGTTCGACAAAATCTGTCTCAGTCGCCCGGGGTCGCCGTTGACCGTCTTCGGCACGGCGGGGTCCATCGCGCAATAGAGCTCCACGCCTTTGCTTTGCGCCTTGACACCAAGCGCCAGGACCAGGTCGTCGACCAGGCAAGCGAGATCGAAATCGATCTGCTCCATCTGGAAGCGCCCGGCTTCGAGCTTCGAAAAGTCCAGGATGTCGTTGATGAGCGAAAGCAAGGCCTCGCCGCTGGAATGCATGGTGTCGACAAAGCGGCGCTGTTCGTCGTCGAGCGAGGTCTGCAGCAGCAGGTTCGCCATGCCGATCACCCCGTTGAGAGGCGTTCGGATCTCGTGGCTCATGTTGGCGAGGAACTCGCCCTTGGCGCGACTCGATGTTTCGGCGAGCGCCTGGAGTTCCTGGGCACGCTTGTTGGACGCTTCGAGTTCATCGACCAACGCCTCGAGATCGGTCTCGGAACGCTCCCGAGCAAGGACGTGCTCGCACGAAGGGCAGCGGAGGGCAAGCCGTTGAACTTCAGCTTCCAGCTGGGCGACCTGCGACTTCAAGATCGCGACGGTATCGCGTTCGGAAACAATCCCGGAATCGTGTTTGGAAGGCGAGGACATATTCGCGGCGATTGTACCACTTCACGGCTCCTGCAGTCACCCTCGAACGGGTCCATCCACATTCCGTCACCAACGGTGGAGAAGACCAACGCGTTCGAAAACCAATCGGAATCCGGACGCAACAATCCACAAGGCCAAAGCCGCTCACCAGAACGGGTAGGGAAGTCCCAATTCCGGGCGTCTGCCCCACACGTTCTTCAATGTGTCGGCCGCCTCAGAGGCTTGGCTGAAGTCGCGGTATCGGCTCGCCATCCATCCGGCTGGATCCGTTTGTCTCTGGAACATGGCATAGTTCCAACCGGGCTGGAACATCGCCTGCAGCCCCCACGACACAAGCAGCGCGACCTTGTCCGGAGGTGGCGGCCGCTGCATGACGGAATCTGTCGCACCTCCGGAACCGTTCGACGACCCGGGCTCGAACCCCCATGCATCGGGACGCACCTGGTCCAGCAGAAGCATCGCCTGCCCTACCGTACGCGCCAGATACGCATCCAACGCGGCCCGCGAAGCAATCGAATCGACCGTGCTGTCGGGCGCGATCATGGAACCCACCACGATGGCCAGGATCTCGTGGGAACGACCGGGCCGAACCATCGACCGAGCCTGCGGCGAAAGCCGTCTGTCGTAGGCGGTGGCGGAGTCGCCGGTCACCTGGACCACCCGCCGCCAAGTCGCGGAGTTCGACGGGAAGGCCGCCCAAGGAATCCTCGCGAACAGGATCTGGCGGTCGGGCAGGATCTGCTGGTCCAACCAGGCCCGCTCCCAAGCCCCTCCGTTCCCGGATGCGGAATCCAGCCTCTGGACAAAATGCGTCGACTGCGACTGAGGCAACCGCAGAGCCGACATCGACCCGGCGAGATCGATCGCGAACAGGCTGTCCGCACCGAGCGTGCGCCCCTGTCGCCGGACCAGCGAGTCGATCCACCGAGGTCCGCTCTGGCCACCATGCCCGCCCCGGATGGCGAATGCGCGCAGGAATCCAGCCATCGGCGTCGGATCATCGCCCCTCGACGGACCATATCCCCTGAAGTTCGGATCCCAGGCGAACTCGCTCCAAGGCAGATGCACCCCGATGGCGCTGTCCAACAATTTCTGACCATTGCGCGGCGCCTCGGACGCGAGCGATTCGGGGAACCCCCCGGTGGGATCACCGACAGTGGCAGGCACCGCGGCATCGGTCAGTACGTTCACCAGGGCGGTCGCGACCTGGGCTTTGACCACGTTCGAATCGAGACCGACCAAGGCGCGCAGGCTGCCCGAGCGACCCGTTACGACCACGAGCACCCCGCCCACGGGAGGCTTGGAGAAGACGCCCTCGAAATACCCGACGGAATCCGTCATCCCCTGCGCGACCAACGATCCGGTGGCGTCCCAGGCGGACCAGCTGGACGAATCCAGGGCCTCGCTGTCCATCGCCACGCCTTGGATGGCGCGGGCCGCGACTTCGTTTTCGACCTCGGTGCTCACCTGACGGTCGTCGGCGCAGGCCCACAGCGCAACGGACCCGGCTACCGCGAGAAGAAGCTTCGATCGGAACCGGCGCGTCATGGAGCCACCGCCTTGGATGTGCGGGTCGCGCTGACCGGGAACAATTGGAGAACCGCCTGGTAGACGCGACGCGAATCGCCATCCACGCCTTGCCAGAATTTGCGATTCTCTTCTTCCGACAATCGGATCATGCGTCTTCGCAGCTCCTTCAGTTCCTCACGCAATACGCCGAAACCTTCCTCGCTCAAGGTCAGGGTCACCGCCGAAACGTCCCGCTCTTCCTTGGGGATCGTTTCCATCGCCCCCATCCCCAATTCGATCTGGGCCTTGAGGTAACGATAGTAGTGAACAGGCGCGGAGAACTGGCTTTGCTTCTTCACGTGCTCCACCGACGGGCGCAATTCGCCCGACGCGTAGCGTTTGACCATTCCAAGCCGTTCCAGGACCTCGATCCCCTGCGTGGCCTGCTTGACCGTGATGGCCGGCCGCATGCGCTTTGCCAGCTTTTCCGCGTCGCCCTTGAACGGCTCGATCAGCAGGTATTCACGGATGGCGGGGATGTACCAGTGGCTGAAATATTCGAACCGGTCGGGATCCACCAGATCCTTGGGGATTTCGTGGAAGGTCAGGATCTTCTCGTAGCAGCGGTTCTTTTCGGGTAGCGTCTTGGCCTGGTCGTAATCCACCAGAGTCTGGAAATACAGCTCTTCCCGCGCGTTCATCGCCAGAATCTGTCCAAACACCGAAGCCTGGGTGCGCGACAGATTCCGTCGTCCGGCAAGCATGTCGGCGAGCCACCCCGAAGACTTCAACCCCAGCCGCTGGAGCACCCAGCGTTGGGAGAACTTCGGATCCTTCTCCTTGAGAGCCTGCACGGCGTCCTTCAGGAAGGCCCGGTAGTCGGTGTAGGCGAAGATTCGCAGCGGCAGGTGGTCCATGGTTCCTCGGAAAGGCGACGGCCGGGAGGCGGGCTTGGCGCTTCCCATTTCACCTTACGATAGAAGATCGCTTCCCGGCACCCTTCGCGGGAACCTTCTCGCACCCGAATCCGCTCTCGGGACGGGAGCGGGAAGTGCGCAAAACCCACCCTGGCTAATTCACGATTCCTTGCCGCAGCACTTCTTGTACTTCATGCCCGATTTGCACGGGCACGGATCGTTGCGCCCGATCTTGTCGGCCACGAGCTGTTCCACGGGCTCCGAAGGTTCCCAATCGCCGTCGTCCTCGTCTTCGTCGTCCTCGTCCCCGAACCACTGCTCGATTTCCTGGGACGCGTCGCCCACCGGAACACCATGCAGCTGCGCCAGCATTTCCTGCCAGCCATTCGCCTCGAAGGCCTTGAGATCGGCCTCGAACTCCTTCGACGGAAACGTCTTCACTTCCACGTGGCCCTGGCTGTAGGCGGCCCGCGCAAGCTCCACCGCCTCGTCGTCGGACGGAATCTGCGCGACCGACATGACCAGCGATCCCGCCAGAAATCCCGATCCCAACGTGCCCGAATCCTCCAGAAGATCCTTCAGATCGGCCAGGAGAGCGACTTCGGAGCGCTCGCCCCAGGCGGTGAGGCACAGAAGCGCGCTCCAAGCGGCCACGCGGGCGTACTCGTTCACAGAACGATCGAAGACCACATCGCGCAAGTCGCCGGCTTCGCCGGTCCAGCACGAAGCCAGGCATTTGGGCATTCCTTCCAACAGGAAATCGCCCAGCAGATCTTCCGAGAGCGGATGGCGCACCAACCGAAGCAACTCGGGGAATGCCGCCTTGTGCCGGAATTGGGCGAACAGGTAGGCGGCTTGGAACGGCACCTCGTCCAGATCCTCGGGCTCGAGATCCGCATCGTCGGCTTCGTCCAGACTGCGGCGCAAGGCTTCCAGCAAAGGCTCGGCGGCTTCGTCCCAACGCGACACGATCTGTTCGATGGCGTCGACCTGGAAATCGTCCGGGAACCTGAGGCAATCGATCCATTCGGAAATGGTCATCTGCGAGTCGTTCTGGCTGGTCTTTGTGTCGGTCATACCCTAAGAAGGTAGGACCATCCTGGGCGCCACGAGACATTTCAAATCAGCGACAATTTCGTCCTCCGCCAACGGCATCGCTCCTCGGGCCCGACGCCCCCGCCGCAGCGACGACCTAATTTTGTCCCATGAAGACCATCGCCATCCTGGCTCCCATGCAGGAAGAACTCGACGCCCTGGCCCGACAACTTCCGTCAGGCACCACGGAAATCGTCCACGGACTAAGCGTGCTCCACGTGGATTTTTCGGGCCACCACCTGGTTCTGGCGAAATCCGGCGTGGGCAAGGTGAACACCGCCATGAACGCCACCCTGATCGCGAGCGCCTTCGCCCCCGACGCCATCGTCAACGTGGGAAGTTCGGGCGGTCTGCGCGACGGCCAGAAGATTTTGGATCTGGTGATCCCCGACGAGGTCCTGGCCATCGATGTCGACGTCACCCCGCTTGGCTTCGAGTACGGCCAGATGCTGGGCGAGCCCGCGGTGTACCACACCGACGCGAAATTGCGGGATCTCTTCGAACACGCTGTCAGAAACTGGCAAGAGATCCCCACCATCCACCAGGGGGCCGTGGGCACCGGGGATTCGTTCGTCTACCGTCCCGACCAGGTGTCCCTCATTCGCGAACGCTTCGGCGAGCACCGCGTGGCCTGCGTGGAAATGGAAGGCGCCGCTCTGGCGCAAGTGTGCCTTCGTTTCTCGATTCCGTTCCTGATCGTACGCAGCCTCTCCGACGTCCCCGCCGCCGGCGAGGGCAACCACTTGGACTTCCCCGTGTTCCTGGAAAAGGCCGCCGACAACGCCGCCCGCCTTGTCGTGGAAATGCTCAAGATCCTCGACTGAACAAAATTTGTCTGGGCGCCTCCCCGCCGGATTCCGGCAGGGCCGGTCCCCTCCAGGCTGCGGGCGGTAGCCCTCGGGCGATTCGTGAACGGCCCCTACGGCCATTCCGGGCACCTGGCGCGTTCGGCCTCCACTTCCGACCGGCATTCCCCCCATTTTCTCTATTTGCCACGTATTCGCCCATTCATCGATATTACCGTCCAGAAATAATGGACCTTCTTCACGTCGTCTTTCGTACACTCGCGATGGATGCATCTCCCAACTCAGGAACCGCCATTCATGAACCACTCGATCGAAGACGAAGACGCCCCCACTCCGTTCTTGCTGCGCCGTTCCACCTGGCTGTTCGGATTCGCCGGCCTCCTGGTCGTCTCCATGGGTGGCTGCTGGTACAATGGGTACAACGCCAGGAATACTGTGACAAAACTTGTCGAATCGCGGCAATACGACGCGGCCTGGGCCGCTCTCCAGGCCCACAGCGGCTCGTTGGACGATTGCGATCGCTACGATTTGCAAGCCGAATTGGTCCGTTCCGACATCCGCACCGACACATTGGCTCTGCGAATGGCCGACTCCCTGCGCGCCTGTCGCATGCCACCGGCCACGCTGCTGGAGCTTGTCGCGCTGGGGAACCTTCGCATTTCCGACCACAATCCGGTCATGGATTCCAGCGCGCGATGGATGCTCCAGGCGAACGCTTTCTCGGCCGCCTCGCATTGCGTCAAGTCGGATTCCGGCAACAAGGCTTGCCGAATCTACGGTTTCGAAGCCCTGGTCGGCATGGAGGACACCTACGCCCAGGTGAACTGGATGGACAGCACCCTGGCACGCTGGCCCGACGACAGCGTGTTCATGGCCATGGCCGAAAAAGCGCGCAAGGCCAACGAGACGGCGAAACTTTCCGCCTCATCCGCCCAGGCTCCGATCGCGGCACCCGCATCCAAGAACGCGACCAAAACCGCCAAGAAGAAGCACAAGTAACCATCGCGCACCGCTGCGACAAAATCCGTCGCAGCGCATTGTTCGTAGTTGACCTAGGGAACAAGTTTCGATGCAGACGGACCACAAAGTTCCGCTCGCCCTTCGAGACGCCTACGGCTAGCCCCAGAGGTGCCCCGCCGTAGTTTGTCGCCTGGAGCGGTCCTCAGGATGAGCGGTGATTCATCTTCACCTATTTCATCCCTTCTACTTGCCGCAGCACTTCTTGAATTTCTTGCCGCTGCCGCAGGGGCACGGTTCGTTGCGTCCCACCTTCTCGGAAACCAGCTGTTCGATCGGCTCCGGGGGAATCCAATCGCCGTTCTCGTCGAACTCGCTTTCGTCGAATTCGCTGTCTTCGTCGCCGCCCCAGCACGACCACCAATTCGAATCCGAAACGGCATCGACATGCAGCGAGCAAAGGCTTTCTTCCTTGGCCGCCTCGATGGCCGCTTCCAGGCCCAGCTCCACGACCTCGTCGAGATCCGACAAGGGCAGGATGTCGTCGTCGACCAACCCCTTCGCGTAGAGCTCCCGCGCCAACTTCTCCGATTCAGTGTCGGGATACAGGTCCCAAAGCCCGATCACGCAGGCGGCGGCCATTTCCGACGACTTGGTGGCCAATGCCTCGCGCATCAATTCCTTCAAATCCTCCAATGCATCTTCCCGCGCCCGTTCGCCGGCCGTCACCAGGCACATCACGGCCACCACGGCCTGGTTGCGGGGGTTGGCGTCCAGCGAGGCATCCTTGACAAGATCCGTCAACGACGAAATCTGTCCATCCCAGCACGCGGCCAGGCAGCGCCCCAGGCATTCGATGAGCAGTTCGCCCAGGAAATCCTCGGCTTGCGGGTGGCGCGCCAATTTCTGGAGCAGACCGTAGGCGGGCCGGTGACGCATTTCGGCCAGAAGCAACATGGCGAAGGGAACCGCCAAGTCCTTGTCGGAGCTGAACCCTTTCGCCAGCTCGGCCTCCAGGATCTCCATCAGGATAGGAGCGGCTTCCTCGCGCCGATTCACGCACGCGCACAACTCGTCGATGGGCCGCTCGGTGGCGAACCGGATTTTGTCGAAAATGGATCGGATGTCGGGAGCGTTCGAGTCGGTCATGATCCCCAATCTATTCAGCGCGAGGCCCACCAACGGAGGCCGCCACGAAATCCACCGGCTCCTCCACGAACCGCAGGATCCGGTTCGCGCCATCCACGGGCAAGCGCTTCCAAATTCCGTCATTCCCTTGCAAGACGCCTCTCCAGACCGATCTGCCATCCAACGTGAAGACCGAAACCATCCTCTCCATCGCTCCTGTGTAGAGCCACCCCGAAGCACCATGCATCCACTGGAAGGATTCGGTACTCCTGCGCACCCGAACCTTCGCTCCCTCGCCCGCCAAATTCGCATCCACCCCGATCTTCTGCCCGGCCACGCAATGCCCGCAGGCGATGGAAGGCCGCGGGACCGAGGCGTCTCGACGAGCGAACAGCAACCGGATGGTGTCGCCGGCCCCTATGCCCTTCAAGGAAACCTTCGACGTGTCCGATCCCACCACGGCATAGGCGTCGCGGTACAACGGCGCCACACCGGAGTTTGTCAATCCAAGACGAAAACTGTCCTTGCTTGCCTCCCACTCCACCGCCTTGAACCTGTATCCGCAGGCCCGGGAGGCTTGCGCGACCCTGCCCACGGTGTGGAAGCCAAGCTGGTCGTTGCCGATCATGTAGCTGATTCCGTAGCGCGACGCCTGCGATTCGAAGGTACGCCCGTAGATGCCGGCGCTGTCCAGGACGTGCTGCTGGTCGAAGTCCGAGTAGTAGCTGAACTCGCCGCCCGCGGGTCGGCGCTTCCAGCGCGTCTCCCCGAAATACAGCCAATTCGGACGGTTTTCGGCATCGTGCGTCTGGTGCAGGAACGAATCGTCGAACAACCCGAAGCCCAGGTTCTTCAAGGCCGGAACGCTGTCGAACGGAGCCCAGTCGTTGGCCGCGTCGATGCTGATGCTCCAGGGAAGCCGCGTGTAGGTGGTGTCCAGGTGCCGGACAAAATTCGTCTGGAACGCCCTGTCGGGGAACGTCCGACCAAGGACCATCGGTCCGTCGTAGATATGGTATTCGGCCCACAGGCCGAAGCCCACCTGCACGAAGGCCAGGCGAGGATCGTCCTGGTAGCGTTTGGCGAAAGCCGTGTGGAAATCGAGGGTGAAGCGCATGAGATCCGTCGAGCGCCA
>JBDKGS010000191.1:0-8923 GCA_039798065.1 Fibrobacterota bacterium | reverse complement strand
TTGGCCGGTGGTTCCACCGTTCCCCGCGACCTGCCGATTCCTGGCCGCGACGGCGAAGGCGTGTATCCTGCGATGGAATTCCTGTCGCAGAGCAACCACCGCGTGGGCAAACTTTCTGGCACGCGCAACCAGCGCGGCGAAGAGATCAAGGAAATCCTGGCTACCGGCAAGCGCGTGCTGGTCATTGGCGGCGGCGACACCGGTTCCGACTGCGTGGGCACCTCCATCCGCCAAGGGGCAAAATCTGTCCTGCAGGTGGAACTGATGCCCAAGCCTCCCGAAGGCCGCACCGACAAGACTCCGTGGCCCACCCATCCGGGACCGGCCATGCTCAGCACCAGCACGTCGCAGTCGGAAGGCTGCGAGCGCGACTGGTCGGTGGGCTCCAAGGAGATCCTGCGCGACGCCAACGGCAACGTGTGCGGCGTGCGCGCGGTCAAGTTGGACTGGAGCAAAGGCAAGCCCGACGAAGTTCCTGGTTCGGAATACATCATCGAGTGCGAACTCGTGCTGTTGGCCATGGGCTTCTTGCATCCCGATCCGAAGGGATTGCTTGAGCAGTTGGGCGTGGAGAAGGACGAACGCGGCAACGTGAAGGCCACCAACTACGCCACTTCGGTGGACGGCGTCTTCACCGCGGGCGACATGCGCCGCGGCCAGTCGCTGGTGGTTTGGGCCATCTCCGAAGGCCGCGAAGCGGCTCGCGCCGTGGACTCCTACCTGGCCGGCGGCAAGTCGTTCCTGGCCGCCAAGGCCTCGTCGCTCTGCCAGGGCTGAACTAGACAGATTCTGTAAAGCGAAAGCCCCGCTCTCCGGCAACCGGAGGGCGGGGCTTTTTTGTTTGATCGATTTTTCAGCTCGATGACAAATCTCAAAAACGGACCAAAAAGTCTCTAGATTTCATGGAGCGACATAGGGAGCACCTGGTCATCCCGGTTATGGGCGGGAGACATGGGAGCTTCAGGAATCGCTTGGATGCCCGCAACTCACTTGTCCATACCGCGCAGGAGTTTTCATGTCACGGTTTTTGTCATCGTTCGTCGGAGCCGCGAAACGGGTGCGGAAGGCCAAGTCAAATTTTGTCTGGCTGGGAGTCGTCTTGGTCTTCTTGTCGGCTTGCGACGTCAGCGATCCCAAAACCGACCCACCGAAGGTGGTCGATACGGCCTCTTCCGTGGTGGCCCAGCCGACGGATACCCATCTGTTGGGCACCAACGCTCGGTTGCTGACATCGGAGAAGTTCTTCAAATTCATCGACGATACGATCGTCGGGGGAACGGACTGGTACCGGCTCGGGCTTTCCAAGGACTCCACCTACGCCATCATCACGGGTTACCGGGGATACGTTTCGAAAGTCACGATCCTCTCCTCGACGAGAAATACAGTGTTGGCCACCAGCGATTCCGGCAAAGGGTATGTGGTGTACAAAGCCAGCTCCGACAGCATCGTGCGCGTGAAGGTGACGGGAACCGACTCCACCAAGCCACTGCGGTACAGGATCCTGGTGATGCCGTTCGATGGCTACGAACCCAACGATGTGCAATCGAAGGCGACCCTGGTGCCCACCGACAGCACGGTCCTCAAGATGTTGTGGTTCGATCTCGGGCCCGAGAACATCCGCGACGTGGATTGGGTGAAGATGCGGACGGAAATTGGCAAGGTCTACGAGCTCAACGAATTCCAGGCCGATACGCTGCTTCTGTTGGATGGAGCTGGTCGCAATGTGTCTTATAGCTCCTCAACTGGACGGATCGGATTCGCGGCGACGGACACCATCACCTACGCCAAGGTCGCTGGAACGGTGAATCCGGCTGGTGGATCCTACTTCACGATCCCGAGGAATGTGGCTGCCGTTAAGCCCCCCAACGACAGATTCGAGCCGGATGGAGGTTTCGCCATCGCGCACGAAATTTCCACCGACAGTTCGGTGGAGGGGCATCTCATTTCCATCGGGGACGTCGACGTGGTGAAAATCCAGACCACGAATGGGAAGTTGTACAGGGTTTCCTTGGACGTTTCGAAGGCGAACTTGGAATTCAAATTCTTCGGCAAGGATACGGCCCTGGCGGTTCCGAGCTGGGGAACGGGACCTCGCTGGTCGAGGACCTTCCGCGCGAGGGAGGACGGCTACACCTACATCCAGTTCCGTTCCTCGTATTATCGGATGGCGTACAGCCTGTCCGTCAAGGAGCTTCCCGACGATGCCAACGAACCTGAAGGATTGACGCATGGCATTTCCATCGCCAAGGGTGATGTCAAATTCCGGTACATGGGATCCGGTGACGAGGATTGGTTCCGATTCTCGGCGGATTCCGGAAAGACCTACGTGTTTGGTCATCCCTATCGTGAACCCAATTCGATGCTTGGATCCGTTTGGAATCTCGATTCGACACCAGTCCGGGCCAGCTTGGTCGAGATGGCCCAGGACTCGGGCGGAGGAATCTTCTATTGCACCAAGGCTGGCGTCTACGGCTACCGCGTGACCGGGGGAGATTCTGGTGGATACACGACCAAGCTGGACGAGCGGAATTCGCAGCCCGCCTGGTACGATGTATTGGAGCCCGACGATGGGATGAAGTCGGCCAGCACATTGGTTCCCGACAGTTCGGTTTCTAGGCACCAGTTGCATCGGGGGGATACCGATTGGGTGGAAATCGCGATGGATTCGGGGCTGACCTACGCGATCGGGGCCAAGGGAGGCTGCAGCTACTGGGTGTATTCGGCAGATTCTGTCGCCCTGGGGCGCAATGGATTCGTGCGGGATGGTTCGGCAGGATTTGTCACATTGACTCCAAGGACGAAGAGTTCTGCTTTTATCGCGATGACAGGATTTGCCTTGCCCTCCAGTTGCGATCTGCGTTCTTGGCGTCTGGCGAGCGGTGGTGCCGCCGCCAAAGGGGTTTCGACAGCCAAGGAAATCCCATTGGACAACATTCCCCGGTCGTACGTGCTGAATGGGGAGGACAATTGGGTGAAGGTCCATCTTGGGTCCTTGGAGGACGGGCGGCTGTACGAGCTCAGTCTTGGAAACCTGGGGACTTCCGCGTCGTTGTCACTGGGAATCTACCGTGCGGATTCTCTTGAATTGCAAGCTGGAACTCGATTGATCGTACGACCAGGCGAGCAGCATATTCGGAATTTCTACGGCTATGCTTCTGGCGACTACTATCTGAATGTGGCGCGATACGAAAGCCTTGACACCACTCCGGTATCGTTCACCCTGGCGGCAATGGCTGATGTAGTTGACAGCTTCGAGAACGACAATACGTTGAAGTCGGCAAAGTCAATCACTGTGGATGGGCCTTCGCAGGCTCGTTTGCTCAATTGGAAGGATCAGGATTGGATTTCCTTCCAGGCGGATTCGGGAGTAGGCTACCTGGTCTCGGCGTTGATCACGGATGATGCGGGCGGTGGCTATATGTACCTCAATCAATCGCTGTACAATTCGGATTCGACCCTGTTGGGCCAGATCTCGACGCCTGAACGCCCGTATGATTTCTGGTGCTCGAAGTCGGGCACATACTACATGAAAATCGAGACCCAGAGCTCGACGTACATGCCCTACCATTATGTGCTGAGCGTGGTCACGCATCCACCGTTGTTCCCGAAGGACTAGGCTCCCAAGCGAAGGGGCGATTTACCCAACTCGCGCTCCGTTTTTGGGGCGCCGGGGAAATGCGTCTGTAGGGAATCCGGCTGCTGCGGCCATTGAAGAATGCGTACCGTCCGGAAACGAAAACGGACGGTATCGAGCCGTCCGTAAAACGAAGCGAACTTTGGAGCGCGTTTTAGGGCGTGATCGCCTTGCCGTCCAAATCCAACACTTCCATTCGGTCGTCGCGGTAGACGCGCATGGTGCCGATGCGTTCGCCGCCGCGGACGATGTCGCCTTGGATGGCGTCGAGGGTCTTGTTGTAGCGGAGAACGGCCGAGTAGGGGTAGCCGTCGAAGATCACGTGGTAGTAGAGATCGGTGGGGGTTGGCTCTGAGGTGAAGTCGTTCATCTTCATGACCATGCGATCAGAGGCACTGTCCAAGGTCAAGGTGAATCCGTCCTTGTAACGGACCTTGCCTTTCATGCTGAACGTGATTTCCCAGGTGCTGTCGACATAATTTGTCTTGCTCAGGCTGGTTCCCGACATGGAGGTGGTCAGCAGATCGCCTTCGATCATGGCTTGGCGGAAAACCTCGCGAGTTCCCCCGGTGGCATTGAACATCGCCTCGTAGTCGCAGGTGATATCGGCTCCGGTGATCGCGTCGTAGGTGATTGTCGTGTCGTCCACGACGAAACGGCGAGCTCCGACCGTGGTGGAATCGACCGTCGAATCTCCCAATTCCCAGAATTCTTCGTGAAGAATGCGCGGCGAAGTGCATGTGCCATCGAACAGGTCGAGTTTGCGGGCACCGACTGCACTGGTTGTTTTGTTGTCGCGCTTGGCGGATTGGGAAATCGCACCAAAGGCCGAAGAGGCGCTTTGCAGCTTGGCGAGGAAGGCTTTGTCGGAAGTGGTGAGATTGGCGGCGCTGACGTCCGTGTACACTGCCGGAGCGGTGGTCGACGGCGAGTCGTTGCTGGAACCGCAGGACATCAGCCCCAGTGCGAAAAACGGTGTTGCGAGAAGGGCGAATTTTTTCATCGGGGACCCTGGTGATGGTGTTGGATCGGCGCGAGGGATTCGCGCGGGTTTCTGGAAACTTACCACTGGATGTAGCGCCATGAGGCGTCTATCCGGAATTTGTCGGAGTCTTACTGCTGCGGCCGCCGCCGGAGTCGCGTGCTCCGATCGCACGGATTGCAAACTCACCACCCTGCACAAGGCGCCCCGGAAGGCGGGCGGAGCCCATGACCCCGCAGGCGCGGAAATGCTGGTAGACGTGAGTTGTCGCGCCGAGGAGGCCGTGGCCGCAGGGCCTAAGCCTGGAGGGGACCGACCCGCTCCAAGCGATGGTACGATGGGGAAGCGGGATGCGCCCAGATTTGGAACGGCCATCGTGTTCATCGAGACATTTTCTCGATTTTGTCTTTTCTGGATGCGACAAAATGATTACCTTAATTCATATAGGAAAACTAGGAAGGGGTCTGTACATGGCGCTGAAGTTCGAAAAGTCGCAGGTCGTTGTCGAAGAAATTGCCGATTTCCGCAAGGTTTTGGCGGACTTCGAAAGTGGACGGATTCCAGAGACCGCCTTCCAGAAGCGTCGCCTCTGGCAGGGCATTTATGGACAGCGCCAGCTCGGCGTGCAGATGATCCGCATCAAGGTTCCGTACGGCGTGGCCGACACCGCCATGCTGCGTTCGATTGGCGACCAGGCACGCAAGCGTTCCAACGGCATCGTGCACATCACGACGCGCCAGGCGCTGCAGATCCATCACATCCCGCGGACACAAACTGGCGACCTCATCGACGACCTCGCCACCGACGGCATCACCAGCCGCGAAGCTTGCGGCAACACCGTGCGCGCCGTGACGGGCGACTGGTTCGTGGGCGTGGGCCCCGACCAGGTGTTCGATTTCCGTCCAGTGGCCGACAAGGTGTTCATCCACTGCTTGCGCAATCCGTACTCGCAGAATTTCCCGCGCAAGTTCAAGATCGGTTTTTCGGGAAGCGAAGTCGATCGAGGCTTGAGCAACATCAACGACATCGGATTCATCGCGGCCATCAAGGACGGCGTGTTGGGGTTCCGCGTGGTGGCGGGCGGTGGCCTGGGCGCGCAACCCATCGGCGCCGAGACGGTGGAGGAGTTCCTGCCGATTTCCGAGGTCCTGATCTGCACCACGGCATTGCTTCGCCTGTTCAACGCCCACGGCAACCGCAAGCAGCGCATGAAGGCGCGCATGAAGTACGTGAAGGAAAAGTGGGGGATTGTCAAATTCCGACAGGTCTATCGCGAGCTGTTCGACGAATTGGCCAATTCCGAATACGGCAAATCGCTTCTGGTGGACGCCTCGAGCCTGTCGCTGTCGCTGGACCCTGTGGTTTCCAGCAAGGCCGGCTTGGTGGTGGAAGGCGCTCCCGCCGAATGGGTGGAGCACAACGTGGTGGCACAGCGCGGCGCCGATCTGTTCACCGTGAAGGTACGCGTGGAATTGGGCGATCTGCACGCCGACACCATCGACAAGATCTGCGACCTGACCGACACGTTGGCCGCAAGCGACATTCGCGCCACGCCCGACCAGAACATCGTGATCGTGTCGGTGCCACGTCAGAATCTGTCGCAGCTGTACAAGGGCTTGGCGGCGCTGGGCCTCGTGGACGCACGCTACGACCGCTTGTCGAACGTGCTGGCCTGCCCTGGTCGCAGCACCTGCAATCTTTCCATGACCTCGTCCAAGGGTTTGGCCGTGGCCATTTCCAAGGCGTTGGATGCGCGTCCCGACCTGGACGTGGCGGGCTCGAACATCAAGATCTCGGGCTGCCCGAATTCCTGCGGACAGCACCATATTGCCACCATCGGGTTCCATGGAGTGGGCTTGCGCGCGGGCGGCGGCAAGTCGGCTCCGTTCGCGCAGCTCATGCTGGCCGGCGGTGCGGAAAACGGCATCCGTCGCATGGGCAAGCGCTCCATCCGAGTTTCAACCAAGAAGGCTCCCGAAGCGGTGATGAAGCTGGTTGAAACCTGGAAAGCGGAAGGCACCGGGACAAGTTTTGACGACTTCCTGCTGGCTTTGCCCGACGATCGCGTGAAGAGCCTGCTGGCCACCTACGCCGAGCTTCCCAGCTACGACACCGATCCTTCGGCGTTCCAGGACTGGGGCGAAGACGAGGACTACAATCCCGCCATGGGCCAAGGGGAGTGCGCCGGCGGCGTGACCGACCTGATCAACGAAGCCCTCATGGACGCCGAGAACACCCAGAAGATGGCGCGCAAGCTGATTGCCGACAGTTTCTGGACCGACGCCGTGAAGAACGCCCGCGAAGCCGTGGGGCACGCCTTCCGCGCGGGACTTTCCAACGCAGGCGAAGAGACCAAGTCGTGGAGCGAGGACTTCGCCACCTGGAAGAAGTTCTACGGTGCCAACGAGGCGCTTCCGGAACTCGCCGACTTCGTTGTGAACACGACAGGAACTGTCGACGAGGCGATCGCGCGCGAGTTCGTCGCCGAAGCGGGCGCGTTCATCGAAGGTGTGACGGAGGTGTACCGCTGGAAGGCCGAAAAGTTCAAGCCCCAGGCCATCGTGGAGACCACCGAAGGCGCCGCCAAGCTGCCTTTGTTGGACCTCACCGGTGTGGGTTGCCCCATGAACTACGTGAAGGTGAAGCTCAAGCTGGAGCTCATGGAAGTCGGACAGGAATTGGAAGTGATCCTGGACCAGGGCGAGCCGTACCGCATGGTGCCCGCGTCGCTTCGCAACGACGGACACGAGATCGTGCACCTGGAGCCCATCGACAACGCCGAACGCTACACCATGGTGGTGAAGAAGAAGGCCTGACCCGATCCGAGGTTGCCTCGATGGCGACCTTGACAAGAATCGTCCACAAGGCCCTTCCTGACAGTATCTGTCGGAAGGGCTTTTTGAATTCGTGATCAGGCTCCGGCATCCCGATGGATGCCCCCTCTCCGTAGAGGGAGCAAGAGCCGTTCCCTGCTTAGGGAAGGAGATTCAGCAGATAGGTTCCTTGGGGGCTGGTCGCCAAGAGCTTGTTGGAGCCGTTGACGGTGAGCTGCACCACGCCTTGACTGGATACGCCCGCGTAATTGACCAGAGGCCATTTGCGATTGGGCGAGAGTCCGTAAGTCGGGTTCCAACCGGTGGCTCGACTGACTCCACCACCGGCCGAACCGTTGTCGCTGGCGATGAACGCTCCTCCGGTCGTCGGGACCACCTGCACGATCGATCCGACGCCGACGCTCAGATAATTGCTCGAGCTTCCGTTGGGAGATGACGGATTCTGGTATAGCCAGTTCCCGGCGGCGACCGCGACGCTCCCCGGATTGAACGGATCGTTCCCGATCCAACCGATGCTCGTTCCGTAGACCGATCCCCAATTGGTCCAGCCGCTTGGGAGGGAAGACGTCGCAGCACCGTATCTCCAGACGCTGGTTCCAAACCCGATCCAGAGCTGGTTGTTCAGGGTGTCGGCCCAGATCGGTCCGGGGTTGCCGTTGAAGGCCGGCGCGGTGGTGGCCGACCCGACGGGAGCCGGGTACCAATCGGCAGTCTGTTCGTCGTAGAAATACGGGCCAAGGCTGGTTGTGGCCCAAACGGTGTCGTGGAAGAATTCCAGACCACCAAGGCTGCCGGTGGTGATTCCAATGAGTTCAAGGGTGGAGGACCCGCTGCCGTAGTTCCAGCGAAGGATGTTCCCCGACACGGTGGCGATGAAGACATGGTCGGCACCGGTCTTCACGTACTTGACCTGTCCGTAGCTCCAGTTGTCGTCCAGAACTCCCCAGGTATTGTTGGATTGCCAGACCCAAGGGCCGTTGGCGTCTCCGCAAGCAACAGCCAGGGAGCCTTTCGCGCTGACGCATCCTGCGGCATCCACGTCGCTGAGAACCCAGGACGGACGCCGGATTTCGAGTGTCGAAGTGCTCGATTTGAAGCCGTCCACCACGGAGATCGCCTTGATCGTCATGGGCTCCTCGGAAGGGTACGTCAATTTCTGACCAAGGAGCCACCGGCTTGTGTTGGATCCCGAATAGGACGTGTCGGGTTCGTTGTTCGTGGTGGTATAGTAGACGGTTCCGGGGCCCTCGATCCTCAGTGGCAGCGAGGTCCCTTCCGTTTCCCAGCTGGAACCAAGCACCGTCCCGTCGTTTTTCTTGAACACGGGAGCATCGACCTTCACGTATATGGGCAGGCTGATGGATGTATCCTTGCCCGACACCCAACGTTTGGTGGTAGGATTCCAGGCCTGCACGTACGCCCGGAGGGTGGTGCTCGGACCGTAGTTGATGACGTAGGCGGTGGAACTCGCCT
>JBDKGS010000190.1:0-8936 GCA_039798065.1 Fibrobacterota bacterium | reverse complement strand
TACGTGAAGGCCTGTTCCTGCCCATGTTGGAGGCCACGTACCGCCAGGTCGCCGAATCCATGAGACGTTTGCCCAAGGATGCGTAGAACTCCCGAGAGTTCCCTCTCGTATTCTTGGGAGTCCAGGGCGATGCGAACTGTTGCGATCCCACAGCCATCCGAGCTTGGTACCAAGTAGAATCAGTCCATGGATCCAAACCAGGCTATTTGGGATTTCGGCGACTACCGAGCGTTCATCAAGGCGACCCTCGATCATTGGAAAGCGACGCGCAAGCAGTTTTCCCTGAGGTGGTTCGCCGATCGCGCAGGTTTTTCGTCGCACAGCTTCGTTGGGTTGGTGATCGCCGGCAAGCGCAATCTGGGTCCCGATGGCGTGGAAAAGATCGGGCGGATTTTCAAGATCAAAGGCCCGTCGCTGGAGTACTTCCGGACCTTGGTGCGCCACAACCAAGCCGAGACCGCGAAGGAACGCGAAGAGACCCTGGAAGCCATGAAGAAGGCGCGCGGTGCGCGCGATGCCAAACGGTTGGAACGCGATCATTGGCGCTATTACGACCGCTGGGAGACTCCTGTCGTTCGCGAACTGGCAACCTGGTCCAAGCCAGGGGTCGATCCAACCAAGTTGGGCGAGATGTTCGTGCCTCCTCTCAAGGCCGAGCGCGTGCGCGAATCGCTGGAGCTTCTCCAGGAGATCGGGTTGTTGCGCAAGGAAGGCGAGAAGTGGGTCACCGACGATGCCGTGTTGTCGGCCATCGACGTGCCGGGACAAGTTTTGCGCGAAGCCAGGACGCAGTTCATGCTGCGCTCGATCGAGGCCGCCGAGCGTCTGCCCGCCACCGATAGGCATGCCTCGTGGGCGGTCCTTTCCGCCTCCCGCAAGACCCTCGACGAAGTGTTTCGGTTGCTCGACGAAGCCCGCCAGAATTGTTTGGCCGAAGCCGTTGCCGATCCCGAGGTCGATGGAGTGTATGTTGTGAGCTTGCAAGCATTTCCAATCGCCAGGATCCCGCGCGATTCGCGCCGGAGGAACGGATGAAAGCAGCAGGTGCTTTCGTTCTGATCGCCGCTTCCATGTTCGGTTGCGGGGAGAATCAGGAACGGGTCGCCGGGGGTGGCAGCGACCAACCCAACAAGATCCAAGCCGGACGAGTCATGACAGATTCCGGCAAGCCCGCATCGGGTGTCCAGGTGGTGTCGTGGGCGGGGGAGTGGAACCCCGTCTACTCCAACCAGGCTGCCCAAGCGCTGGATACCACGGTCACCGACCCCCAAGGGAATTGGAGCTTGCGCATTCCGGACGTTCGTTCCTGGTACGTCGTGGCCAGCTCTCCTGGTTACCGAGCCGTGGCGCTTCCCGGTCAATCGGAAATCCGTCTATCCGCCGAGGCGCGTCTGTACGGGAAGATCACCCGTCCGCGGGGGCTCGTCATCGAATCGATTTGGGTGGGCGGCACAGGACAAATTCTGCCCATCCATTGGTTCAACGATTCCTACGGAGACTTCTACGCCACATTGATGCCCGGCGCAGCCAGGATCTGGGCCAAGGTCAGCTGGAAGACAGGATCCGACACCATCCTCCTGACGGAACGGTACCTGGAAAAGGGCGACAACCCCCCGATGGATCTGACACCGGACACGGCCAACACCTTGCTTTTGTCGGCCGAAGCGGATCCCATCCGTTCCGCGCTGCGAGGCGTGGACTACGACATCCAGGACAACGATGCGGGACAATGGTTCACAGCCACCGACGCGGATTGGGGAGGCACCTCCAGCATCTCGCCCGCTGGATTTCCCGATTCCACCTCGGCGGTGAAGACCAGCCCGTTCGGTCGATACTTTTCGTGGAGCATGGAGCTGGGCGAACCTTTGCAGTTCGCGAAAGTCAAACCCATCAATCCTTGGGCGGGTGTCGGGGTGCGATTGTCCCGGCGGGATATGGATTGGTCGAGGGTCGATTCGCTGCAACTCTATGTGCGCGGCGGCTCCAACGACACCAAGGTCTGGATCCAGTTGAATTCCTCCGAGGTCGATCGGATCGGCGGCGCGGGACAATTCCGACATCTGCTCACTTTGCCCAGCGGCTGGTCGCGGTTGCCGGTGAGGTTGCAGGACTTCCGCGCACCACCCGGATCCAAGAGCGATTCGCTGAAGTGGAATTGGGACAACGTCAAACATTCCATCCACGACATCGTGTTCTTCGCCGCCAGTCCCAAAATGAGTTTCGAGCTGATCGAAGTCCGCGCCCTGGGAAGCCGACGACAGAATTGGTGAACCTTGACGTGTCGGCATCCGACACGTGGTGGTACAATCGCGACCGGTCTATAAGGCATCGGAGGAGCGATTGGACAATGCGGAGAGACTCGCTGTGCTGGTGGTGGACGACGATCGTTCGGTCCTGACCATTCTCCAGTCGTGGCTGTCGCGCCAAGGCTGGATCCCCGAATGCCACGACGATCCGTTGCGCGCATTGGAGGCCTACGCGGTGCGCAAGCACGCCGCGGTGGTGGTCGACTGGCACATGCCCGGAATGGACGGCATCGAAATGCTTC
The DNA here is from genome assembly GCA_039798065.1 of Fibrobacterota bacterium. GTDB lineage: Bacteria > Fibrobacterota > Fibrobacteria > UBA5070 > UBA5070 > UBA5070. The sequence goes on along the minus strand of JBDKGS010000190.1, from coordinate 6,388 downwards.
GCCGCCTGCGGGCCGACAATCAGAGCCACGCGGCCTATGTGCTGCTGGTGACGTCTTCGGATCGCGACGACCTGTTGAATTCCGCGTTCGAGAACGGCGTCGACGATTTCCTGCGCAAGCCGCTGCACAGGTCGGAATTTGTCGCACGGATGAAGGCGGCACGGCGCGTGTGCATGCTCGATCGCGAAATCCGTCAGCGCTCCGAGCACGACCTGGAGCGACGCATGCACGCCATGGCCCTTGGGCGCGTGAACGCGCTGGTGGGCGCCATCGCGCACGAGATCCGCACGCCACTGGGCACGGTGCGGATGGCGGCCGAACGTCTGCAGATGAAGATGGCCCGCATCCCCGACGACATCCAGCCGGTGGTGAACCGGGTCGTCGAATCGGCGGCGCTTTTGGCCGAGACCCTCGAAAATGTCCTGGAGACGTTCGGGTTGGCGGGCAAGAAGGCCAGCTGGGAAGAATTCTATCCGGCAGATTCTGTCAAGCAGGCCTACGAGCTTCTGAAGGAACGCGCCAAACCCGGCGTGGCGGTCCGACTCTCCTTCGAGGGTTCGGTCGAGGGCATGGCGGGAAAGGGCGAGCCCGTGTCGGTCAGGCGGTTGGCCGCGAACCTGCTGGCCAATGCGCTCAGGCACACAGAAGCAGGCGAAGTCACGATCGTACTGCGCGACCACGCGGCGGGTGTCGAACTGGTTGTGGAGGACACCGGCGGAGGGATCCCTCCGGAGCTGCTTCCCTGGCTTGGCGAGCCGCTATTGCTGAATTCGGAAAACGCAGGTTTTGGCCGCTACATCCAAGGCAACGGTATGGGGCTGTCATTGTGTCGCAAGGTGGTCCAACGTCACGGTGGCGCCTTTGCCGTTCGCTCGGCGGTTGGCAAAGGGACTCGTATCGAGGCGATCCTGCGATTGGATCTGGTCGAGGCGGCCCGAACCGACGTGGCCGACCAGTTTTCCACCCAGGTGGGCTGAATCCCACCAAGGCGTTTCGAGGGGCGCAATTCACCCAAAGGCGTGATGCGCGGATTGCCTCGTAAGGGCGCGACTTGGGCCGGATCCATGTTATAGGTCGCAATGCAGGGCTTCCCGACCTAGATTTCCCCCCTTCATGTCCGACAAGCCACTCATCGTCCAGGGCGACCTGACCCTCCTCCTCGAAACCGAGGGACCGGGATATCTAGCCGCCCGCGACGCCATCGCCCCGTTTACCGAGCTCGTCAAGAGCCCGGAATATGTCCACACCTACCGCATTTCGCATCTGAGCCTTTGGAACGCCGCCGCCACCGGTCGCACCGCCGATGAAGTTCTGAATGCATTGAACTTGCACAGCCGTTTTCCGGTTCCTCAGAACGTGGTCCGCGAGATCACCTCGTACATGGGCCGTTACGGCACGCTGCAGCTGGTTCGCGAAGCCGACGAACTGCATTTGGTCGCGAAGGATCCGTTGGCCCTGATCGAGGCACGGCACGTCAAGGCCGCCCAGCCCTGGATGCTGGATCTGCTGGCTCCCGACCGTTGCCGGGTGGACTCGCGCTTTCGCGGCCACCTCAAGCTCGCTCTCACGCTTGCTGGCTTGCCGGTGGAAGACCTGGCCGGTTACACCGTCGGGGATCCGCTTTCGTTCACGACCCGCGACACGACAATTTCTGGCAAGCCGTTCCACTTGCGCGACTACCAGCGCGAGGCGGGCGAGATCTTCCATGCGGCAGGATCTGTCAAGGGCGGTTGCGGCACCGTGGTGCTGCCTTGCGGCGCTGGCAAGACCGTGGTGGCCATCGGGGCCATGGCGCTAGCCCAGTGCCACACGCTCATCCTCACCACCAACGTGGTGGCGGTGCGCCAGTGGATCCGCGAAATCATCGACAAAACCACCCTCACGGCCGACCAAGTGGGGGAGTACACCGGCGAGACCAAGGACATCAAGCCTGTCACGCTGGCCACCTACCAGATTCTGACCTACCGCCAAAAAAAGGACGCCGACTTTCCGCACTTTGGATTGTTCGCGGCCAAAAAATGGGGACTTATCGTCTACGACGAAGTCCACCTGCTTCCGGCGCCTGTGTTCCGTGTTTCTGCCGAAGTCCAAGCCACCCGTCGTCTGGGCCTCACGGCCACGCTGGTGCGCGAGGACGGCAAGGAAGGCGACGTGTTCGCGCTCATTGGCCCCAAGCGCTACGACGTGCCCTGGAAGACGCTGGAAGCGCAAGGTTGGATCGCCACGGCGACCTGTACCGAAATCCGGTTGCCGCAGCCCTTGAGCCGCTATGTGGAGTACGCCCAGTCCACCGACCGCGATCGCGTGCGCATCGCGTCGGAGAACCCTGCCAAGAAGGCCGTGGTGGAAGAGCTGATCGAGCGTCATCGCGGCGAGTCAGTTCTTGTCATCGGGCAATACATCACCCAGCTGGAACAACTCGCGGCGGATCTTGACCTGCCGCTGATCACCGGGCAAACGCCCCAACGCGACCGCGAGCGTCTCTACAAGAGCTTCCGCGACGGGGTCATTCCCGCGCTGATCGTGAGCAAGGTGGGAAACTTCGCCATCGACCTTCCCGAAGCCAGCGTGATGGTCCAGATCTCGGGGACGTTTGGCAGTCGCCAGGAAGAAGCCCAGCGCCTGGGGCGCATCTTGCGGCCCAAGGAAGACGGACGACAGGCGCACTTCTACAGCTTGGTCACCCGCGACACCCGCGAGCAGGAATTCTCGCTGCACCGCCAGTTGTTCCTGGTGGAGCAGGGCTACCAGTACAAGGTGGAAATCCGCGAGATCGGCGCCGGCGCCTAAAACGGATTCCGTCAAAGACGGATTTTGTCGACATGAAAAAGGCCACTCCCGGAATATGCCGAGGGTGGCCTTTTGTTTCGAATGTCGTTTTGCGGATCAGAAACCAGGAATGGGCACGATCCGTTGTTCGTCGGCGCCGGTGACGCGTGCGATGCGCGAGGCGCGATCGGCGGGCAGTTGGGCTTGCGATCCCGAAGCAATCCGCAGGCTTTGCAGACGCTTGCCGTCCAGCGAAAGGACTTCCACCTGCAAGGTTGCTGTGGTCGAGTTGTTGAGCGTCCACAACGAGCCTTGGCGAGCCATGCTGAATCCAACCACGCCCGAGTGCGAGGAAATGGAAGAGGTGCTCCAGGCGTCGATGGTCGGGCCGGCGCCATCGGCCGCGTCGCTGACCTTGGCGTCGAGTGTTTTGGCATCGATCAAGCCCGTCAGCGTGTAGGGGGCGGCGAAGACCTTCTCCGCACTGATTCCCGCTTGGGTACCCGATGTCGCTTCGAAGTAATTGTCCGCGGTCACCTTCACCATCTGCCCTGTCTCGTCCTTGAAAATCTCGATCGGGTTTTTGGTCTTGATGAAGGCGTTCTTTTCCACCAGGATGTTGGCGTTCTGACCGGCGCGAACGGCGTAGTTGGATGTGTTCGTCTTGACCAGGTTGTTGATCACGTGGACCTTGCCGAAGCGAACGCGCGGCATGCGCTCGACCACGCCGTCGGCCCACCAATTCCAGGCCATGGTCACTTTGATGACGGTGTCGGCGGTCTTGGTCGCCGACGATCCGATCAGGTTGCAATATTGGTGGTTGCTGGAAAGCGACGTATACGAAAACTTGTTCCAGGTCACCGAGACGTTGGTGGCGGCATTGGTGATGTCCAGGTTGCCATCTTGGCCATCGCTGACCAGGCAGTGGTCGATCCAGATGTTCTTGGCGCCGGTGCCTTCGATGTGGATGGGGTCGTTGCCATCGATGTCGTTGGCGCCAGGCCCCCAGACCGCGAGGTTGCGGATGATGATGTTCGACACCTTGATGTCGAATCCACCTTTGATGGTGGCGCCGGGAAGTCCCAGGAACGTCTTGTCGGCGGTGGGCGTGATCCGGTCGCCGCCTTTGGAGGTTTTGGACCCCGCGTCGCCCATGGTGCCTTTGATGTAGATGATGTGCTTGCCCGAGGCGCTGGCGTACTTCTTCAGGTCGGCGATGTTGTCGACCGTGACGACGGTCCCGCCTGCACCGCCCGTGGTGGCGCTGCCAAACCCCTGGGGCTTGTCGGTGGGGGATGCCGTGAGCGCCAAGGACGAGCCCGCAAGCACGATCAGGGCTCGGGTGGCTACGGTCAAGACTCGCTTGGCGCTACCAGAATGACTCGAGGGGTGGCGTGGCATCATGGATGGACTCCGGGTTGTTGGCCGTGGACACGGAAAGGGTTTCGGACCTTAGGCACATTTGGTGAATGAATCAACGTTACCGGATGTTGTCGAATTGGAGCATTCCTTCGCGAAAAGGCCCGTTGTCGTTCGGTCAATCTCTTCGGGTTCGCCGCGGTCGACAAACCGACTATTTTGGAGTTTCCCTGTCTGACGCCGGCATTTGACGGAATCTGTTCTCACCTTTCGGAGCCAACTAGCCCAATGCCAAATTTCTCCTCAACGCGCGCGGCCATCCGGGGCTCACTGCTTGCGCTCCTTTCGGCCTGGTCTCTCGCCAGCGCCGCCGACGCCCCGGTACTGAAACTCAATGTCCGGGACACGGTCCTTTCCAACGGACTGAGGGTGATCGTCTACCCCGACCGCAAAGTGCCCGTCGTGGCCTGCCAACTCTTCTACGCGACAGGTTCCGTCCACGAGCACCCGGGCGGCACGGGCATCGCCCACATGCTGGAGCACATGCTCTTCAAGGGCACCCGCAAGGTGGGGATCACCGACAGCACCGCCGACGCCAGATTCCTGCCCCTGATCGACTCCCTCGAGGAAGCGCGTCGGTCGGCCAGCGGCGCCTCCGATTCGTCGTCGGTCAAGCGCATCGCCAAGCAGATGGACAGCGTCAACGCCATCCACCGGACGTATTTCGTCAAAGACGAATTGTGGCAGTCCTACCAGAAGGCGGGTGGCACCAACCTGAACGCCTTCACGACGGATCTTGGCACGTGTTACCACGTCACCCTTCCCCGCAACCGCTACGAGCTGTTCCTCTGGATGGAAGCCGATCGCATGCAACATGCGGTCATGCGCGATTTCTACGCCGAACGCGACGTGGTGCGCGAAGAGCGGCGCATGCGCGTCGAAAACCGTCCCCAAGGGCGTTACTGGGAAACCATGGACGCTCTCTTTTGGGGAGCGCATCCGTACGGAATCCCCACCATCGGCTGGCAATCCGACATCGAGAATTACCGCCGCAGCCAGGTACAGGAACACTACGACCGTTTCTACGGGCCTCGCAACGCCGTGCTGGTGCTGGCCGGAGACATTTCGGTGGACACCGCCTTCGCGCAGGCGGCTCGGTACTTCGGGCCCATCCGCAAGGGCGCCGATTTCCCGAAGGTGGTCTCGCAAGATCCCGAACCGGTGGGGCAGAAGCGGTTCGTGGCCATCCGCGACAACGCCCGTCCCAACATCGACATCCTGTTCCCGGTCCCCGAAATCCAAGCTTCGGAGTCGCCCGCCTTCGAGATCATGGAAGGCGTGCTGTCGGGCGCTGCGGGCAGACTTGAGCCCATTTTGGTCGACTCGCTGCGCTTGTGCACTTCGGTGGGCGCATGGCATCGCGCGCAGGCCTACGCGAGCCAGTTCGTGGTGACGGCCACCCCCGCACCCGGTGCCGATCCGGCTCAGATCGAGAAAATCCTCTGGACGGAAATTGGCAAGCTGCGCGATTCGGCCCTGTCGGAACGGGAAATCGCACGTGTCAAAAATCGTCTTGCGGCCACTCGCGTCGCGCGGCTTCGTTCCACAGAGGACTTCGCGACCGAACTGGGGATGTTGGAATTGACCGGAAGCTGGAAGCTTGTCGAGACGTATCCCGCGGCCACGCAAAAGGTGGTCGCCCCCGAGGTGCGCGCCGCCGCCGCCAAATGGCTCAAGCCGGAACGGGCCACCGTCGGATGGCTGTTGCCCAAGAACCATTCCGAACGCACACGCACCGGAGTCTACGAATGATCAGACGGATTTTGTCTCTGGCTCCGCTTGCGCTCCTGGTGGCCTGCCCGGGCCTGCGGACCCTGCCACCCCCTGCCGACGAACCCATGATCGGCGCTCTCTCCGCTCCCACCGTGGATTCGCAAAAAACTGCAAAGGCCAACAGCCAACCAGGCGGCGCGTCCCTCGCGACCCTGCCGGTTCCCACCGACCCCAGCAAAATTCCGGTTCCGCCGCTGGTCTGGAGCGCACCGCTCATCTCCAGCTTCGCCGACACCATCCAGCCGGGAGTCGTGGTCTACTGGGTTCCCGATTCGTCGCTTCCGCTCGCGTCGGCGCAGTTCGTGTGGAATGAAGGCCGATTGGCGCTTGGTCCCCACGACGACGCGGCCGCCGGGCTGCTTGGACAATTCTTGCGCGAAGGGGGAGCCGGAGGGCTGTCTTCCACCAAGCTCGACGACACGTTGGA
>JBDKGS010000189.1:0-8944 GCA_039798065.1 Fibrobacterota bacterium | reverse complement strand
CCGCCCGAGCAGACATGCTTTGGGATTTCAAGGATTTGGATTCCAGACCCGGCAACATCAACGGGATCTACGCCTACTACTACCCCAACGCCACCGATTCGGCAAGCCACAAGACCCCACTGCACACCGCCACCATCGCTCGAGTGACGACCGGCCCCGGCAGCACCGCAGGCGCTCCTGGCGCCCGTCTGGATTTTGTCCTGGACGGCAAGAACTACCCTTCGGCGGGCATCGGCCTGATGTTCCCGGAATCTCAACCTCTCGACTTGCGGATGATGAGCTCGATCCGGCTTCGCCTTTCCTCGGACAAGCCTCGCAAGATCCGCCTGTCGCTCTCCTCCCACGATTCCATCTACCAGGCGGCTTCCGATTCCGGCATTTCGCTGGGCAAGGACACGATCGTAGGACCCGAAGGTGTCGAGTGGAACGTCTCCGCGCTTGACCTCACCTGGCCGCGCTGGGCCATCGACGTGCCCGCCATGGAGCCCACAGAAATCCTCGCCGGGGTCTTCGCCATCCAGCTCAACGCATCGTGCGAGACAAAAAGCGGCACCTGCGAATCCGATTCCGGCTGGGTGCATCTGGACAGCTTGCGCCTGATCGGGGTCGGCGGCGCCTGGCCCGCCCCGACGCAAGGCCGCTCGTGCTTCGGCGATTCGACCTCGGTTTCACGCTTCCAATCCACCCAAACCAAGAAGAACGGTTTGGGCGGGTGGTGGTACGCCTTCAGCGACGTCGGAGCGGCCGACACGAATTCGCGTGGCCATTCCCAAATTTTGTCGGCCCCGGACACTTCCCGTCCAGACACATGGGCGCCGGACTCGGCCTCCGATCGCGCCGTGGTCGAATTCAAACTCCAACGTGCCGCCCCCTATTCGGGGTTCGTTGGCGTGGAAACCCAATTCGGGTCGCCCGACAGCTCGGGGGTTCCGGTTGCGGTGAATCTATCCAATCTCGCAGCGGTTTCCTTCGATCTCGAATTCGGCGCATTCGCCAGCGACCTGGGCGGCATTTCCTTCCACGTGAAGAAGGCCGGACGCGCCTTCCAAAACGGCAAGGAACACCAGATCCGCATCCCTTACGACACCAAGCCCCGCAATTGGTGCATCGATCTGGACAGTTTGCAACAACCCCCGTGGACCACGCCGCCGCTGGCTTTCACACCAACCGACCTCCTGTCCATGAGCTGGGAAGCCAAGCTCCAAGGCAGCGCCCCCACCGCACGTGGCAAGTATTCCATCAGCAACGTCAAGATCTTCCGCAACAACGGCGTCGGGATCGCACCGGTTTCGCGAGCGCATCCTCTGAAAACACGCCGTCTGCCTGGAGCGATCGAGTTGGATCGAGGCCTCTCGCTGGGGGCGGGAACCGCCGTTCTGTTCGATGCCAGTGGCCGTGTGCTGGGACGCGTCGGGTTCACCGCGAACACCCGTCACGCCTCGATTCCAGGCAGCTTCACCGGCCTCGCCTGGATCCAATACCGGGACGCGAAAACCTCGACAACGATTCCAGTCGGTTTCTGATTCCCCGTCAGGGCCCCGCTCTTGCGGGACTTTGCTGCTGCAACATCAGAAACCGTGGAAGTTCTTGCCGTCGTTTTCCACGTGGTTTGCATCCGTTTCCACGCCAGCCAAAAGAAGCCATGTTCGCTGGTTTGTAAGGGAGCGCATTTGCGGCTAAGTCGCTATCAATTCACGAAATACGTAGTTCGCGAATGAGCTATTCAATTATTCGCAAAAACTTCTTGCATTTCAGTAAATGAATAAGCGATAATAACCAAAGCAAACGACAACTCCCTTCGCACTTAGACTCTTTTCGATCCATGACGATTGTCTGTCGGCAGCAAGACTTATCACAGAAAAACCAAACGAATCCTGACAAACGGAATCGAAGACATCTGAACTCGTTCTTGGAACGACGGCCCAGAGGTGATTCAGGAAAGGACAACGACATGTTGGTCGACGATACAGAATTGGAACTTTGTGAATTGTCCAGCCGATTGGAATGCATATCCAATGTCGGCACGAATCCGTGCCCGTGGCGCGAGTGGCTGTTCGATCGCGTGAACCAGTGCGACCCGCTCCATATCCTAGAACTTGGCAGTGGTTCAGGAAGCCTTTGGGCCGACAATTTGGGTCGCCTTGGGATGCGCTGGGAAATCGTGATTTCAGATGTCTCCGCCCGGAATGTGGAACGATGCAAGGATCGTATCGGAAATCGACGAGGTTTCGAATTCAAGAACATCGATGCCCATTCGATTCCCTATCCCGATGATCATTTCGATGTGGTGATTGCCGACCATCTTCTCCATCGCATCGCCAATCCCGAACAGGTGCTTCGCGAAATCCGAAGGGTGCTGCGATGGGGTGGGAAACTGCTGGTCTCGGCCATCGGAAAACGCAACCTTCTGGAGATGGAAGGACTCGTCTTCGCCACCTACCCATTCTCCGAATTGGATCAGGCCTTTCCCGAAAACCGAAAGACATTTTCGTTGGATACCGGCGTGGAGTTTTTGCGTCCGTTGTTCCACGATATCCGATTGGAATGTTATTCCGACACACTGGTGGTGACCGATGGTTCGGCCCTGGTGGATTCCATCTACGCCCTCAATCGGCTTGCAGGGGATCAGACCATCATCCGCGAAGAGGACCGCGACCGCTTGCGAGGATCCATCGACGGCATCCTGGCGCAGCGAGGCGCCGTACGCATCCACAAGGACACCGGGCTGTTCACGTGCGGCTGAACCCGTGCCCGAAGACGAACAAGCCTACTCCGCAGCGGCCATTCATCCGGAAACCGGACTCGAGCGGCACGACAGTTTTTGTCGAAACGCATTCGTGACATGTTTTGACATCGCCAAGGCCCTCCAGGGACCTTGATTGGTAGGCATGGCCCTTCTATCCGCGAAATCCACCCGCCTTCTGGAGCTCGAAGAACAGGCGAATGCGCTCACCCATGCGGTGGGCGCGGGGATCGGCATCGGGGGGCTCGCGCTCATGGTCGTGCTGGCGGCCGGCACGCGAGATCCGTGGAAGATCGCGTCGGTCGGCATCTTCGGAGCCGCGCTGGTCTTGCTGTATTCGGCGTCGACGCTCTACCACTCCACGCGAAGCCCGCGTCTGCGCCGCGCATTCCGCATCCTGGACCACGTGTCCATCCATTTGCTGATCGCCGGCACCTACACGCCTTTCCTGCTCGTGAACCTGCGTGGCGGCGCCGGCTGGACGCTTTTTGCCGTCATCTGGGGTCTGGCCTCGGCAGGGATCGCGAAGGATCTTTTCTTCACCGGCAGTTTCAAGTTCGTGTCCACGCTGCTGTACGTGCTGATGGGATGGGTGATCGTGGCGGCCCTGCCCCAACTGCTGCAGAATCTGTCAGGACAGGGAGTGACCCTGCTGTTCTCGGGCGGAGTGGTCTACACCTTGGGCGCCACATTCTACCTGCTCGACAAACGCATGCCGTTCGGACACGCGGTCTGGCACCTGTGCGTGCTGGGCGGGAGCGTCTGCCATATTCTGTCCGTCATCGTGGGCGTGCTTCCGCACTGACAAAACCAAGGCGAACTAGACGGATTCTGTCGCGACAAGAACCGTCTCCGCTTTTAGCGGCGGGCTTTTTTCGCGTTCAATCCTTCTTGCAGCGAATCGAAAGGCTGACCCCTTTTCTCATGTAGCTGCGAAACGCGGTCATGCCTTTGCTGGTCACATCCATGGACCATGCATTCGTCGAATCGGACTCCGTCGCACTCCACCAGAATCCGTTGCCACCAAATGCGTTGAAGTTTCTGTCGTAATACCCGGCAAGAAAGGCTCGAAAGCCGTAGACATCGGACCCGTATTCCTCGGCGTAGTTCTTCGACTGCGCGTATCCCTTGACGCTCGAAGACATGAGCTTGGTGATATCGGGGTAAGAGCCCGTGTCCACCAAGCGAAGCATCGCCACCCACTCCGAATCGCTCGGCACATGCCAGCCAGACGGGCAAATTCCCATCACACCGCTGGGGCTCAGGCTCGATGATTTCGAACCGCTCATGGATTCGGCCCAAGTGTAGTGTCGACCATACTTCGCACACGAATCATCGCTGTTCTTGTAGCAGACACCAGTGATTGGGCTCGTTCCCTTGTCGTTCAGGTTTTCGGCCATCCACCGCTGCGATCCGATCAGCACGGTTCGATAGGTCGTACCTCCCTGCGCCACGCTGCCATAAACGACCATTGGATTCCACGCGAGCCCGCGATCATCGCTCCAGGCCGTATCGAGAGCCAGAGCGATTCCGGACGAGTCTTTGGTCATCGGCAATCGAAACAATGTCTTGTTGTTCCACCGTACCAGGATCGTGTCCGGCAAAACAGCTGACCGCGCCGCTTCCGTATTGACACGCGCAGCCCGGATGGCTTGGTTCGCAAGATTGCGGCCTTGCAAGTCGACACCCTGCAAGCCCAACGTCACATGTCCATTCTCCACCGTCAGATTCTTGCCGACGAGGATGGGGGCTCGATGTCCTGACAGAATCTGTGAGGTTCCATTCAAGACCCAATTCCCATGAGCATCGGTGAGCGTAACGAGGCTTCCCAGCGAGATGGAAACCCCGGCGACCCCGGCTCCGGAAAGACTTTTCACCGAACCCGAATATTGATTCGCCAACGCGAACACAGGCAGCATGAACAAGGAGCACAATCGCACGGGAAACCTTTCCAACGATGGACTCGAGCCGTGACCGACTACGAGCGGACCGATGAAAGAATACGAATCAATCCTGCATCCGCACCTGTGTTCAACCCTTCGATGGCCGATCAAACCTTCCCGTGGCGAGGAAGCACAGAATCTGTCGAATCACCTCGGCGTTCTTCATCATCATCGGGTGCGTGGCGTGCACCAGCAGATAATCCTTCATTCCCGCCAACCGCGCCGACCCTGTGGACACCTTGCCGTCGTCGGGCCCCGGGATCATGAGGCTGTTGATCCAATTGATGGAGCGATCTCCCGCGATGACTCCAACCTCGTAATCCACCGCTCCAAGCGAATTGGGCTTGGAGGCCGAATCGGTTCCCAATTCCTGTCCCGCCGGACCGTTGAGCAGGCTGAACAGCGAGACGCCCTTCAGGTTGTCGACCACTTCACTGCCGTGGTTGGGAGGCCCGAGCATCACCACTCGTCCCATGCGCGGCACCTTGTGCTTGGCCATGTACTCGCGCACCAGGATCCCGCCCAACGAATGCGTCACGAAATTCAGGGTATCGGTGGAATCGCGGACCATGGTCCGCAAGGCGCCTCCGATGGCGATTTCGGCAAGCGAATCGATGGGGAATTTCCGCGACGGGTAGTCGATGTTGAAGACCCGATGGCTCTTGGCCTTGAGGGCCTTTTCGACCTCGACCATGCTCTTGTTGGTGCGGCTCAGGCCGTGCAACAGGATGGTGGTCTGCCCGGCAAAAACTGTCTGGACAAGAATTGAAACGGCGACGAAGAGAAACGACGCTTTCATAGATCTCCTTCCAGCTCCCGATTGACGGAAAGTGTCGCCCACCGCCGAGCGGCATTGACCATTTGGCACGACTTCACCAATACGTACAAATACACCAACGGCCGGTCGACCTTGCCATTCAGGCGTGGCTCCAGGCAAGCTGGGCCTCTACCCCAACGGCGTCTTGGACTCGGCCCCTTCGACCTCGCGCACCAGGCGCGGCACGAGGTAGCCGGGCAGACGCGTCCGCAGGGTTTCGATCAGACGGATTCCGTCATCGTCGGGAACCGCGAATCGCGACGATCCACGGACTCGATCGAGCGCGTGCAGATAGTACGGCAGAACTCCCGCGCTCCACAAGGCGTGCGACAGTCCTTCCAGCGCATACACCGAATCGTTCACGCCCGCCAACAACACCGATTGGTTGAGCACCGTGGCGCCCGCCTCGCGCAACCGAGACACCGCCGACGCCACCGACGCGTCGATTTCCGACGCATGGTTGGCGTGCAGCACCACCACCTTGCGAAGCCATGTGTTCGACAGAATCCGACAAAGCCCGGCGGTCACTCGCGAAGGCACCACCACCGGCAGGCGGGTGTGGATGCGCAGCGTGGCCAGATGCTCCACCTCGCCAAGATCGGCGAGGCGACGCTCGATGACGGAATCCGGCAACGACAACGGATCGCCGCCCGAAAGCACCACCTCGCGCAACGACAAATCTTGTCGGATTGAATCCAGTTGCGCGGTCCATTCGTCGTGCGAACGCGCCGATTCGTCGTAGGGGAAGTTCTGCCGGAAGCAATAGCGGCAATGCACCGCGCAGGCTCCGGTGGCCACCACCAGGGCGCGACCCTGGTATTTCTGCAAAAGTCCGGGCGCCTTGCGCGCGGAAAGATCGCCCACCGGATCGGACAGTTCGTCCGCCTGCATGACGGATTCCGACCGCTCGGGCCAGACTTGGCGCAAAAGCGGGTCGTGCGGATCGCCTTTGGCCATCCGGTCGGCGAAGCCGCGTGGAACCATCAATGGGAAGGTCGAATCCTCCGGCAGCGCGGGAAGCTGGCTCGGCGACAAACCCAGATGGGAAGCCAGGTCGGACGGATCCCGGAAGGCTTGCCGGATTTCGTCCTGCCAGTTGTTGTCGTCCTTGATTCCCATTGGATTGCGTGCAAAGATACTGCCCATCGGGAATGGTCGGCCCTGTTCGATCCGACGCGACTGGGTAGATTGCAGTCCCAACCACCGCGCATGACCACTTGGAGGATACATGGATCGCAACCACGACGAGTCGGGGAGTTGGAAACCTTCGGCCACCATGGACGCTTTGCGGTTTCGCGCCAAGTGCCTGCGGACCGTGCGCGAGTTCTTCCATGCCCGCGACGTGCTGGAAGTGGAAACGCCCATCGCCGCCTCCAGCGGAACGGTCGATCTGTGGATCGATTCCTTCGAGGTGAAATCCCATCTGCGCCACCATTCGCTGTGGCTCCAGACCAGTCCCGAATTCCACATGAAACGGCTGTTGGCCGCCGGTTCCGGACCCATCTGGCAGATATCACGGGTGTTCCGCGACGAAGGCTCCGGGCGCTGGCACCAGAACGAATTCTCCATGCTCGAGTGGTACCGTCCGGGCTGGACCTTGCGCGACCTTTGCACCGAAGTGGAAGACCTGGCGCGCGCCGTGGCCCCCCAACTGCCGCCCGCCCGCTGGATGAGCTACCGCGAGGCCTTCCTGGAACGCGCCGGAGTCGATCCGTTCGCCGACCCTATCGCCAAAATCCGTCAGGCCGTGGAAGAGACGGAAGCTGTCATGCCCTCCATCGGCGCCGCCGACCGCGACGGCTGGCTGGACCTGTTGCTGGTGACACGGGTCGAACCCGGTCTTGGCGAGAAGGAACCGGTCTTCCTGTGGGGCTACCCCCCTTCGCGCGCGGCCTTGGCGCGGATCGGCCACGACAACGGACATCCGGTGGCCTTGCGCGCCGAGATGTACTGGAAAGGTGTGGAACTCACGAACGCCTACGACGAACTGGTCGATCCCGCCGAGCAACTTTCCCGCTTTCAGGAAGAACACCGTGCCCGTCTAGGCATGAGCAAACCCACTCCCCCCATCGACCACGGGTTGGTGGAGGCGCTGCGCCACGGCATGCCGCACGGCGCCGGGGTCGCGCTGGGCCTCGATCGGTTGGTGGCGCTGGCCATGGGCGCCGATTCCATCTCGCAGGTGATCGCCTTCTCGGAGGATTGAGGGGAATCGCAGATTCGCCGCTCCAGGATCGAAAGTTCTGGACAACTAGACAGGCCGGTCCCCCCCGTTTTTCTACCTTGCCAGTCCAATGGTCGACGAAATCAGCGAAGAGTGCGGTGTCATTGGCATCTGGGGGCATCCAACTGCTTCCCGGATCGCCGCGATGGGTCTTTTTGCCATGCAGCACCGAGGCCAAGAGGCTTCGGGCATCGCTGCAACCGATGGCCAGGAGGTCCGCCACGTGCGTCAGCTGGGACTTGTCTCCCGCCTGACCGAATATTGCGCCGAGAACGGCGAACTGCCGGGCCACGCGGCTATCGGACACGTGCGCTACAGCACGGCCGGCGGCGGAGCGCTCATCAACGCCCAGCCCTTCCTGATCCGCCACAAGCGCGGCCCTTTGTCCATCGCGCACAACGGCAATCTGGTGAACGCCAAGCAGTTGCGCAAGCAGATGGAAGAGATGGGCCACATCTTCCAGTCCACTTCGGACACCGAAGCCATCTTGCACCTGATCGCCCGCCATCCCGGCGACGATCTGGAAGAAGCCGTTCGCGCCTCGCTTGCGCAGGTGAAGGGCAGCTACTGCGTGGTGTTGCTCGCCAAGGACCGCATGTTCGTAGGCCGCGACCCCATGGGCATCCGCCCGCTGTGCCTGGGCCGCATGGACAAGGCTTGGGTGGTCGCTTCCGAATCTTGCGCCTTCGACCTCGTGGGCGCCACCTACGTGCGCGACATCGAGCCTGGCGAACTGCTGGTGATCGACGAACACGGCACGCGCTCGCTGCGCATCGCCGAAAGCACCAAGCGTGCCCATTGCATCTTCGAATTCGTCTACTTCAGCCGCCCCGACAGCCTCATCTTCGGGCACAGCTGTGACAAAATCCGTCGTCGTCTGGGCAAGCAGCTGGCCACCGAGTGTCCGGCCGACGCCGATGTCGTGATCGGCGTCCCCGACAGCTCCAACACCGCGGCGCTGGGCTTCTCGCACAAGTCGGGCATCCGCTTCGAGATCGGCCTGTTGCGCAACCACTACGTGGGCCGCACCTTCATCGATCCCACCCAGGCGGGGCGCGAGTACAAGGTCAAGCTCAAGTTCAACCCCATCCCCGGCGTACTCAAGGGCCGTCGCGTGGTCTTGGTGGACGACTCCATCGTGCGCGGAACCACGCTGCGCAGTTTGTGTCGCATGGTCCGCGAAGCCGGTGCTTCCGAAATCCATGTTCGCATCAGCT
>JBDKGS010000188.1:0-8950 GCA_039798065.1 Fibrobacterota bacterium | reverse complement strand
TTCAGGCGCATCCAATCCGATACGCCGGTGCGCGGCAGGCACTCGCAGCCCGGGAGAAACGCAACCCCCGATTTCATGCAAGGTTCCAGCAGAGCCATGGTGTCGATACCCGGCAATCTAGCCCAGAAGAACATTCCGCCGTCGGGCGCATCCCATTCGGCTTCGGGCAATTCCTGTCGCAACGACCGGGCGAATGCCTCGCGTCTCACGGCGTAGATCGCCTGCAGCCGTTCGATGCGCTCGTGTCTGGACGGATCGCGCAGATCGGCCAGCGCGATGGCTTGGGACAATCGCGAAGAGTGCAGGTCGGCGGCCTGTTTGAGCCGCAGGAGCGGGGTGTACAGACTTTCCGAGCTCGCGAGAAACCCAAGTCGGATCCCCGGAAGCAACGACTTCGAAAACGACCCGAGATGGATCCAAGGAGCGCGCTCCAGGCTTGCCACCAACGGCGCGGGGTGATTTCCCGCCGACGTCTCGCGGTAGGGATCGTCCTCCACCAGAACCGTTCCCGTCTCGTCGCACAACGATGCCAATTTCCGTCGCGATGCCTCGTTCCAGGTTCCACCGGTGGGATTCGAGATCAACGGCATGGCGTAGAACAGCGCAGGGGCGTGGCCAAGAAAAACCTTCGGGAGATCTTCCTGGCGAGGACCCGTCATTCCTGAGTCGACACCGCGCAGATCCGCCCCAAAAAGCCTGAACACCTGCAAGGCGGCAAGGTAGGTGGGCGCTTCGAGCGCGACCGGCGTCCCTTCATCCACCAGCAACTTGGCGGCAAGGTCCAGCCCCTGCTGCGAACCCGTGGTCAATATGATCCGTGAGCTCGGGCACTCCAATCCCCGCAGCTTCAGCAAGCGGGAAATCTCCTCGCGCAAGGCGGCCTCTCCTTCGCTCGCCCCGTACTGCTCCCATCCCGAAGGCGGCATGGAAGGAAGCGTCATCGCCTCGGCGGCCGGCAATCCCCCTGCAAGGCTGATGATGTCGCTGCCCGAAGCCACGGCCAGGATCTCGCGCACCAAGGAAGGCTGGAGGCGACCGATGCGTCTTGCGAACTGGGTCATTGGATTTTTCGCCTTTCCGACAATTTAAGTCAATCTACTTGTCCTATTTACATCTTCCCCGCCATGAAAGTCAATAGACTTGACCTATATTCCGTCCATGCACGATCCGCATCGCGAGTCACGCCTCAACGAAGCCCTCGAACTGATGTTCCACGGTTACCGCTCCCTGACCGCGCGCCCCGACCGCATCCTCGATGCGCGCGGTCTGCAGCGCGTGCACCATCGCATCCTCTATTTCGTCGGGCGCAACCCCGGCATCTCGGTGGGCGACCTCCTGGATACGCTCCATGTCACCAAACAGGCCTTGAACGCCCCGTTGCGGCAACTCCAGGAAATGCGACTGGTCGACTCGAACCCTTCGGCGAAGGACGGCCGCGCCCGGCTGTTGAAACTGACCCCTGACGGAATCCGTCTGGAACGGCAACTCACGGGATCGCAGCGCAAACTGCTTGAACAGGTCTTTCGCTCGACTGGCGAGCAAGGCGAAAAGGGCTGGCGTTCAGCCATGGAACACTTGGTGGAAGCCGCGGTCTAACCCCCGGTTTCGCGGGATCGGCTCGCCCACCAGATACCCACCAGCACCATCACACCCCCGGCGAGTTGCACGGGATCTGGCAGTTCGCCCAACACCGGAACAGCAAGCAGCCCCGCCACCACGGTTTGACCCAACAACGTGATCGAAGCGAGTTCCGGCGCCAGATGGCCCAACGCGTAGTTGATCAGCATCCAACCCGCCAAGTGCGAGACCAGCCCAAGACCCGCCAGCGCCATCCAGGTCACCGACGAGAATCCCGTCAAAACCTGTCCAGTTGCCGTGCAGAAAAGCCAAAGCGCAATACCGCTCACGATGGTAGACAAGGTCATGAAAGAAAGCGTGGATGCACGTGACCGGATCCGGGTCGTACACAGAATGTATCCCGCGTAGAAGACGCTAGCCGCCAGCGCCATCGACAATCCGACCAGATCCAGCCTGGCCGCGGCGCTCCACGGCCTGGCGAGCACGGCGATGCCAGCCGCCGACACGACAAGTCCTGTCCAGAAGGCGGCGGACGGCCTTCGCTTCCAGATCAGCCATCCACCAAGACCCACCCAAAGCGGTGCGCTGTTCCCCACCGGGGTGCAGATCGCCACCGGAACGCGCAAAAGGCTCTGGTTCCAGAGCGCAAGATCCGCCGCGAAAAACAGTCCGCCCAGCACCACTCCCCACCGAATCGATTTCGCAGGAGGCCCTTCTCGCCTGGCCGCACTCAGCACCAGCAGACAAATTCCGGCAATCGCCACACGCCAAAACGCCGATACCGGTCCCGGCACCGCGGCCAACCGCACGAAGATCGGCGAGCTGCCGATGCAGACCACGCCAAGCAGCAAAGCAACGAACGGAAATGGCGACTTTTCGGGATCCGACATCGTCCACGAAAAGATGCGACAGGACGCCCGCGTCGATTACGTCAGATTCCGTCTTAGATCATCCACCACGGGATCGCCAGCGTCTGGGGATTGACCCAGGTAGGGTGCTGGATGGAACACACCAGCAGGCCCGGCGCGATGCGGTGTTCCGGCCAAGTGGCGCGGAAAGCCTTGAGCCCGCGGGCGTCCAGGGAATCGGGACGCGCCGTCAGCTTCACCTCGATGGGAAAGATCCAACCGTCCTCCTCCAGGATGAGGTCCACCTCTGCTCCCGCCAAGGTGCGGAAATGGCTCACATGCGGAGGATTCGCGCGGTCCTGGAAACCACGCAGGATCTGCTGCACCACCCACGTCTCGAACAAGGCCCCGCGCATGGGGTGCTCTTCCAATCCTTCCGGCGATTGGATTCGCAAGAGATGGCACGCAAGTCCGGTGTCCGACATGTGCCCTTTGGGCCTGCCTGCGATGCGCTTGGTGGTGTTGCGCGAATAGGCCGGGATCTCTCGCCATTGGAAACCCGCCTCCGCCAGCGCAGCCCACCGCAAAGCGGTTTTGCGATCCATGCCCAGCTCGCGCCCCAGTTCCGATGCGTTCAACTCCTGGGCAGTCTGCGATGCGAGCAGAGCCAGGAAACGACGAAATTCGGCAAGGTCCGAAACGCCTCCAACGGTGCGCAGATCGCGCTCCAGATAGGTGCGCACGTAACCTTCCGACCAGTCGGCGATCATGGAATCTGGTAGGCCAATGAGTGCCGGCATGCCGCCGCGCCAGACGCGAGGCCAAAGCGATTCGGTTCGGGTGGCCTCGGGTAGCGCATCGAGCTGCCCGCGCTTTGCGACCCAGGTGCGCACGAACGACAATTCTTGTACACGCCCCAGGATTTCGCCTCGCGCCAACGGAGGAAGCTCCAGGAATGCGACCCGTCCCGCCATCGATTCCGACAGCGCTTTGAGCACCGAAAACTGCTGCGAGCCCGAGAGCACATACATGCCCTTGCGTTTTTCCTGGTCCACCAGGCGCTTGAGCGACGACAAAACTTGCGGGGAAAACTGGATCTCGTCCAGGAAACAGGGATCGGGATGGCTTTGCAGGAATAAGTCAGGATCTGTCCTGGCCGATCCGATGTCGGATATTTCGTCGAAGGTCACCGACCGGATCCCGGGGAAGGCCGTGTGAACGAGTGTGGTCTTGCCCACTTGCCGCGCACCGATCACGCAAACCACAGGGAAGTACTTGAACAGCTCGCGAAGCCTGTCGGTTGCCCATCGATCGAGTGGCGCAGATTCCATAGCAACGAGTAAATCGGGATCCATTCTCCCAAAATACTAACTGACCAGCACTTTATTAGCTAGTATATCAGGATCATTAAACCCAAATTACTAGAAACCAGGCGTTACTGAAACAAGAAGGGGGCCCAGATGGCCCCCTAAAATCGCATATAGCGATTGAATGCGAACAGAACCTTACTTGAGAGCGGCAGCGGCCTTCTTCAGAGCGGCAGCCTTGTCGGTCTTCTCCCAGGTGAATTCCTTGGTCTCGCGACCGAAGTGTCCACCTGCCGCGGTCTTGTAGTAGCGGGGCTTCTTGAGGTCGAGCATCTTCACGATGCCGGCCGGCTTGAGGTCGAAGTTGGCCAACACGATCTTCTCGAGCTTGTCCTGGGCGATCTTGCCGGTGCCGAAGGTATCAACCAAGACCGACACGGGTTCGGGGTAGCCGATGGCGTAGGCGAGCTGGACTTCGCAGCGGGTGGCAAGCTTGGCGGCCACGATGTTCTTGGCCACGTAGCGAGCCGCGTAGGCTGCCGAACGGTCCACCTTGGACGGATCCTTGCCCGAGAAGGCGCCGCCGCCGTGACGACCCATGCCGCCGTAGGTGTCCACAATGATCTTGCGGCCGGTGAGACCGCAGTCGCCGTGGGGTCCGCCGACGACGAACTTGCCGGTTGGGTTGATGTGGTACTTGGTCTTCTTGTCGAGCAGGCCATTGGGGATGACCGCCTTGATGACCTTCTCGATCATGTCCTTGCGGATCTGGGTGTGCTTGACGTTTTCGTCGTGCTGGGTGCTGATCACGATGGCTTCGACGCGAGCGATCTTGCCATCGACATATTCGACCGTGACCTGGCTCTTGGCGTCCGGGCGCAGGTACTTGAGCTGGCCCTTCTGGCGGACTTCGGTGAGCTTGTTGATGAGGCCGTGCGCCCAGTGGATGGGAGCGGGCATCAACTCGGGGGTTTCGTCGCAAGCGAATCCGAACATCATGCCCTGGTCGCCGGCGCCTTGCTCGGCGGTGTCCTTGCCTTCGGCGGCCTTGGCGTCCACGCCCTGGGCGATGTCGGGCGACTGGCTGTGGATGCGCACGTCGACCTGGCAGGTGCTGGCCGCGAATCCGATGTCGGGATTGGTGTAGCCAATATCTGTCACCACGCCGCGCACGATGGCGTCGACATTGGCGCGGGTGAGGGGGGCCTTGGTGGTGATTTCACCGGCGACCACGACAAGATCTGTCGTGCAGAGGGTTTCGCAAGCCACGCGGCTGTTGGCGTCGTGTGAAAGACAGAAGTCCAGGATGGCGTCGGAGACCTGGTCGGAGACCTTGTCTGGATGTCCCATCGAGACGGATTCGGAAGTGAACAGATGCCGGGCCATGAGGAGCTCCTGTGAGAGTGAAAAGGCCTTATGCGGAATGCCATGGAAGGCACCCCGTTTTCGAACACATCAAAATATACAGAAATGTTGATACGTTGACCAGCGTGACGTTCAAACAATGATGAATGAACGCTTTTTCGCCATTTGCCATCCTCGGCAGGCAGGCAATAAACCACCCAGCAGCAAAGCTTCGGGGTATCGGACCCGAGTAAAATGAAAAAGGCCCAACTCTCATCTCGAGACGGGCCTTGATTCGATCAATTCGCGAGACGACCTATCGGACGGCTCGCAGAGCCAGAGGCTGCCAGCGGGGATTCTTGCTGGACATGTCCACCGAATAGAATTCTTTGAATTGGGTGCCTGTCGCCATGTGCACGTACCCGTGCAAGTGCCGCGCGATCCACTTTTCGATTTTCAGAACCACCAGCTTCTTGCGCAGACGCCCTTGGGTGTCGCGATTCAGGATGGTGGGCATGGTATTCAATGTGAGGATTTCGTCGATCGCGCCGGAAGCCATGTTTTCACGGCCCTCCTCGCTGGAATAGAAATGGCTCACGCAAAACAGCACGCGACGGGGACGCCCCTGGCGGATCGCCTGGCAGGCCTTGACAATGGTCGAACCGGTGCGGACCATGTCGTCGAAAACCACCACGTCCTTGCCTTCGAGACCTTCCAAAGGAACTTGGGAATCGGCCGCGACTTGGATCTCCACCTTGCGCTCGCCCGTGCGTTCCTTGGTGAGCTTGCAAATGCCCGTGCCGGGAAGCCCGATGGCTCCCTGCATCCGCTCCACGAACTCGAACGCTCCTTTGTCGGGTGCACAAAGAACCAGGTTTTCGCCAGCTCTGCCCGGATCGACGATGTCGGAGTTGAGCAGATAATGGGCGTACAGTTCGGAAGGCGCGAGGTTGTCGAAATCATCGTTGAAGGTGCGACGGAAAACGTCCTGCACGGACTGCGAATGGTTGTGGACGGTGATGACGCCGTCGACACCAGCCGTCTTGAGCAGCTGGGCGTACAACAACGAACTGAAAGGTTGACCGTCGAACTTCTTGAAATCCTTGATGTCGCGGGGGTGCGCGGTGCGACCGTGGTCGATGCGCGGTCCGCGGTCCTGGGCCGAGAAAAAAAGGTCGGGTTCCACCAACAGGACCTTGGCGGCTCCGTTGTCCTTGGCCGCCCGTGCGATCAGGAAGTTCCGCATGGCCAAGGTCTGACGCGAATGGCTGTCGGAGTTCACCGACACGATCACCACCACGGCACCATTGAGCTGCTCGCCGATCTGGGTCAGATCCTGTTCATCGGAGATGAACCGCGGACAGAATTCGCCGTTGGCGAAATTCTTGAGTGAGATGATGTCCGAGAGATCCGCTTCCTGCCCGAAGGAGTGACCTACGTCGATGGCAAAAGGATCTTCCGAAACGTTTCCGACGATGATGACACGGCTCATAGGCGATCAAAGTTAGTTCCCGGACCGCCTCCGCCGGACAAATGGATCCATCGAACACGAATTCGCCAAACGATCGGTTCCCGAGCTACCGAACAAGGTTCGGCAACCGTGGATTTCTTCAGGCGTAGAGCGCGTCGAAGCGGGACTGGTAGCGCACGAGCACCTCGGAACGGCGGACCTTGAGCGTAGGTGTCAGCTCGCCCGTCTCGATGCGGAAGGGTTGCCCCGCCACGATCCAGCGTCTCACCTTCTCCCACTCGTTGAGCCCCTGGTTCACCTTCTGCATGTGCCGTTCGATCTCGGCATGGAAACCCGGGCTCGAGACAAAATCCGTCACCACCGTCAACGACCCCGAAAGCGCCAGATTCTGTCGGATCGCGGCGTGGTCCAGGGAAAGGAGGACGGCCACGAATTTGCGGTCGTCGGCGGCCACCACCGCGTATTCGATCCATGGATGCGAGGCGACGGCGTCTTCGATGGGCACCGGAGCCACGTACTTGCCTCCGGCGGTCTTGCACAGATCCTTCTTGCGACCGGTCAGGAACAGATAGCCTTGCGGATCGATCCGCCCCAGGTCGCCGGTCGACAACCATCCCGCTTCGTCGACGACCTTGGTTCGGGCCGCAGCGTCGTTCCAAAATCCAAGAAGAACCGAGGGCGACCGCACCAGCACTTCGCCATCGTGCGCGATGCGCACATCGATTCCCGGCATGGGAAAGCCGACCGAGCCCAACTTGTTGGCACCCGGAAAATTGACGGCGATCACCGGACTCAATTCGGTCATGCCGTAGCCCTGGTAGATGGGTATGCCCATTCGGGAAAGGCACAACTCGAGTTCGGGCATCAGCGGCGCCCCACCGGAGACCACGATCCGCAGCCGACCGCCAAGTCCCTGACGGATCTTGGACCACGCGACCGGATCCAGGACGGATTCCGCCAGCTTGGACAGAATATGTCGATCCTGCCGGGCCTCGAACAAGGCGGCCTTCCCGATCCATTTCTTGACCGGTCCCGACGCTTGCACACCCGCTTCGATCTTCGCCAGCATCTTCTCCAACAGCCTTGGCACGACGGTGAGGATGGTGGGACGGAACACCTTGAGGTCGTCCCCCACCTTCTGCACATCGCGGGAGATCGCCAACGGATAGTGGTTGTCCAGGTGGAAATACGCCACCATTCGCTCGAACACGTGGGCCAGAGGGAGGCAGCTCAGGGCGAGATCCGTAGCGGGATCGATGGGAAAGCGTTTTTGGGCCGCGTTCACCTGGAAACAAAGCCCCTTGTGACTGAGCACCACGCCTTTGGGGCGCCCCGTGCTTCCCGAAGTGTAGATGATGGTTGCCGCGGATTCCGGATCCAAACGGCGTTCCTCGTCCGCAAGCCAGGCCACGGGATCGGAAACGTCCACCGCGAAAGCATCCATTTGACGGATTCCGTCGACCTGCGACACCGAGGTGATGGCGGTTCCCGCCGGACAAAGTCCCTTGACCATGGAGTATTGCTGTTCGTCCTGGACCAGGAGGAGCTTGCTGCCGGAATCCCCGATTTCCCAAGCCAGATTTTCCGGCGAAAGATTGGAAAACAACGGCACCACCACCGCTCCGGCGCAAAGGCAAGCCAGATCGAACAACAGCCATTCGGGCGAAGAGGGCGCAAGGATGCCCACCCGGTCGCCAGGACCGATTCCAGCCTGCCTCAGTCCTGCGGCAAGACGTGCAACGCGCACAAGGGCATCGGGCCGCGAAAGGGGAACGACACGATCGTCCTCTCGCCACAGGAGGAAAGGTCGGTCGGAATCGAGTTGGACGGCATGGAGAAAAAGCTCGGGCAAGCTCCGTCGTAAGGTCATCGGATGACGAAAGTAGCACCGAACCGACCACCATCGCCCGTCGATTTTGGATCTTTGGAACACAAACCCATGACAGACTCGACCTTCGACATCCGCCAACTCCTCGAAAAGCCGTTTTCCGGCCAACGCCTCGATCGCTCGGACCTCAAGAGGATCCTGGAAAGCGACGACTGGACATCCATCGCCGCCGCCGGGCATCGCGACAGGATCCGTCGACACGGGGATCGTGTCGCCACCTGGACGGCGTTCCGCGTGATCAACTACACCAACTTCTGCAACGTCGATTGTTCCTTCTGCTCCTTCAAGGACGAGATCGAATCGCAGCGCGGCTACACCCTGAGCCTTGAACAGATCGAGGCCAAGACCCTGGAGGCCAAGGAACTCGGCTGCGACGCCATCTTCTTCCAGGGCGGCGTGAACCCCAATCTCCCGCTGTCCTACTACACGGACAGTTTCCGTCTCATCTCAGGACTTGGAATGCACGTGCGGGCCCTCTCGCCGGTGGAAGTCTTCCGACTGGCCGAGAAGGAAG
>JBDKGS010000187.1:0-8957 GCA_039798065.1 Fibrobacterota bacterium | reverse complement strand
GGACATCCATTCCACGGTACCTGCCACCGGCGCGACAAGATTTGCCATGCCGTTGCCCACCCGCAACTCGAAACCGTCGACGGATTTCGCACGGCCATGGACACCGACCATGTCCCATCCAAGCGCGACACCATCTGTCACGTACTTGGAGATCACCGAGGTGTTCTTGATCGAGTTGGGGTCGGTGACGGCCACTTCGAGACCCCATGTCTGCAGGCTCGCGAAGGTGCCGTCGGGAGTCATGTCCAAATCGACTTGCGGATTGTTGTGCACCTTGCCCCACGACCAGGCGAGCCATCCGATCTGGTTGGCCTGGCACTCGGCCATGATGGTGCGGAAGGGAATCGAGTCGCCTGGAGCCACAGGTGCGGTGGCGTCGGTAGGCGTAAAGGCCTCGCCGAATTCACCCACAACCAGCGGGATGTTCTTGGCGACCGCGTCGGCGATGGCGGCCTTGATCTTGGCGACCACGGCGGCACGATCGGTGTGGTTCTTGATGGGCCACCACATGTGCACCGAGTTCAGGATGTTGTGCAACGAGTCGTGCATCAACAACGTCTTGGCGGTCTGGTTGATGATCGTGTACGACTGACCCCACGACGACGCGTCGATCATGAGCGGCGCGCGCACGCCGGCGCGACGCAATTTGGCAACCGACGAATCGTAGCCCGCCACGTAGTCGGACGGCCCCACCGACTCGCCGATCTCGTTGCCGATGTTCAGGACCAGGTACTTCTCGTGCTTCTTGACCACATCCAGGTAGGGCTTGCTCAACCATCCATTGACCACCATGGGCAGCGAGTCCCACTTGCCCGTGGCGTCCACGAATTCCACGATGGGGATGAGCTTGTTGCGGATGGCGCGCGCCGCCAAGGTGTCCAGGCCCGCCGCGGTGCCGCCGTCGAGCTTCCAGGCGATGCGCACCGCGTTGGCTCCGGTCTTGGCGATTTCCGGCAGCGAAGCGCCCTGCAGATCGCCCCAAACGAACATTTCGTTCACGCCGCGGAAGATCACCTTCTCGCCGGTGGGCGTGTACAGAAAACGTCCTTTCACCCGCAATCCGGGCAAGTTGGAGGGGGCGTCAGGAATTGTCGAGGTGTCGGGAAGCAGGACCACCGGATTGGAGACGGTCAGCTTCTTCATGGACACGTTGTCGATGGTGACCACGGCGGCGGTGCCACCCAGGTTGAACTGCAACACGCCCACGGCGGTGCTCGTGTCGAGCGTGAGCTTGAACGTGTAGGTGGTCTTGGTGGTGGTCAGGTTGAAGCTCGCACCGCCCCGGTACTTCCAAAACTTGGTTTCGTTGACGCCCACGGCAAGGGGGCGTGCAACGGTGGAGGAGGCGTCGAACGATATGGTGTAGGTCGCGCCGTTCTCGAAGGCGATGTCCTTCTGCACCAGTTGGATGCCGTAATTTGTCGCATCGGAAGCGACGACCGTCACGATGGCCGCACCGGTCGCGAATTCGGCGGTGGCGGTATTGGAGGCGGCAAGGTTCAAGCCCCAGTCGCTGTCGTCGTTGGTCGCGAAGTCGCCGTTGACGATCATCTCGCTACCTGCGGTGACAGTACTGCTTCCCCCGGAGACCACCACGTTGTCGATGGTGATGTCGGCGGCGGTCCCGCCCAGATTGAACTGGAGGATGCCCGCCTCGACGGTGGAGTCGGGAGTGATCTTGACCGTATAGGTTTTGGGTGTCGCGGTCAAGGCGACGTCGCTGCCACCCTGGTAATGCCAAGTTTTGTCAGTAGAAAACGCGACATGGATCTTGCGCGCCGCCGAGATGGATCCGGTGAAGGAAACCGTATAGGTGGTTCCCGCATCCAGGTGCAATCCTTTCTGCACGAGCTGGACGCCATAATTTGTCGCATCGGATTCGGTCACGGAAACGACCGCCGCCCCCGTGGCGTAATCGGCGGTCGCATCGTTGCCGGTGGCAACGGAGAGGCTCCAGCCCGTCTCGTCCTTGGTGGCGAAATCGCCATTGGTGAGAAGGTTGTCGGCGGCCAGCGCCTGGCTGGTCAGAGCGAAGGCGGCCAGTGCGCCCAGGCTTGCACGGTGAAGGCGAGATCGCATCGTTGGGCTCGTTTCGAAATGGTCGATGACCAGGTGATTGATGGAAGCGGAACACGCGCTTCGCACTTGGCGCGCTGCGGCAGGGCACACGGATGGATAGGTTTTCCACGAGGATCGGATTTTGTCTCCCGGAATCTGCCGGGAAAACTTTGGGACTCGGAACGCCTCTCCGATCGACATCCTCTCGATCTAAAGGGGGACCTGGGCCGGGAAACACTTGTTGCGTGGTTCCCGCAATCCACCCTTTGTCGAAGTCGATTCACTCCAGATGGCGGACCAGAAGTTCCGTCCCCTGGAAGCTCGCGACGAAGATTCCCCGCTGGATCCCCGACAGTTCGAGCTTCGATTCGGACGAAATCCGACGCGACAGGATCTGACGTCCAGCGAGATCGCGAAGCACCAGTTCGCCCTGGCCTCGCACCAGAAGACAATTTCCGACTTGTGCAAGCGACGCATTCCGCGGCGTTCCCGCGGCGATGGAGGTGGAGGCAGTCACCTTGATCGAAACGTTGTCCAGGGTCACCGTGGAGCCGTTGGTCCCTGCACCGCCGAGATCGAAGGAAAGCTTGCCCGACTCGGTGGAATCCGACACGAACTTGTACATGTAGGTCGTGCTCGTGGTCCCCAGGCTCACCGACTTGTCGATGGCGCCCTGGTTGGCGTAGACCTTGATGCTGCGCGCCTTGTCCGCCGAGGCGTCGAAGGACAAGGTGTACGATGTGCCCTTCACGAACGGCACGGCGGCCTGGAAGATCTGCACGTTCCAGGTTTCGCTGGCTCCGTTGGTCACCACGAAGTTCAACATGCCATCCTTGACCGAAGGCGTTCCCGTGGCCGATCCGTCCTGGCTCCAAGCCGAAGGGGTCCATCCGGTGGTGCCATTGGTGAAGTCGCCGTTGGCGATCAGGTTCGCCGAAGAAAGGAAGACCGCCTGCACGGTACGCGGTGCGTCCATCGTCAACGAGAGCGCGGTGTCCTTGCCGCTTCCATCCTTCGCCCAGCCACCGAAGATCCAACCTTCGGCGGGAGTGGCCGACAGCTTGATCACGGTGCCGCGCGGCACGAGCGAAGCGCGGATCGAGCGACTCACCAGCCCTTGTCCGACCACTTCGACGTTCAGAGCCACGAGGTCGGGCGAAGGAAGCGCGACCTGCGCGTCGGTGGACACCACGAAGTGGGTGGCGGAAGTCGCGGGCAAGGTGTAATCGAAGCCCGAAGCGGTGACGCCGGTGGGGGCGGCGAGCTTGGTGATGACAGAATCCGTTGAGAACCCGTAGGCCACCGCCGACTGCCAGTTTTTGCCCGCAAGGGCGAAGGTGACGGATTTTGACGTGCTCGACTTGTTGATCGCGATCACGTGCAGAAGTTTCGGATTCTTCGAATCGAGGCTCGCGTAGGTGGAGAAGACAGCGTTGTCGGGACTTTCGGTGGCGACGTAGGTGTCGCCGAATCCGTTGCCCTTGCCGTCGAAATTCCGGTAGAGGCGGAAGGCCGCTTCAAGATGGCCAGAGAAGGTGGTGTGCAGGTTGGTGGCCTCCAGGTCGAGCTTGCCGAACACGCCCAGGGCATCGACCTGCGCCAGCGCGCCGGACCAGTGGTTCTCGCCACCGTAGTTGTATTCGGTCAGGGCCAAGCGCGTGCCCGGCCAAGCTGTGTCGATAGACTTCAATGTGCGCGCCAGGATGTAGACTGGCTTGTTGCCGGTCATCGCTGAGGGGATCCAGCTGTTCTCCAGAT
Source organism: Fibrobacterota bacterium (assembly GCA_039798065.1). GTDB lineage: Bacteria > Fibrobacterota > Fibrobacteria > UBA5070 > UBA5070 > UBA5070. The sequence goes on along the minus strand of JBDKGS010000187.1, from coordinate 5,141 downwards.
ACGTAGTGTCCCAAAGTGCACGCGGGGCCTGCAGCCGCGCCTCGATATCCTTGGCTGTGCCGCCATTGGCGATGCTTCCGTTGTTGATGCGCCCGTCGCCCATGTCCTCTGGATACCAGTGGATGGCGAGCACGTCGATCAGACGTTTTCCGGCAGCGACCGAACGCGCCTTCATTTCGCCCAGAAAGGCCGCCACGGCCCAGTCGTACTTGGCGGCGTAGGTGTTCCAATCGGAGCATGTCGGCACCGAAGTCGGGGTCCCCGAAATGCACTTCCACATCTCCATGGCTCCAAAACTTTCCGAACCCATCACCTTGGCGGATGGATCGACCGCTTTGATCGCCTTCGCGAGGGCCTCGCTCCTGTCCAGCAGTTCCTTGAAGGTCAGAGGCTGCGGATGGATGCGCACATGGGTTCCGCCCCAAAGCGCAGGCTCGTTGTCCAACGAATAGTAGGGCACGCCGCCCTGGTCGGCGCGGCCGAACTTCTGCACAAGGAAGTTCACCTCCTCGTCCATGTACACGACAGAATCCGTCGTGGATGGCGAAAGGGTGAAGGGGCTACCCTTGGCGAAGACAACCGTCTTCCAACGGCTCGAGGGAGCCGCCTGGTCTGCCGTCACGGTGCCGGCGCCGTCGGCTGCCACGTAGCCTGCCAATTGCAGTTGCACGATCGGAGTGCGCCCCAACCCCAAGTTGCGCTCCACGAAGCTCGCCACGGATCCACCGCTGGTCGCAGGAGTGGGCACCGGATTCTGGGTCAGCCAATTGTCGCTGTTGAACTGCCAGTCCGATCCGGCGCTCGAGTAGTTGTTTTCCCAGTTGTAGCCCGTCATGCGATTGCCACCCATGCGGTCGGAACCCAACATGGCCGAATCGGCAGCCAGATAGGTGGCCTTGCCTGTCGCCAAGGCGTTGATGCCGTAGATGGCAGGGCTGATGGCATGGCCCGGAGAGTCGACGTGGATCTTGATCACCGACGCGGCGGATGCCGATGCGGCGAGGGCGGCGAGAATCGCGGCACCGTGGGCGATGGGTCTCATGAGCTTCTCCTGATTGGACAGCTGTGGTCCAGGAGAAGTTCCTACCGCGAGCGAAATTCCGGGTAGGGTTCGAACACGATTCCGTTCAGTGGATAGACCACTTTTCGATCGCCACGCGACGGCTCAGAGCACCGTCTTCGAGAAGATCCGGATGTCGTCCAGCCAGAACTCGGTGTTGCTGTAGACCGAGAACTGGATGTGGATCGCGCGACGTGAGGCGGTCATCCAAGATGTGCCGCCATCGATGGCGACAAAATCCGTCGGAACGAGGGCGAAGCGGGTCCATGCGGATCCGGGCGTCACCGATTTTCCGAACACGTGCTTCGCATCGCCTTCCAACCCAACGAGGTCGACGCGTACGGGACCGGTTCCTTTCGCCCAGAAGACCAGACTGTCCATGCCCGAAAGATCGATGGACGCTCCGTCGACGATTCCCAGATGGAATCCGACCAGACCGTACCGCCGGGTGGAGTTGGGATCGAAGAGGTACTTGACGTGCAGGCTCGATTCGCCTCCATGCTGCGCTGACGTGTCGTAGCCGCTCGAGAAGATCTGGGCGGTGAAGTTGGATTCCTCGGGATGGGTCGCCACTCCCGCACCCACCGCGTACCACCAGCCGCCGCCGATCAACAACCCCAATCGGGTCCGGCTCTCGCGTCCTTCGAAGTCGTCGACAAGCCAGCCAGACGAGGCCACAAGATTCCCGTTCGCCTTGGCGGGAACCAACAGATCGAGCGACGGACCTCCATCGCGCGGCGAGACCTTCACCCACAGATCGGAGACCGGCCACCCCGCAAGACGCACGGCCCCCGAATCGTCCGTGCTCGCAACCAATCCCAAACCGTAGACCTGGAGCGTCGCTGCCAACCCGGCTCCCGAGCCATCCACGATCCGGATCCTGCGATCGGCAACCGCAAGGGCCGGGATGTCGCCCAAGGGCTTTCCCGGATCGCGATCGACCAAGGATTTGACGGAATCCGTCCCGGATTTTCCGGCCACTTCGATGCGCAATGGAACCGAAGGCAGATTCGCCAACACGTAATTCCCGGAATCGTCGGCAGCCGACTCACGCAGAATTTGTCCATCCAGCGAATGCGAGAGCCTTGCCCGCAAGGTCGCCCCGGCAACGCCGCGTCCCGAACGATCGACCACCCGGCCGGAAATCGTCTCTCCGCCGAAGCCCCCACCGCCGGCGACCCGGTCGCCACCGCATCCCGCCAGCGCAGCGAGCAGGACCAGGATGACCAGGATTCGACTCACGACGGGATTTCCCGGAACGCCATCGGAAAGAATTCCAGGTTCAGCTGCATCACGCGCTCGGGCGAGTCGTCCTGTTCGGCCATGGACAGAAACCTAGCCACCAACGCCCGCAGTTCCTCGCGCATGGCCTCGAAAGTCGCCTTGGAGACAGAAACCGTCGCCCAGGCGTGGTGCCGGTCGGCGCGCGCGAAGCGATCCAACGCGCTTCCTCCCAGGTCGTGGACCTGGCGCATGTAGCGGCGGGTGGCCTCCTCGGAGTAGCTCGTACCCGTCACCACGCAAGGATCGGTGCGGACAATTCCTGACGCCGTCCGGCACGCAAGCCCCAGGCTCAACAACAGATCCATCGAGGCGCGCACCTCGGCCGCGGTCGCCTGCGGCCTCAGTCTTGCTGCCCATGCGGACTCGGCCCCAGGCTGAAACGGCTCCAGGCCCAACAGCTCCCTGACCGCAGCGTTCTTCCACGAATCCAGGAAGGCATCCTGGTCCTGGCGCAACAGCTTGGCCGCCGACTCCGCGTACTGCGACAACCGCAAGAACAGCTTGTTGCGCGGCACGGTCCGCGTTTCCTGATTGTGGCGCACGAGCAACAGGAAATAATCGCGATCCCGTTTTCTCAATCCAATGGTATCGGCGAAGTTCATCGCCGTTTCGACGGATATGTTCGATTTGTTCGACAGGACCTGGGTGAAGAATCCATGCGACCGGTAACCCACCTTCAAGGCCAAGGCGCGATAGGAAAACCGCGGATGGAGTCGCTTGTAGGCCTGGTACCAATCCCTGAGGTAGAAGCGGTAATCAAGGTACCCGAATACGCTTGGGATCTCCCGGTTTTCCGCACGATCAGACATGTTGGCTATGATCGCAAATTCCGGCCCGACAAAGAAGGGGCGGATGCGGTTTTCTGGATAGTCCACTGAACGAAACCACCACTCGGATTGTCCGGAAATCTCCGCATCGCCCTAGACGCGATCGAATTGGGGGCCAACGACTCGAAGGAATGCAACAGAGGCCCCCTGAATACGGAACTTCGCCGTCGACTCGGGAATCCTTATCTTCCCTGGCATGCCGCACGACCACCACGACCACGCCCACGGACATTCCCACTCCCATCCGCACACGCACGCCGCAAACGGATCAGAGAAGGCGCTGGCGGGTGCAGGCGGCATCAATCTCGCGTGGGCCTTCGCGCAGGCCGCGGCGGGTCTGGCCATCGGGTCCACGGCTTTGTTGTCAGATTCCGTCCACAACCTGGGGGATGCGGCAGGACTCGTGATGGCGTGGTTCGCCGCGCATCTGGCGAAACGGCGCGCGACATCCTACCGCACTTGGGGATGGCACCGCGCCGAACTGTTGGCGGGATTCGCGAACGCCGTGCTGGTGGTCGTGGGAGCCGCCGCCGTGGCGATCGGCGCCGTTTGGAGACTCGCCCATCCGAGCGCTCTCGACGGGCTCCAGGTGTCGGCCTGGGCCGTCGGTGGCATCGCGATCAATGCTCTTTCGGCCTGGTGGATCTCCGGACATGGACAGAATTTGAACAGCCGGGGCGCGTTCCTCCACCTCGTCTCGGACGCGCTGGTGTCGGGGGCCGTGGTGCTGGGCGGTTTGGCGGTCCATTTCACAGGATTGTCGTGGATCGATCCGCTGCTGGCGCTGGGCGTCTCGATCTGGCTTCTGCGCGGCACCTGGCCATTCCTGAAGGAGACCCTCGACGGCCTTCTGGACGCCGTTCCGCTCCGACACGATCTGTCACGGATCGAATCCGACCTTTCCGGGATCGAAGGCGTGGCCACCGTCCACGACCTCCACCTATGGCCGCTCGGCGGCGAGCGGTCCGCGTTGTCGGCGCACCTCGTGGTGACAGAAAACGTCTCGACCATCGTTGTCCTGGAGCGGGCGCTCGACAAGCTCCACCACGATCACCCCGGCATCCACGCGACCCTGCAAGTGGAACCCGTCGAGGTCGATACGTGGCATGGCCACGAGGTGTGCTCGGGCCGGGAGTAGGCCCCCGAATCGACGAAAAGCCCTCGCGTCGTCGGAGCGCGAGAGCATCGACAGTTCTGACAGATTCCGTCAGACTTTGACGAGCATCGGGCGGCTCCCGTCAGGAGCGCCGACGACCGGTCATTCGAACCAGAGATCGTAGCGAGGCAGCGATTCAAGGCGCGCCACGGTCATGGTCGCCTTGAGGGTGCGGTCGCCGAAGTCATCCAGGTTGTCGAAATAGAACTCTTCAAGGGTCTTGGACATCTTGTCGAGATGTTCCTTCTGGATCTGGTAGCCCTTGGGCACCTGGATCTGGAACTTCCGCTTGCGGAAGTAGATCTTGATCTTGCCCGAATCGCTCTCGATCACTTCCACCTGCGGAGTGACGAGACGCCCGAAATCGCAGGCCGCACAGACCTTTTCGATCTGGGCAAGCAATTCCGCGAAGTCCGACTTGCGAACCCGAAACAGGTATTTCCAGGACATGATCTCGATGCGCGCTTTTTCGGTCGCCTTCTCCGGGGACAACCCCTGGTTCAGGAAATCGTCGAAAACGGTCTTGATCAGCCGCGTGATCTCCGCGGTGTTGTCCGCCCCTGCCTTGGGGTTGATGAAGCTGTTGATCCTTTTACGGACCAGTTCCTTGTCACTCATATCCTTCAATTCCTGCGCGGAGGGTCTAAGGCTCAAATATACTTCCCAGCGGCATGACCGACATTTCCAGCCCCACCGAAGCCGCGCTCGAAAATCTCGCATTGACACAAAATGTCAGAATCCTGTCGCGACGCCCGCTGCCCGGCGGGAGCGCCTCGCGGGTCGAGCGCTTGCTGCTCTCGGATGGCACTTCGTG
>JBDKGS010000186.1:0-8984 GCA_039798065.1 Fibrobacterota bacterium | reverse complement strand
ACCGCGACGCTGTCGGGCCAAGGATGGCGCTTGCGCGTGAACTGCCACTTGAGAACGCTCCAGGGCGAGATGTTCACCGGCGGGGTGTCGAAGAACTTTTCGCCATCGCAATGGCCGGTCACGGGGAACTTTTCGGCACCGCACGCGGTGAGAAGCGCAAGCAAGGGAAGGGTACGCATGGAGACAAATCTAGGCGCCCGAACGCTCGATGAACCATTCCCCCCGAAACGAATGAACTCGATGCACACCAACCGATCGCGGTGCGGGGAAATTGCCGGATCAGCGAGTCGCCTTTTTCAAGAGCTCGCGATTTGACAAAATCCGTCTTCCCTGCCAGGATGGATCCATCGCGGTGTCCATCAAGACACGGGCCACTTCGGCATCGCGGACCGGACGGATGGATTTGGGGAACAAGGCGCGCGATGGGCCAAGGATCTTTCGCGCCAGCCATTCGCCGGCGCGACGCTCGGAGCGGTCGCCCAAAAGCAAGGAGGGACGCGCCACCACCAGCCTGGGAAAACCAAGGGCCTCAAGCGCCGCTTCCGCCTCGCCTTTCACGCGGCTGTAGAAAATGCGGGACGCGGGATCGGCACCCGATGCCGACACCAGGGCCAGCGTCCGTGTTTGCGATTCCCGTGCGCGTTTCGCGCATTCCAACACCAGCTCGAAGTCGATCGCCCGGAACGCCGACCGAGTTCCCGCTTTGGCGATGGTGGTGCCCAAGGCAATGAACAGCACATCGGCCTGCCAAAAGTCGCTGTCGGCGCTTGGCGCCTGGTGCGAGACAATTCCTGTCGAACCGATCGGGAGATCGGCAGGTCGCCGGGTCCAGACCCGGATGCGGTTCCGTCCTTGCAGCCGGCCGGCTTCCAGCAGGATTTGCTTGCCCACCAACCCCGTAGCGCCCACGATCGAAATACTTGTCATGTTGATCGCCGAATCGTCCTTTCCATCTTTTGGAGACAGGTTTCCCGCTTGCGAAGAACGACTGGCGGTGCCGACGGGACGCGACCTCAGCGCCCCCAGCGCCTGGTGATTCCTCCGAAGGCGTCGATCCGCCGGTCGCGCAGAAACGGCCAGATCTGCCTGGCCTTCTCGATACGGTCGCGGTCGCAATCCACCACCGCCATTTCGGGAGCGTCGTGGCTGGATTGGTGCAACACGCGCCCTTCGGGATCGGCCACGAACGATCCGCCCCAAAACTGCAAACGCCCTTCGCGCCCGGTGCGGTTGGGTGCCGCCACGAACACGCCGTTGGCGATGGCGTGGGCGCGCATGGACACCTGCCAAGCGTCGTATTGCACCGGTCGCAGTTCGCGCTCTTCCAGGTCGTCCCAGCCGATCGCGGTGGGATAGATCAGGATCTCGGCACCCTGGAGCACCGTGAGACGTGCGGCTTCGGGATACCACTGGTCCCAGCAGATCAGCACGCCGATGCGCCCCACCGCGGTGTCGAAGGCCTGGAATCCAAGATCGCCCGGCGTGAAGTAGAACTTCTCGTCGAATCCCGGATCTTGCGGGATGTGCATCTTGCGATACACACCAGCCAAGCTGCCATCGGCATCGCACACCACCGCGGTGTTGTGGTAAAGACCCGGTGCCCGCTTTTCGAACAACGACCCCACGATCACGCAACCGAGCTTTTCGGCCAATTCCTGCAGCCGCTTGGTGGTGGAGCCGGGGATGGTTTCGGCACGATCGAAATGGCGCGTCTCCTGCCCCTGGCAGAAGTACGGACCCATGAACAATTCCTGACTGATGATGAGCGTGGCGCCCTTGAGAGCCGCATCGTGGGCCTGGTCGCGAAAGCGCCCCCAGCAGATCTCGGGGTCGTCGGAGCCATCGTGCTGGCAAAGCGCGACGCGCAGGGGGAGGCTCATGGGGTCTCCTCGAAGGATGGGGCGGGATACATGCCGGCGCGGGAGCGGTGGACAAGGTACAGGTCGGCGATCACGAGAGCGGCCATGGCTTCCACGATGGGAACGGCGCGCGAGACCACGCAGGGGTCGTGGCGTCCGCGGGCGGCCAGGATTCCAGCTTGACTGTTTTTGTCAACCGTCTCCTGCGGGCTTGCGATGGTGGCGGTGGGCTTGAAGGCGATGCGGCAGTCGATGGGTTCACCGACGGAAATGCCGCCTTGCACGCCACCCGAGTCGTTTTTTGTCTGGCGGACGACGCCGTCTTCAACGACCAGCGGATCGTTGTGGACCGAACCACGCAGGCGCGAACCCGCGAAACCCGAACCGATCTCGAAGCCTTTGGTGGCCGGGATGGACAGCATGGCCTTGGCGAGCTCGGCCTCCAGCCGGTCGAACACGGGCTCCCCCACGCCGACAGGCGGCTTCTCGATCCACAGACGCACGATGCCGCCCACCGAGTCGCCATCGCCGCGCGCCTTGAGGATGGCGGCTTCCATCTTGGTGCTGGCATCCGGATCGGGGCATCGCACCAAGCTTGCCTCGACCTGCTCCAAGGTGACAGAATCTGGCGTAGGCAGGTTCGCGTCGACGGTCTCGATGGATTGCACCCAGGACAGAATCCGGGTGCCGAACGCATCTGACAGAATCTGTTTGGCCAACGCGCCCGCCGCCACCCGCGCGATGCTCTCGCGCACGCTGGAGCGACCGCCCCCGCGATGGTCGCGGAATCCGTATTTCAGGTCGTAGGCGCGGTCAGCGTGGGAAGGCCGGTAGAGGCTCGCCATTTCCGCATAGTCGCCCGAACGCTGGTCGGTGTTCTTCACCACCATGCAAAGCGGCGTGCCGGTGGTGTAGCCCTGGAAGGCACCAGACAAGATCTCGACGGAGTCGGGTTCCTTGCGCTGGGTGGTGAGTTTGTTCTGGCCCGGACGTCGGCGATCGAGATCGCGCTGGATGGCGTCCATGTCGATGCGAAGCCCGGCAGGCAATCCATCGACCACGCAACCGACCGCAGGCCCGTGGCTTTCGCCAAAAGTGGAGACGCGCAAAAGGCGCCCGAAGACATTTCCCATAAGTGGGTCCAAAGGTAACAGGGTGGTGCGAAACGGCATTCCCACTTTCTCGCGCCGATGTCCGATTTTTGTCCGGGATCGGAGTTCTCATCCAAACCGAAACCTACCCAGTCGCCAAACTCGCCTGTCTGGAAATCGAGCCGAAACAACCGCGGGGTAGTTTCCTGCCATGCCTGGAACGACGGAAGCCGTTTCCTTCTCCGGGCACATGAGCCCGCTCATTGGATCCAGAACCGAAGAAGGAGATGGAAATGAACAATTGCCTGTTCCCGATGTTGTGCCTGATGGCACCCCTCGCCCTGTCCACCACGGTATTCGCCCACGACGATTTCGATGAACAGTGGCACCACTCGCGTCATGGCAACGAGAACGACCGCGATCGCGGCCAAGATGCCCGCAAGTACAACGTGGAGATGGGACCTCGCCCCTATTTCCTGGTCAAGGACATGGAAGAAGGCAAGCTCAAGAAAAAGCTCGAGTCGTGTTCGGAAGGACCCTTCCAGGTCTCCGATTTTTCCATCGGCCACCGCGGCGGCGGCACCATGCAGATTCCCGAACACACACGGCAATCGTTCGAAGCGGGCGCGCGCATGGGCGCCGGTATATTGGAATGCGACGTGACCTTCACCAAGGACCAGGAACTGGTCTGTCGGCATTCGCAGTGCGACCTGCACACCACCACGAACGTGTTGGCCATCCCCGAACTGGCCGCCAAATGCAGCGTGCCCTTTACGCCCTACGATTCGGCGACCGGCAAAGCCGCATCGGCCTTGTGCTGCACCAGCGACTTCACCTTGGCCGAATTCAAGCAGTTGTGCGGCAAGATGGACGCTTCCAACCCCAAGGCCCGCACCGTGGCCGAATACCTGGGCGGAACGCCCTCGTGGCGCACCGATCTGTACGCCACCTGTGGCGAGGTCATGACCCACAAGGAAAGCATCAAGCTCATCAAAAAGTTGGGTCGTAAATTCACCCCCGAGCTGAAAGCTCCGCAGGTGACCATGCCCTTCCAAGGCACCTTCACCCAGCAGAAATACGCCGCCAAGATGATCCGTGAATATGTGGAAGCGGGAGTGGATCCCAAGAACGTGTTCGCCCAGTCGTTCAACCGCGACGACGTCCTGTTCTGGCTAAAGTACGCACCCTCATTCGGCAGGCAGGCCGTGTATCTGGATGAACGCGTGGACGCTCCCGGTGGCTACGAAGCGGCGGTGGCCGACATGCCCAACGTCGCGGCACAGGGGATCCGGATCATCGCCCCTCCCACCTGGGCGCTTTTGAGGGTCGATGCCCAAAAGCGCATTGTCCCGTCGGAATACGCCGAGGCCGCCAAAAAAGCCCGCTTGGACATCATCACCTGGACCCTGGAACGCTCGGGCCCGTTGAAAAACGGCGGCGGCTATTACTTCCAGTCTATGCCCGGTGCGATCACCCGCGACGGCGACACCTACAACGTGCTGGATGTTTTGGCCAAACAAGTGAAGGTGCGGGGCGTCTTTTCCGACTGGACCGCCACCACCACCTACTACGCCAATTGCATGGGCCTGAAGTAAAGACCCCTATTTCTTCTTGGGTGGCACCCGATCGATGAGCGGTGCCATGCTCGACGGTGCCGTCAACAAATCGGTTCGCAATTCGGCCAGGTTCTCTTCCAGCACTTTGAGGACCGGCCGGTACGGGTACACCGCATTGCCCACCAGGTGGGCTGTACTGACGATGGTCACGTTCTGTTTGTCTTCCTTGAGCCGAAACCGCAATCGGATTCGTGCCGCTGGCACCGGTGGCGATTTGAACAAAAAGGCGGTCATGGCCGGATCGGCGTTGCGCAAGAATTCGATGCTGTCCGACTTGTTGACGGAAAGTGTCCAGCCGCGACCCATGACCCGCGGGATCAGGCGGGTACGCACCGCCTTGAGATTTTGTTTTTCCACCACCACGAAAGGCCTTGGTTCGGGCCCCGTGGAATCGGGAACCAGCACCGGCTGGACCACGGGTGCCGCAGGCGGTACGACCTGCTTTTTGGCGGTGTCCGTTGGCTCCGTCGGGCGGGTGCTTTCCGTGGTGGTCTCCGATTCCGATTCTGGGGGGGGAGGCGGAACGGTACCGGCGCAAGCCATGACCAAAATGGACATGGAGAGCGGTCCGGCCCAGAGGAGGGTGGGTCGTCGCATAGTCCATGAAGATGGCAAGAAAGACAAAACCCGGCGCGCCGTTTTTTTGGCCTCGCCGGGTTTTTCCGTCATCGTCGATTCGGGATCAGCCCTTTAAGGCGATCTCCGCCAAACGCTGCAGCCGATGCGCCTTCTCCGGAAGCGAAGCAAGCAGGGACTTGGCCCGACCCGCCACAACATCTGGTGTGTAGCCAAACTTTTCGTCCAAGACCTTGAAGTTGGCACTGGCGCCGAACCGCTCCAGGCACACCACTTCACCCAACGGCCCTTCCAGACCGCGGAAAACGCTGGACAATCCTGCCGTGATGGCCAGGACCGGCGTGCCAAAAGGCAAGACCGATTCCTTGTACGCCGGATCCTGCGCAATGAACAAGCCCACCGAGGGGATGCTCACCACGCGTGTGGCGATTCCTTCTGCGCGCAGTTTGACCGCAACCTGCTGGGCCAAACCCAGTTCCGATCCATTGGCCAAGATCGCAAGCTTGGGAGCCGCTTCGCCGGAAACCACGTAACCGCCGCGCTTGGCGCCTTGTGCATTGGCCTTGCGGTCGCCGTTGTCGGGAACCGAATCGACCAGATCCTGTCGGCTGAACACGAGGCCCGTGGGGCTGGTGACATTGTCCATGGCCATCTTCCAGGCCACGCGAACCTCTTCGGAGTCGCCGGGGCGCAAGGCCACGAGCGAGATCTTGCCCGAGAAGTTGTGGACCTGCTCCAGCAAGCGAAGCTGGGCTTCGTGCTCGATGGGCTGGTGGGTGGGTCCGTCTTCGCCCACCCGGAAACTGTCATGGGTCCACAGGAAGATGACCGGCAGTTCCTGGAGAGCCGCCAGGCGCATGACGGGCTTCATGTAGTCGGAGAACGCGAAGAAGGTGGCGCAACCGGCGCGTACGCCGCCGTGCAGCGTCATGCCCACGGCCAAGGCGGCCATGGTCAGTTCGGCCACGCCAGCCTGCAGGAATTGTCCGGAGAAGTCGCCCTTGCGGAAGATCTTGGTCTTCTTGAGGAAGGCTTCGGTCTTGTCGGCATCGGCGAGGTCGGCCGACATCATGACAAAATTCGGCACCTGGGCGGCGATTGCCTCCATCACCTTGGCCGAGGAATTGCGCGAAGCCATTCCAGGGGTGAAGGAGATGGCGTCCCAGTCGACAGCAAAGGCATTTGCCTCGAAGTACTTGTCGTAGGTGGCGGCCAGTTCCGGATTGGCTTTCGCCCAATCGGCCTTGGCGGCCCGGCGCTTGGCGACGATTTCCGTCAATTCCTTGTGGCGAGCCGCGACGCCTTCCAGCACCTCGGGCAAGATCACGAACGGATTGGCGGGATCGCCGCCCAAGGACTTCACGGTTGCGTCGGTGGCATCCTTGCCGAACGGGGCGCCGTGCTGCTTGACATCGCCTTCCCACACGGATCCGTCGGCGCGCTTGGCGCCTTTGCCCATGATGGTGTGGCCAATGATGAGCGTGGGACCGGCAGTCTCGATCTGCGCCTTGTCCAACGCGGAACGCAGCTCGGTGAAGTCATTGCCGTTGACTTCATGAACGACCCAACCCCAGGCGCGGTACTTCGCGGCGGTGTCTTCGGTCATGGTGTCCGACACCTTGTGCGACAATTGCACCGCGTTGGCGTCGTAGAACATCACCAGGTTGGAAAGCCCCAGGTGGCCGGCGATACGGCCCGCGCCCTGCGAGATTTCTTCCTGGATGCCGCCATCGGAGATGTAGACCCAGGTTTTGTGGGTGAGCCACTCGCCAAAGCGGGCGGCCAGGAAGCGTTCAGCCACCGCAGCACCAACGCCGAAAACGTGCCCCTGACCAAGCGGCCCGGAGGTGTTTTCGACACCGTGGGCGACGTCATGTTCAGGATGACCCGGCGTGTGCGATCCCCACTGCCGGAAGGCGGCGAGGTCGGAAGTGGAATACTTTCCGGTCACGGCCAAGGTGGCGTAGAGCATCGCGCTCATGTGCCCAGGGTCCAGGAAGAACCGGTCACGTTCCTTCCAGAACGGATCCTTGGGATCGTAGACCAAGTACTCGGAGTACAAGAGATGTGCGAAGTCGGCGCCCCCCATGGAGCCGCCGGGATGACCACTGTTGGCGTTTTGAGGCATAGCCGCCGACAACCAGCGAATGTTGTCAGCGCCCTTCCGGAGAAGCCTCTCGTCTAGGTGCATAGAAACCCAAAATAGCATCCCGCGCCAATCAAGTCGAGACTTCGTCTCGGAGATAGGGTGAATCGTAGGACCTCTCTCCCTTCTAAACATTGGTACACTACTTGGAATCGCAAGCAACGGAACACTCCAGGAAGCCATCCAATGATCCCACCCAAAGCGCCATCAAACGAAGCTTTGCGACTGGAGGCCTTGCGGAGGTACCGGCTTTTGGATACCGATGCCGAGGCGTCCTACGACGAACTGACCAAACTCGCCGCATCCATCTGCGGGACCCCCATCGCGCTCATCAGTCTGGTGGATGAACATCGCCAGTGGTTCAAATCGAAGGTGGGGTTGGATGCCTCCCAAACACCGCGCAACATCGCCTTCTGCTCCCATGCCATCTTGGGTGATACCCCCTTTGTGGTCCCCAATGCACTCCAGGACGAACGGTTCCACGACAACCCTCTGGTCACCGACGATCCGCACATCCGGTTCTACGCCGGCTGTCCGCTGATCACCTCCGAAGGATTCCGTCTTGGGTCGTTTTGTGTCATCGACCGGGAACCTCGACAACTGGAACCGGAAAAAATCGAAGCTCTCGCCATGCTTTCGAGGCAAGCAATCCGGCTCTTCGAATTGCGGGAGACATCCAGGCTGTTGGCCGAAACCTTGGACAACGTGAAGCTGCTGGAAGGCCTTCTGCCCATTTGCTCGCACTGCAAAAGCATCCGGGACGAAAACGACGCATGGCATCCGATCGAGACGTACGTGACAACCCACACCTCGGCGAAAATGACGCATGGAATCTGCCCCAAATGCCTGCGTTCCCACTTTCCGGACATCGCCGATCGGATGCTGAACAAGTCGCAACCGTTCTGATGCGCTGGGGCGCCTCGGCCACCGGTGCGCCATTGTACCGCTCGTTGCGGATGGGTCAGAACACTAAGGATTGTTGAATACGAATCTCTCCAGAGCCACCGCCACGCCGTCATCCATGTTGCTGGCCGTCACATGGTCGGCCTTGGCGCGAACATCGGCGGGACCGTTCTCCATGCAGATGCCCAGACCCGCGAACTCGATCATGCCCACGTCGTTGTAGCTGTCGCCGACGGCGATGACCTCGGAGGGAAGGATCTCGAGCTTTTCGCACAGCATTTGGAGACTGTGGCGCTTGTCGATCCCCTTGTCGGTGAACTCCAGGAAGAAAGGCTTGGAGATGACCATGTTCATGCGGTCCTGCACCAGTGGACGCAATTTGTCGGACACCGCCTTGAGGAAGACGGGCTCCTGCAGCATGATGGCCTTGATGCAATCGCCTTGGATGGCCCCCTTGAAATCGGGGGTTTCGCGGATCTCCATGCCCGTCAATTTCTGTTCGACATCGGCCCATTCGTTGGCGCGCGGGGTCACGATCTTGTCGTCCACGTAGGAAAGGATGAGGGCTCCGTATTCGACGCTATGGTCGAACAGTTCATGGATGATCTCCTTGGTCAAGGCCTTCTGGAAGATGGGCTTTTCCGTTTCGCAATCGGTGACCACCGCCCCGTTGAACGAAATGATGTAGCCACCGTGCCGGGCGATCTCGAGTTCTTCGGCGTAGCGCCAGATGGCGCCCGTGGGGCGGCCGGATGCCAACACCACGCGCACGCCTTCGCGCTGGGCGCGCAAG
>JBDKGS010000185.1:0-9058 GCA_039798065.1 Fibrobacterota bacterium | reverse complement strand
AGGCCAGACTGGACGATTCGCAACTGCGGGCCGCCTACACCGGTGCGGAAGCGCTCGTCCACCCTTCGCTCTACGAGGGATTCGGCCTGCCCATCCTGGAGGCGATGGCGTGCGGATGCCCTGTGGTGGCCTGCCGGAATTCGTCCGTTCCCGAAGTGGCGGGGAACGCGGCCATCCTCGTCGACACTCCTTCGCCGGAACGGTTCCGCGACGCCATGATCCTGGCCCGCAGCCCCGAAATGCGCTCGAGACTCGTCGCCTCCGGCATCGAACAGTCCTCGAAATTCAGGTGGGAAACCATGGCAGAAATTGTCCGCACCGCGTTCGAATCGGCCGAGGCGACCTTCGCTTCCAAGCCGGAAGCGGCAACCAGCGTCGACGCTGTGCTCGCATCGTCCAATGCAATGCTGGTTGCGAACGATTGGGATGGCGCATCGAAGCTCCTTGCCGAAGCATCGATCGAACACCGCGGCGACCGTCGGATCCTCGAAGCTCTGCTGTGGATCCGGGTCCATTCCTGCGACCTGACCGGAGAAATGCGCACCGCGATGGACCTCGTTTCCGAATTCCCGTCGGACGCGACCGCAATGGTCGCCTTGTCGCGCGCATTCTTGCATCGCGGCCAAGCGGAACGCGCCATCGACGTCTGCCGACAAGCTTTCCTCATCGATCCGAACCTTCGCGATGCATTGGACCTCGCCGAGATGCTCTCGCCCGAGACGAATCCCTCCGGAACCAGCGTACGTACCGATGCGATCGAAGGTTCCCACCGCGACGGCATCACCGTGATCGTCTACGGACGCAACGACTCGCACGGACAAAATCTGCAGAAACGGGCCGTGACCAGCCTGAACGCCTTGGCCGAACAACTCGAGCCGGGCCGCGACGAGATCCTCTTCACCGACTGCAACAGCGAAAACGACGTGTCGACCTTTCCCGAAACGGTGGCCGACCTGCTGAGCCAACGGGCCATCGGATTGATCCGGGTCGTGAGACTTCGGCCTGCGCTCTACGGAAGCCTTCGAGGACGCTCCGACGCCAAGGTGCTCGAAGCGCTCAGCCGCAACGTCGCGATCCGCCGCGCCGATCCTTCCAGACGCTGGATCCTGAGCACCAACACCGACGTCGTGATCTCCACTCCCGCCGGAACACGCTTGACAGATATCGTCGCAAACCTGGACGACGGCCTGTATGGCGCCCCCCGCTTCGACATTCCCCAGGCTCTCTGGGAGCGCCTCGATCGATGCGATGGAAAGGGCGCCATCGATACGATCGGAAATTGGGCCGACGACTTCGGCCTACGCATCGCGGTCGAGACGGAATACCCGTTCATTCGCTGGGACAATCCCGGCGATTTCCAACTCGCCCCGCTCCAGGAAATCCTCCGCATCGGAGGATTCGACGAAACCATGCTCGACGGCCCCTACCACATCGATTCCAACATGGGGCGCCGGCTATCGCTGAAGTACGGGAACGTCCGTTCCTTGCAAGGAAAGCTGGAAGTCTTCCACCTGGACCACTCCCGCCAGGCGATGGCCCGGTTGAAGAACGAAGTGCTGAACGATTGGAACTCCAAGGTCATGAAGTTGACCCAGCCGGAAATCGGAAGCGAACAACCAGGCTGGGGCGCACAAGGGCACGACTTGGAGGAGCTCCGGCTCGCCGACAAAACGTGTCCATCTCCCGCCTTCCGCAATTCGATCCGGCGCGACGAGACCGTTTTCGTTCTTCCCCAGGCGGACCATTCCCTGGATCACGGCACCGATGTCCCGCTCGACCGGATCCTCCCCTTCCTCATCGATCATCTGTCGGAAACGCCACCCGCCTGGACCATTTCGCTGGTAGGACCCAATGGCGATCTGGCTGCGAAACTTTCGTCGATCCGGACGGATCTTGGCCACACGGGACAATTTTTGTTCCTCGACACGTCCCGTCCCCTTGATTCGAATCCACTGTCTCCCGAAAACGTGTCAGAGAAATCGCAGATCGTGGTCTTCGATCCGGGAACCAGGAACGGCCCGATCCACCGGGAGCGGTTCGCCGAAGCCATGATCCGCTTCGGCGCCCACCAGACCCGGGTCCCGAACGAGAGCCGCTCCAAGGTCATGGCGCTCATGGCGCACAGCTCCTGGTCGGGCAACCTGGTGCGCACGCTCTTCGATCTGAACTTCGCTCCCACCGACACCTGGATCCTGCACGGCACGACCAAGGACAGCGTTCCCAACCTCCAGGTGACGCCCAATCCACACGCCCCAGAGAACGGCGCCAAGCGACTCCGGGTCGGCTTCGACGGAAGGACATTTTCCGTCCCCGACTCGATCGTGCGCGGCATCGGCCACTACGCCCTCTATCATCTCGTCGCCTTGCTGAAGGAACGACCGGATTCCGACATCACGGTGCTACACGACGACGACGCCCCGGTGCAGACCGACGTGCGCGCTCGAACCGAAGCCCTTGGTGCGAAATGGGCCGCCTGGTCCAGCCGCTCCTCGAAGGATTTCGACATCTTCCATACGCCCGATCCCATGTACGTGGTTCCCGGCTACGCGAGCCCGTTCCAACGATTCTGGACCACCCGGATCACCGCGACGTTCCACGACGTCATTCCATTGCGCGTCTATCCCGGCCGCATCGAGAACTGGCCGGGATACCTTGCCCGGCTCGACGAGATCAAGGCCTGCAAGGCGACCTTGCTGTGCAATTCCGAATTCACCCGCAAGGATCTCGTGGAAGCGACGGGAATCGACCCCGCACGCACCCGGGCGGTGCTCGCTGGATTCAATCGTTCCACCTCGGACAAAATCTGGTCCGATGCACAAGCACGGGCCGTGCTGGATCGGCTGGGCATCACCAAGCCGTTCTTCCTGCATGTGGGCGCCATCGACCCCCACAAGAACTTCGACAGCGCGCTCGCGGTCTGTCAATTCGTGTCCAAGAACCGTTCGGCCCAACTCGTGGTGGTGGGGAAGCTCGCGCATTCGCTCGAGGATTTCAAGCAACAGATCGCCGAGACAGGCGTCCAGGACGTGATCTTCACCGATTTTCTTCCCCGCGAAGAATTGGAAATGCTCTATTCCCGCGCCATCGCCACGGTCTTCCTGAGCCGATACGAAGGATTCGGTTTTCCCGCCTTGGAAGCCATGGCGGCGGGCTGTCCGCTTGTCTGCTCGAACGCGACATCGCTCCCGGAAGTGGTGGGCGACGCCGCTCTGCTCCACGCCCCGGACGACCTTCCCTCAATCGCCAAATCCCTCCTCAATCTGATCGACTCGCCGAGCCTGCGACAAGAATTGATCGCCAAGGGAAAGATCCAGTTCAAGAAGTTCGAATGGGCCGATGTCGCGAGACGAACCTGGAGCGCGTGGGAGGAATTGGATCGCAATTCGCCTGCCGTGGTGGACAGCACCCCACCCTCGCCAGCTCAGGTTCAATGGATCTCGCCGATCTGGGACCCCAGCGGCTACGCCGACGAGTCGCGTGGCTTCGTGAAACACTTGGCGCGCACCGAACTCGGCGTTTCCATCCGCGGCGTCAGTCGCCATTCCGAAACCTTCCGTCAAGGAGTTCCGTCGCAAGACCGGACGTCGATCGACGCGTTGTTCGGTCGCGAACTTGTCGCGAACAGTCCCGTCGTTCTGGACATGCCTGGTTCGGGATTCGGTCGCGTACCCGGCAACAGGTACCACATCGGACGCACCATGTTCGAAACCGATTCGCTACCCGCGGATTGGGTGGCACGCTGCAACAACATGGACGAGATCTGGGTGCCCACCGAATTCAACCAGAAGACATTCCGGGAAGCGGGCGTGACCCGACCTGTCTTCGTGATGCCGGCGGGAATCGACACGGACAGATTCCGTCCCGGCCTGGAGCCGCTTCCCGTCGCGGGACCCTCGCGGAAAACGACCTTCCTCGCCGTCTTCGAGTGGACCCACCGCAAGGCCCCCGACCTGATCCTGGAATCCTGGGCGAAGGCGTTCGGGGCCGACGACGACGTGCGGCTCGTTCTGCGCACCTATCCGCCCAACGTGATCGAAGGGGATCCGGTTGTCTGGGTCGAGGAACGAATCACCGAAATCCTTCGAGGAATCGGTCGAGAACGCTCGTCGTGCGCACCGATCCTGATCCTCGCATCGCAAGTTCCGGACGCCGAGATGCCTCGTCTGTACAACGCGGCGGATGTCTACTTGGCGCCTTCCCGAGGCGAAGGCTGGGGACGCCCCCACATGGAATCGATGAGCTGCGGGGTCCCCGTGATCGCCACGGGATGGAGCGGAAACCTTGCCTTCCAAACCGATGACAATTCCTGGCTGGTCCGCAACGAAGGCCTCGAGGCCATCGACGGCAGGGAGGAATTCCAGGTCTACGCGGGGCAGCGCTGGGCGAAACCGTCACTTGGGCATCTGACCGAATTGTTGCGCGAAGCGGCGAACCAGCCTACTCGAAGAAAGGCGCTTGGCGAACGCGCCAGACGCGACATGGTCGAGCTTTGGGACTGGAACAGAATCGCACCGCTCGCCGAAAATCGTCTGCGGGAAATCCTCCACGGGATATCGGTCGAACGCGGCAGAATCGCGCCGACCGAGACCCGCGCCGAAACCACCGCGGCGACGGCGACTCGGGCCCCGGCATTCCTCGCGCTGTCTTCGCGACTCAAAGGACGCATCCCCATCGCGATGCCTGCCTACAGCCGCCACGACTATCTCGTGCAAGTTCTGTCTGGCTTGAAAGAGAACACCCACCTCGACAAGTTCTACATCGTCACCGGCGAGGAGCCAGGCTGTCCGCAGACCAGGGAGCTCTTCGATGGCGTCGATTGGATGCCCATCGTGCGAACCATCAACCGGGAACGCATGGGCTGCAACGGCAACGTCACCTCCACCATCGACCGCGCCTTCGAGATGCACGATCGCGCCGTCATTTTGGAAGACGATGTCGTTCCGGCTCGGGATTTCCTCGCCTTCAGCTGTTGGGGATTGGAGCGCTTCGAACACGACCCCAGGATCTTCAATCTCGCGGCCTACAAGAGACAGAAGGAAATGCCGCCGATGGCGGCCATCGGAGAAGCTCGGCTCGCCGGATGGTTCACTCCTTGGGGTTGGGCTTCGTGGCGCGACCGTTGGACCAGTTTCCGGCGCGAGCTGGCGATTCCACCCGACTCGAAGGACTCCTGGGACTTCTACGTCGTCAAGTGGATGACGGAAATTGTCGGAATGTTCGAGGTGCACCCCACGTTGAGCCGCACCCAGAACGTCGGCGAAGTCGGCACCTACGTGCCGAGCGCGGAATGGCACCAACAGAACCATCGAACACCGGTGTGGTTCCCGGACGCGGGACACGCTCCCCTGGAACCCTCCGAATTTTCCCTCGAAATGGAACGCGGTCTCGACGTCCGCGAACTGGCCCGCACCTCGGTTCGGTGGTGCGGGCAACTGTTCAACTACAGCGGCTACGCGCGACTGGCACGCGAAGCGGTAGCTGGACTCATGGACGCCAGAGTGAACGTGACCGCCGACCCCCTCCTGAATGACAAAAATTGGTTTCTCGGTCTCAAATCGAGCCATGACAGGGATCGGTGGCGAACCTTGCTCTCGCGCACTCCGGAACCCGGGGTCTTGATCGGATGCGACATTCCGCGCGACGCCTCCGGACGCAACGAACTCTTCGAGCAGATCGCCCAAGCGAATCCCGGATGCACCGCGCGAGTGGGGTGGACCATGTTCGAGACCGACAGGATCCCGAACGGATGGGCCCAAACCCTCAACAAGCTCGACGAGGTCTGGGTCCCTTCCGAATTCAACCGTGAGACGTTCTCACGAGCGGGAGTCGATCCGGACAAGATCCAAGTGATCCCCGGCTCCATCGATGCCGGGCCGTATCTCGTCGCCACGCCCATGCCACTGCCGGGCCGCAAGGCGGTCGTCACCTATCTGTCGGTGTTCCAATGGGTGCGTCGCAAAGGGTGGGACATCCTTCTCAAGGGGTGGGCTGCGGCCTTCAAACCCAGCGACGACGTCCGCCTCGTGCTGCGTTGCCATCCGTTCGGCGAAACCGGCCTTTCGATGCGCGACATTTTCCACCGTTCGCTTTCCGAGCTCGGCCTGCGCGAATCGGATATGGCCCCCATCCTGCTTCTGGAAGAGTTCGTGTCGGAATCCGACATGCCCGGCCTCTATGCCGCGTGCGACATCTTCGTTCTCCCATCGCGCGGCGAAGGCTGGGGACTTCCCTATCTGGAGGCCATGGCCGCCGGCAAGCCCTGCATCGCCACCGCATGGGGAGCTTCCCTTGAATTCATCAACCATGACAATTCCTGGCTTCTCGATCCACGCAAGCCGATCAAGGTCGGAGAGGCCGCGTGCAAGGAAAATCCATATCTGGATGCAGATCACGAATGGGCCGACCCCGATCCTCTCGAACTCGCCAAGCTGTTCCACCACACCGCCACGACACGAGACGATTACGTAAGGAAGTCCAGCCGATCCCGGAGCAACGCCGTCTCGCTTTGGAGCCCGCGTACCACGGCGGCGGCCATTGGCAGGCGTCTTCTCGCGCTTCGATCCAAGTCGAAACCGGGTGTCGCGCCCAGCCCCGTGGCCGCACCGCTTGGAAACGTCGGACAGGGTAGGTTGTCCGACGCCCTGGCCAAGGTGGCCTCGGGATTGATGGCCTCGCGCCAGTCCCGTGCCCGTGTGGCAGGGCCGACCGACACCACCGGATTCGCCGTCGCGCAACCCAAATCCCGAGCCGCCCAGGAGCCGGAAGGACGGAAATTGTCCATCTGTTGGGAGGGATCCCAGTTCATCCACCACTCGCTCGCCCATGTGAACCGCGAGCTGTGTCTGGGCCTCTCGAATCGAGGACACGATTTGTCGTTGGTTCCCTTCGAATCCGACCAGTTCGATCCATCGGGGGACCCGCGCTTGGCGCCATTGGCGCGCCTCGTGAACGTTTCCTTGGCCAAACCGTGCGACGTGCATGTGCGCCACCAGTGGCCCCCCAACCTGGTCGCTCCACCGGAGGGCAAGTGGGTGGTTGTGCAACCTTGGGAATTCGGGTCGCCACCCAAGGATTGGATCCCGGCCTTCTCAAACCAGGTAGACGAACTGTGGGCCTACACCAACCATGTGCGCCAGATGTACCTGGATGCCGGTGTCCCGCCGGAAATCGTCAAGGTGGTTCCTCTGGGAGTGGATTGCGACGTTTTCCGTCCCGGTCTTCCCGCCATGGAATTGGCCACCCGGAAATCATTCAAGTTCCTGTTCGTGGGCGGCACCATCGCGCGCAAGGGCTTCGACGTCCTCCTCAACGCCTGGAAGGAGGCGTTCGGCCCCGACGACGACGTCTGTCTGGTGGTCAAGGACATCGGCGGAAAGAGCTTCTACAAGGGACAGACCGGCGCCGATTGGATCCGCGAAATGCAGGCATCCGGCAGGTGCGCCGAGATCGAATACATCGACACGGAGATGCAGCCTTCCCAACTGCCCGGACTCTACGCGGCCTGCGACGTGCTCGTGCATCCGTATCGCGGCGAAGGATTCGGACTGCCCATCGCCGAGGCCATGGCCTGCGGATTGCCCTGCGTGGTCACCCGGGGCGGCGCCGCCGACGATTTCTGCACCGACGCCGAATCATGGGGGGTCTCGGCCAGACGGGTTCCGGTTCCGGGCGGCAAGGTGGGACCGTTCGAAACCGTCGCCGAGCCATGGTGGCTGGAACCGTCCATCCCCGACCTGGTCGACAAATTACGTCAGGCGTTCCTGGACAAGGCCGCGCGTTCCCGCAAAGGAGCCGCCGCGCGCGGGAAGATCGCCTTGCATTTCACCTGGGAGAAATCCTCCGAGATCGCCCAGTCGCGACTGCGCGAAATCGCCGAAAAGAACACCCGCAGACATCGCTCGGATTCGGTGACCGGGTCGTCGTTTTCCAAGCTCGCCGCAAAGGCCGGGATCAAGACGGAATCCGTCGCCGTGGCCATCGACCCGAACGCGGAGTCGTCCCCGCAGCTGGAAGAACTCAACCGTTTGCTGTTCAAGGCCGAAGCGGCCGCCGCCCGCGGCGACATCCCAGAGGCCGAAAGATTCACCGAAGACGCGGTGGAAAAGCATCCGGATCAACATTTGGCATGGCTCGCGCGCGCCATGGTTCTGCGCGGGCTCGGAAAGTACCGCAAGGCCATCGAGGCCATCGATCGGTGCCTGCAGCTGGATCCGGTCCCCGACGCCTTGCTGGAGGCGTTCCAGATCCACATGCTCGCCGGCGAAAACGGTCCGGCGAAGCGGATCGAGAAGATCCTCAAGGACAAGCACCCGGCATGGCTGAAATCGACCCGCGAAGGATTCCGCTCCCGCGGCCAGGCCTGGCCGTTGGACGCGACGAAGTCGACAAAATCCGTCGCGAAGTCTCCCGCTCCTCCTCGAAAAGGAAAACGCTAGCTTCCGGCCGATTCGAAATGGAGTTTTACGGTCATGGTCAATTCCCTCGTGTGCGCGATCCAGATCCTCGTTTCGCAAAGCGTCTCCAGCGATGGCAAGCTCGACATCGCGGGAGGCCCCTCCTTCCATCATTTCGACACGCCAATTTCCGACATCGACCCATGGCTGCCGGGATTCAACCTCGATTTCGGCGTGGCCGTATCGGGTGAAACCGCCCGCGCCAAGGCTCCCAAGCGCTGGAAGAACAAGATCCCCAAGGACGGCGAGCTCGTGATCCGACCTTGGTGGCTGACCTTGGTTCCCCGTCAGGTGGTGCTCAGCCCCGGTGGCAATCTCTCCACGGTGGGGCTTGTCTGGGAATTGCTGGGCATCTCTTCAGGAGTGTCGCTAGGGAACGCGGCAAGCATCAAGGTGGGGGTGGAACTTCCCGAAATCGAATGGCTTGCCGCTTGGGGTCCGCAGGCCCGCACGGCATCGAACTTCTGGATCGTGGGCGTGAGCCCCGACGCGCACCTGCAGGTGGACCCCGCCTCGTGGCTTCGCATGGATCTGGGTTGGGCGCACCACCTGGGCGTTCCCTTGGGGGAATTCAAGCTCGTTCAAGGCGACTACAAGCCATGGAG
>JBDKGS010000184.1:0-9106 GCA_039798065.1 Fibrobacterota bacterium | reverse complement strand
TGGCGGCCGCGCTGAACATGATCACGCTGGTGGCGGTCCTGATCCTGTTCGTGGTGGTGTTGACAGGAGTTGTCAATACGCTGCGCATGACGGTGCGCGAACGGACCCGCGAGATCGGGACGCTGCGGTCGTTGGGAATGCAGGCGTCGCAGGTGAGAAGGCTCTTTCTGGTCGAGACGGGGATGCTCGCCCTGTTCGCCTCGCTGGCGGGGACCGCGCTCGCAGCGATCCTGATGTTCGCCCTTTCCAGGCTCACCTTCTCGGTCGAAGGCAATCCCCTTTCCATTCTCCTGGTCCGCGGCCACCTGGTCTTTGTGCCGGGGGTGCTGGCCACGTTGGGTCAAATCGTGCTCGTGATCGGCATGGCCGTGGTCGCGGCATGGGGCCCTTCGGCGCAGGCCGCGAAACTCTCTCCCGCCAACGCATTGAGGCACCACGAATGAACACCTTTCCGACCACGCGCCGCGCCACCATGGCGGCACTCGCGATGGGGTTGACATTTTCCGTCAGCACCTTCGCCGCTCCCACCGGAATGCAGATCCTGAAGGCGATCGAAACCAACGAAGCCATGAAGGAAGACGTGCAGTCGAAGGTGAACCTCACCCAGAATCGGGTGGGGCAGGGCGTGAAGCTCATCTCCATGGAGTACTACCGGCGCGACAAGGACAAGTCGTTCGTGATCGCCATGACCGGACCCGAATCGGAACGAGGCAACGGCTACCTGCGCCAGGGCGACCACTTCTGGATGTACCGGCGCAACACGCGCACCTTCCAGCACGTGAACCGCGACGAGAGCATCGGTGGATCCGACGCCAAGGGCCAGGACTTCGAGAGCCGCCCGCTCACCGAGATGTTCGCACCCGCCAAGGACCCCAAAGGACAGGAATTGTTGCGCGCCGACACGGTGGGTGGCATCCCCTGCTGGAGGGTGGAATTGCGGGCGATCGTATCGGATGTGGACTACCCCAAGAAGATCACCTGGGTGCGCCAGGACAACCTGCTGTTGGCCAAGGAACAGTCGTTCTCGTCGAGCGGCACGCTCATGCAGAGCAGCTACTTCACCAAGTACCAGCCCATCGCCGGCCGCCAGCTGGCCACCCGCATGGTCTTCGTCGACGAGGTCGAAAAGGGGAACCGGTCGATGGTCGACCTTTCCGAAGTGAAGGTGGGCAAGGTCGATCCCGATATTTTCACCAAGGCCTGGTTGGAATCGAAATCGCGCTGAGACGCGCCAAGGAGAACAACATGAAGATGACGTTTTTTGTTGCTGCTGCCCTGGTGGGCCTGCTTGCCGCCTGCAAGAAGGAAGGCGCCAAATGCTGCCCCGCGGGCCAGGGCGATTCCGCCGCGGCCATGTCGGATTCCGCCACGGACTCGGCGGCGTCCGAATTGTTCCTCGATCCTTCGCCCGAGCAGATCGCGAAGGCGCATCGGGTGGGCAACAAGCACTGTCCCACCGATGGCGAGAAGCTGGGTGCCATGGGCAAGCCGATTTCCGTCATCTACAAGGGCGAGCTCGTGGAGCTCTGCTGCGCCGGTTGCCCGAAGGAATTCGGGAACGATCCGGACAAGTACCTGGCGATCGCGAAGGCCGACACGGCGGCGAACTGAGGTTCTCCCCGAACATTTGACCGGATTCTGTCGGGGAGTGCGATCCCGCGGCGCGGCAGAGCGTTGCCTGGATCGATGTTCAACGGCGATCTGGTGAAAGTCCCGGTGCGAACCGGGCGGTTGACATAAATTGGGTGTGCTCCGCCACGGATTCCACCCTTCATCAGGACCACAAATGACCCGACGCATCTCGACTCCGGCCTGCGCGCTCGCACTGGCCGCCCTCTTCTTCGGCTGCGACGACAACAGCATGAACACGACGAGCACCAGCACCGTCGACCAGTCGTTCGCCGATACCAAGGCCAAAGGCAGCGTCTTCGTGCTGTTGCGCGACCAGGTGACGGGCGAGGCCATCGCCAACGCCCAGGTTTCGCTGCTGGGCGCCGACTCCGTCCGTGTCCTGAACACGGATTCGAGCGGTTACGCCATGTTCAAGGGTCTGCTTCCCGGCAAGCGCATCCTGAAGATCGAGAAGCCCGGTTACGCGGGCAAGTTCACCACGGCCGACCTGGTCGACGGCGCCAGCGACGTGCCCCGGCTTCAGGATCTGTCGTTCGACATGTCGTTGCCTCGCCTGGGTGCGACAATTTCCGGCAAGGTCTATTTCCAGGACAAGTTCGGCAACAGCATCCCTCTGATCGCGGCCACGCTCGACCTGTACTTCAAGTCCACCGGCGGCGAAAACTGGGTTTCGGGACACAAGACCATCGTCGCCGACAGCTCGGGCGTCTACAAGGTCGACAGCCTTCCCGAGGATGTCGACATGACCGTCCAGGTCCGTTCCAAAGCGATCGACGCGAACGTCTACGCCTCGGCCGAAACCCGCAACATCGGCGCCTTGAAGCTCGGCGAAGCCCGCTACCTCCCGGTGTTCAAGCTGACCCCCAACATCGAAGCCTTCGCGCTCCTGGCCGACAACCTCGATGCCGTCACCGAAGCCGACACCCTGAAGCTCACCTTCTCCCTTCCCGTCGACACCACCGTCCTCCAGAAGGGCGACATCGCGGTCGCCAACGGCGGGACCGACGTGGGAATCGTTCCGGTCTGGTCGGATGGTGGACGGAAATTGTCCATCCGACCCTTCGCCGGCAAATGGATCTCGGGAACCAACGACCTGGTGTTGAATCTGAAGTCGGCGCTGGGCGTCGAGCTCTCGGAAGAACTGGCATTCGTGGCCACCTCGGTGAGTTCGCTTCCCAAGCAGGCCGGATCGCTTTCCGCCAAGGCTTCCGTGTTCGGCAAGGACACGAACCAAGTCAACAGCGGCACCGCCTCGGTGACCTTCAAATGGACACGCGCCCAAGGCGCCGAAGGGTACGATCTCTACAAGAAGGCCAAAGGAAACAACGCCTATCTGTGGCTTGCCAAGACGAATTCCGTCAACGACACGGTTCTCGTGCAGGATGTCACGGACTTCTTCGACAAGGGCGACACCGTTTCCTTCGCCGTGGTGGCCTTCAATTCGAAGGGATCGGCTCCGTTCTCGGGCGCTCCGCTCCTGACGCTCACCGATGCCATCCGTCCCAAGCTGCTCGCCGACCCGGGCGAACTCGCGCCGGATTCCGCCACCGCCGACAATTTGGAGAGCACGAAGGACACGGCAAATTTTGGCAAGGTGACGTTCACGTTCTCCGAAACCATGGATACCCTCCAGCGTCCCGAACTGACCTACGAGAACCAGAACGGCACCAAGGTCGAACGCGACGCCCTGTCCATCGTATGGACCTGGAAGAGCGCATCCGTGGCCGAGCTGGCCATCGGCGTGCTGCCGGCCAAGAACGCATCGGCCATCGACACCAAGATCGGCGTCGGCCTTGCCGCTTTCCGCGACCAGAACGGCAATCTGTTCATGGCACCCACCCAGGCCGATTGGACCAGCATCCTGGTGAAGGTCCCCTAAGGACCCGATCCTTGCATCCGGCCTCCTTCCCGCAACGCGGGGAGGAGTCGGAATCTGTCATAAAGACGAAGGCCGTTCCGCATCGTGCGGAGCGGCCTTTTTGTTGGGGTCTGGCACTTGTCGCGACGAACCTCTAGTTGGCGGGAAATGCCGAATCGGCGAAAGCCAAAAGGTCGTCGAGTGGCTCATTGAACAGGCTCTCGATCAAATCAAGGTCGAGGCGATCGTATTCATGAATGGCGAGATTTCTGAATCCAACCATGCGCACCATCTTGAGGGACAACTGGGCTGGAATGATTCCTGCGTTGGCCAGAAGCTCGAATGCTTGTGCGGACCAGGCAGGGGCGCCAAGGCGGTGGATTCTTACCAGATGATTGGCAAGATCGATGGATGTTTCGCAAGCGCGAAAGATGTTCAACAGGGCGGCGTCCTGATGCGTGAAGTCGGCTCGGAAGTTCGCCCCTGCGGCGGCCCGCTCCTCCCTTGCTCGATGGACGCAGCGCCGAATGCTCGTCGATTTTTGCAGGACAACCTCGTCGATGCCCGAGCTCATGCGGCCATTCCAAAATCGCGAAGGATGTGTTTGCGCGATTCGTTCAGATTCTGGTAGGCGGTGAGGGTTTCCATCTCGAAGCGTTCGATGCGAGAGCGATCGAAGGAGGCGACGACCTTGCCTTTTCGCAGGACCTCGAAGCGCAAAGCGGTGGAAGCCTTGTCCAAGTCGACCAGATCGACTTCGGCTTCGAGATGGGATGCCAATTTCGCGGCGGCGGCAAGCAACGAGAGTTTGTCGGAATTTGTCCCGAGCAACCCAAAATCCCAATCGCTCCCGTTGCCGGCCGTGCCGTCGGATCGGGAGCCGAACAGGTAGACTCCATGCATTCCGGGAAATGCATCCCGCAACAGGGTCACCGCAGATTCCAGGATCGGATCGTTCATCTGTGTCAAGTGTACAATCCCGATCAGCCCAAGTACCGTGCGCGCAGATGCGCCAGGAAGTACTTGGCCGTGGGCTTTTCGCCGGTAGCCTGCTCGATCAGGTCGGGGGTCTCGAATCGGCGGGCCTTGGCGTGGATGTTCTGTCGCAGCCAGGCCAGAAGCGTCTTGCGATCGGCGGTTGCGCCGGCCTTGCCCGCGGCCTGGTACAGCTGCGCCGACAGCAGGTTGCCCAGCGTGTAGGTGGGGAAGTACCCGAACAATCCTGCGCTCCAGTGCACATCCTGCATGCAGCCCAGGGCGACATGCGGCGGCGTGATGCCCAGCATCTTGCTGTAGGCTTCGTTCCACGCGCCAGGCAGATCCGCCACCTGCAGATCGCCCAGGATCAGCGCCTTTTCCAGACGGAATCTGACCAGCACGTGGAGGTTATAGGTGGCTTCGTCTGATTCCGTCCGTACGAACGTGCGCGCCACGCGCCGCGAATGCGCCAGCCAGTCTTCCAGACTCACGCTGGCGAAGGCCGGGAGGGCTTCGCGGACACCGGGCCACTGCTCCTGCCAGAACGCGTCGGAGCGGCCCACCAGGTTCTCCCACAGGCGCGATTGGCTCTCGTGGACCGACATCGAGCAGTACATGCCCAGCGGTGTGCCGGACAATTCTTCGGAAAGGCCTTGTTCGTAGAGGGCGTGGCCGGTCTCGTGCAAAGTGCTGTAGACGGATCCTGTCAGTTCCGATTCGTCGATGCGCGTGGTGATGCGGCTGTCGCCCGCGTGCACCGTTTCCGAAAACGGATGGGCCGAAAGATCCAACCGGCCGCGCTCGAAATCGTAGCCCAGCGCCGATGCCAATGTCCTGCAGACCTCCATCTGGGCGTCCTTCGGGAACGGACCCTTCAGGCCCGCCACAGTGTCCAGTCGCGCGTTGGTCGATTTCTGTCGCTCGACGATTTCCGACACCATGGCGGGGAGCTCGGCTTCCAGCTCGTCGAACAGGCGGGTCCAGTCGGCGGTGTCCATGCCGCGCTCGTAGTCGGAGAGAAGTCCGTCGTAGGCGGTGCCGCCGGCCGGGGCCAGCAATGCTCCCTCTTCGCGCTTGAGCTTCACCACCGCTTCCAGGTGTGGCTGGAACGACTTGAAGTCGCGCTCCTTCTTGGCGCGCGCCCATGTCTGCTGGGCGAGGCTCGTGGCGCGGGTGGTTTCTTCGACCAGGCGCGAAGGGATCTTGCGGGCGCGCTCCAGTTCGCGGTCGACAAGTTCTGACTGACGGATTTCGTCAGGCGTGCTCGCGGAAGCCTTAGCTGCGGCGGCGAGGTCGGCCAGTTCCTTGGAGGTGGCGCGTTCGTGCGCGAACTTCGCCAAGGTCGACAACACCTCGGCGCGCGCGGCTTCGCCGCCCGAAGGCATGTACGTCTCCTGATCCCACTGCAGCAAGCGCGCGGCGGACAGGAGGTGGTCGGATTCCCGGAGGTGCTTGAGAAGGTCGGCGTGGGCGGTCATAGTTAGGGTAATGTGCAAACCTTGGCGGCGCTCGTTCAGGAAAGGATCGCGCTCGCCGGCACCGCCCACACCGGACCGTCCACGTCGAGCCGACGGAAATCGGCATCCTCGCTGATCACCAGCGCCAACAACACGGGTTTGTCGAGGATTTTCTCAAGACCTGCGAAGTGGCGCGCGTCGGAACCTGTCACATGCGCGCCTGATTTGCACTCGATCGCGATGTACCCGTCGTCGCGCTCCAGCAGCAGATCGATCTCTTTTCCGTCCACCGTCCGCAGATGGTACGGATCCACCGGCAGGCGCTGGGTCTTGATGGCCTTCCAGAATTCGCCCACCACAGCCGTTTCGAACTCGGCTCCGTCCACCTCGCCGGATTTGCGCAGCACGGCGCGACGCACGCCTGCGTCCAGGATGTGGACCTTTGGCGATTTCACCAACCGCTTTTCGCGGTTGCGAAACCATGGCTGCAACAACACCGCGTGGTAGCCCGCTTCCAGATGCGACATCCAGGTCTTGGCCGATGGCGACGATACGCCCGCTTCGTGGGCCAGATCGCTCCAGTTGGCGGTTTGGGCTGTCCGCAGGCACGCCATTCGCAGAAGGCGCACGAACGGCTCCAGGTGCTCCAGACGAGCGACATCGGCCAGGTCTTTCTGCAGGTAGGTGCGCACGTAGTCTTCTCGCCAATGCCGTTTGTCGGATTCTGTCCAATCGGCGTTGGCCCATAGAACAGGCATGCCGCCCTCGATTTTCATCCTTTCCCAGGCAGCGCCCTCGATCGCGGCGATCGGGTCCAGCCTGCGCAATGGATCCGTCCAGGATTCCACCAGTCCAGCCGGATCCGATGCTGACAGAAGTTGTCCAATCTTCCCGTCGGGTTCGCGCGATGCGCGATGCGCGACGATTTCCGACAGCATGAGCGGAAACAGCTCCAGCATGGCGGCGCGGCCCGCCAGGCTTTCGCGCACCCCTTTCAGGACCAGCAGTTGGCTGGAGCCCAGCAGGATGGCTCGAAATTCGGGATCGCGATCGTGGCAGGCCTTGAAGGTCTCGAACAAGCTCGGGAGCTTTTGGACCTCGTCGACGATCACTTTGCGGTAGCGCGACAACCAATCCTGTGCGGTCAGGTTCGCCAAGAGCGGTCGAGTGACCGGGTCGTCCAAGTCCAGATAGGTCCAATCGGGCCTGGTCTGGCGCACCAAGGTGGTCTTTCCCACTTGCCGAGCGCCCGATACAACCGCGAGTCTCCCGCGTGAGCTGGACGAGAGTCGCCCCAGTTCGTTCGATGATTGCCGTTGAATCATGACGTAAAATCTAAACTAGAAGCTTCTAAAGCGGCGTAATATTTAAAGCGTCAGTTTCAATTTTACGCCATTATCTAAAGTGGAGGAGCCGCCCGTCCACAAAAAAGCCCGCCCCACCTTTTCGGCGAAGCGGGCTCGAATCGTCAGTTTTTGCCAGCGGCCTCTAATGCGCCATGCGGTCGCCGCGTTCCTTCTTGCCGGTTGGTTCCTTGCCGGATTTCTTCTCCGAGACAGGATTTGCCATCGAGAGACCTGCGGCCTGGAAGGCGGCGGCGTTGGCCGGGTTCTTCGGGGCGTCCTGCAAGATCCAGAGGTATTCCTTCCAACCCAACAGGCCGGCCTTGCGGGCGGCGATGTCGCGGGCGGCGTCCTGCTGGGCGCTCAACTGGGGCATGCGGTCGGGGTGGGCGCGCAACGAATCCATGAACACGCTGTCCAGAACCCGCACCAGCGAGTCGGCCTGGCGCCAGCGCGCGGCTTTTTCGGGCTGCAAAAGGCCATCGGAAGGCGCGGCGAATTCCTTGGGCTTGGCCGGCGGGGGCGGAGGAGGCGCGGCTTCTTCTTCCTTGTTGCAGGCCCACAAGCTGGACAGAATCAGGGCGGCGACGATGACCTTTGCCTTCATGGGCGTAACCTCTCCTTCGGGCGCGATGGCACCGGGTGGGAACTCTCTCTCCCTAAGGGTAACCTTTCAAGCGCATCGGTGTCACCCCCACAGCACCAATCAGCACGTACCTTTCCGAATTCCCATGAGAATTCTGTCTGGTATCAAGCCTTCGGGCGAAATTCACTTCGGCAACTACCTCGGCATGCTCAAGCCCATGGTGGAAAGCCAATCCCGCGGCGAGCTGCTCTGCTTCATCGCCAACCTCCACAGTCTCACCGGGCTGGTGGACGGCGAGCAAATGGCCGCTTGGACGCGCCAAATGGCCATCGACATCCTGGCGCTGGGGATGGATCCCAACAAGAGCGTCTTCTGGATGCAAAGCGATGTACCCGAAGTCGCGGAATTTTCGTGGTACCTGTCCAACTACACGCCCGTGGGTTTGCTGGAACGGTGCCACGCCTACAAGGACGCGATCGCGCACGGCAAAAGCCCCAACGCGGGCCTGTTCACCTATCCGGTGCTGATGGCGGCGGATATTGTCGGGTACGGCGTGAACAAGGTACCGGTGGGCAAGGACCAGAAACAGCACGTGGAAGTGGCGCGCGACCTGGTTGGGGCCTTCAACCACCGCCACGGCGACATCCTGGTGATGCCCGATCCCGAGATCGGCGCCGACAACGCCACCATCCAGGGGTTGGATGGACAGAAAATGTCAAAGTCCTATGGCAACACCCTGGGCATTTTCGCCGACCCTGCCGAGGTCAAGAAGAAGATCATGTCGATCGCCACCGACAGCACGCCGCTGGAAGACCCCAAGGATCCGGAGTCGAATCCTGTCTTCGCCTGGTACAAGCAGGTGGCGTCGGTCGATGCGGTCGCCGAGATGGATCGCAAGCTCCGTGCGGGAGGTTACGGTTGGGGGCACGCCAAGAAGGAACTGGTTCAGGCCTATCTGGACCACTTCGCCCCGTACCGTGCGCGTCGCGACGAGATCGCGGCCGATCTGGACGGTTTGAAGAAGATCATGGCCATGGGCGCCGAGAAGGCCCGAGCCATCCACATGCCCATCCTCGAAGCGGTCCGCCGCTGTGTGGGCGTGAAGTACCTGTAAACGGCAGTACCCCCACCATGACAATTCCTGGCGCATGTCGGGAATTGTCTGGCGCTGCAGGCTCCAACATGAACGCAAAAACGAACCAAGGATTCCTGCCATGATGAGCTGGGACGACTACTGGAAGCAGTACAGCAT
>JBDKGS010000183.1:0-9115 GCA_039798065.1 Fibrobacterota bacterium | reverse complement strand
TCGCACAGCCGCGACAATTCCCGGCTGAGATGCTGGATGTGGACTCCGGCTCCGCCGTAGATGTGGGGAGGATATTCGTTGGTCAGAAGTAGAACGCGCATGAAGATGCCTACAACGGTAGAAAGGGTGTTCCGACTAAAAATGATTCCCGAGCAATTTCTCCCTTTCATGTTACTGGGTGCATCCAACCTCCGTCCACTCCTTTCGGACTCTTCGACCCCACCCTCCGAAGCACCATCGGCAGTTTCTGCCCTGCATAATCGGCGATCGGCAGATTCTGCCACGCTGACAGGGAACATCATCCATCACCCGCTCCAACTCCCGGGGTTTGGCCCAGGCCTTGCTCAACCATGCGACGTGATCTTCTCAAAAGCCATTTCCAGACATACTGCGGCCCCTGCGGTCCGGCTCTCGCTGGATGCATCGACCATGCGGCAGAAGGCGATCGCCAACAACATCGCCAACGTGAACACCCCTGGATACCAGCGCATCGAGGTGTCGTTCGAGGATGAGCTGAAAAAGGCCTTGAATCCGCGCCAACTTCTGGGAGCCCAGACAGACGCGGGCCACATGCCCATCGGCCGCCCCACTCTGGACAAGCTCCAACCACAAGCCTACCGCCCCAAAGACCCCACCTTGCCCGGCCAGATCAACAACGTCGATATCGACATGGAAATGGCCAAACTGGCCGAAAACCAGATTCTGTTCAATGCCGGCGTCAAATTCCTCACCGAGCGTTCCAGCGTCATCCGCTCGGCAATCGCCGGCAGGAGCGCATAACCATGTCGATGGTCCAACTCTTCACCGGACTGAACATCTCGGCAAGCGGCCTGCGAGCGATGCGCCTGAAGCAGAACCTGATCGCCTCGAACATCGCCAATGCGGAAACCACGCGAACTCCCGACGGCGGCGGCCCCTACAAGCGCCAGACCGCGGTACTGCGGGCAGATCCTGTCGAAGTCAATCCGCGCCTGGTGATGGCCGATCCGTCGATGGTGGGATGGACCACCAGCAACCGCCACATGCCCATTCCTTCCGATCTATTCCAAGTGAGGAAGGACAAGATCGGAACCGGCGTCACGGTCGACCGCATCGCGGAGGACGAAACGCCTCCCCGACTGGTGTACGACCCCGCCCATCCCGATGCGAACACGGAAGGCTACGTGGCCTACCCCAACATCAACGTGGTGCAGGAAATGGTGGATCTGATCTCGACCACGCGCGCCTACGAGGCCAACACCACCGCCATGGGATCGGCCAAGGCCATGCTCACCAAAGCCCTGGAGATCTGAGCATGAACGTTTCCGCGGCTGCCAACCCCTATGACAATTTCTTTCGAATCCAGGCAGCCGCCGCCCAGAGGATGGAGCCGCTCCGGACAACATCTGTCAACAATTCCAATCATTCCTTGACAACCAACCCCCGGCCAGTGGATCCTCTACTGGCGTCGCAGAGCGCGAAGGGCCCGGTCAAGGGCCGCTTCGTCGATTTCATCGCCTAACCGCACGAAAGGAGCACCAACCATGGACCCCATCCAGAAGATCAATCCAGGCCTCGCTCCGGTCGGCGCCCCGGCGCCGGTTCCGAACAACATCCAGGTGCACGACGGGCGCGTCCCGTCGTTCGAAGACACGCTCAAGGGATTCCTCGGCGATGTCAACTCGATGCAGAACGAGGCCGACGCCTCGATCGAGAAGTTCGTCTCCGGCGAGATCAAGGACGTCCACCAGGTCATGGCCGCCGTCTCGGAGGCCAAGACAAGTTTCAACCTGATGCTCGAGATCCGGACCAAGACCCTCGACGCCTATCAGGAACTCATGCGCATGCAGGTGTAGCTAGACAATGCTGGAATACTTCCGTCAATTTCTGGCACGACTTTCCGAGGCTTGGAGCAAGCTCGAGAAGGGCCAGAAGATCGTGCTGGGCGCTTCGGCCGCGCTCGCCTTCCTGGGGCTCGTGAGCCTGGTGGTCTTCCCCAGCGTGGCCAAGACCATGGCCAGCTCCGACGAGAAATCCGGATACGGCACGTTGTTCCGGAATCTGGACGCTCCCGAAGCATCCCAGATCGTGGAAGGCCTCAAGACCAACAAGGTCGACTACAAGCTGGAGAACAACGGCCGCGACATCCTGGTGAAGAAGGACAAGCTCGACGAGCAGCGCCTTGCGCTGGCCGCTCAGGGAATGCCGCGTTCGGGTTTCGTGGGTTGGGAAATCTTCGACAAGACCCAGCTTGGCCTGACGGATTTTGTCCAAAACATCAACTACCGCCGCGCGCTGGAAGGCGAGATCGCCCGGACCATCAGCGGATTGGGACAGGTGGAAAACGCCCGCGTGCTCATCTCCATCCCCAAGCCTTCGTTGTTCACCGAAAAGGACCAGCCCCCCACGGCCTCGGTGGTGATCAAGATGAAGGCCGGACAGGAATTGGATCGCAAGTCGGTGAAGGGGATCGCCCAGCTGATCGCGAGTTCCGTGGAAGGCCTGAAGCCCTCCAACGTGACGATTCTCGACAGCGACGGCCGCGTCCTGAACCGCGGCGGCGGCGAAGGCCCATCCGCGATTTCGGAAGCCAACAACGAGATCCGCGCCCAGGTGGAAGTCCAGCTGCAGAACAAGGTTTCGGAGATCCTCGATGGCGTCGTGGGTGCAGGAAACCACCGCGTGCAGGTTTCTGCGGACATCGATTTCGACCAGACCGAGAAGACCGCAGAAAGCTTCAACCCCCAATCCAAGGTGGTTCGCTCCGAGCAGACCGAAGAAGAGACCAAGGAGAACTCACCCGCCGAAGGAAACGTTTCCCGCGAATCGCGCACGGCCAATTTCGAGATCGACCGCACCGTGGTGAAATCGGTGAGCGCCCCCGGATCCATGCGCAAACGCGTGACAGTAAGCGTGGCAGTGGATGGCCGCTGGGAATCGGTACCCGACACGGGCAAGGACAAGAAGAAGGGCGCGACCAGACAGGATTGGACCTCGCGCACCACCGACGAAGTTTCGCAACTGACAGAACTTGTCCGCAACGCCGTGGGTGCCCAACCCGGCTCCGACAACGTCTTCGTCACCTGCGTCAAGTTCGAGAACCCCATCGTGGCGACCGCGCTGGAGGAGATGAACAACCGGCAGCAACCCTACGGCGATTGGATCCGCTGGGGGATCATCGGGCTGGTCGTGATCGCGGGCCTGCTTCTGTTGCGCTCTCTGGTGAAACTGCTGCAGGAAACCATGACGCCGCCGCAGCCCGCCTACGCGGAAGTGATCCCGCAGGAATTGTCCGACGAGGAGCAGGAGGAGCAGGTGTACGTGGAGGCCGTGCGCGTCAACGATCTGCTTTCCAAGCTGGAAACGATGACCAAGGCCGAACCCGGAGGCTTCGCGAAACTCGTCCGCAGCTGGCTCCAGGAGGGATCGAATTCTTCGAGCGCCCCCCCGAAGAAGGGGTACTGACCGATGGCCCAAAAGCAGTTCTACAAGGAAGCGGAGAAGTCCGGAAAAGGCGGCGCCGGAGGCGCAAGCGCGGCTTTCGACATCCCCGGCCCCAAGAAGGCGGCCATCGTCATGGTGGCGCTGGGCCGAGAAGCCTCGGCGGAAATCCTCAAGGGTCTGGGCGAAGCCGAAGTGGAAATGCTCACCAAGGAGATCGCGCGTCTGGAAGGCGTGACTCCCGAAATGCGCGAGGCCGCCTTGCAGGAGTTCCACACCATGGGACTCGCGCAGCAGTACGTTTCCCAAGGCGGCATCGACTTCGCAAAGGACCTGCTTGAAGCGACCTACGGCCCCGCGCGAGCGCAGGAGATCTTGGCCAAGATCACCAAGGCGATCCGGACCACCGGATTCCACATGTTGTCGGATATCGACGCCAACCAGCTGGTGAACTTCATCCAGAAAGAACACCCGCAGACCATCGCGCTCATCCTCGCCCACATGGACAAGGCCATGGCCGCGCGCCTGTTGGGCGCCCTTCCGCAAGACCTGCAGTTCGACGTTTCGCAACGCATCGCGACCATGGAATCGATCACCCCCGACGTGCTCGAAAACATCGAACAGGTTCTGGCATCCGAGATGAAGGATCTGGTGGGTGGCGATACGTCGGAAGTGGGCGGCGTCAAGAGCCTTGCCGAACTTCTCAACATGGCCGATCGTTCCACGGAAAAAAATGTCATGGGACATCTGGAGCGCGAAAATCCGGAACTGGCCACCGAGATCAAAAACCTCATGTTCGTGTTCGACGACATCGTCATGCTCGACGACCGTTCCATGCAGCGCGTGCTCAAGGAAGTGGATTCCAAGGTGCTGGCGCTGGCGCTCAAGAGCGCGTCTCCGGAAACCCGCGACAAGTTCCTGCGCAACATGTCCAAGCGCGCCGCGGAAATGATCTCGGAAGAAATCCAGTTCATGGGACCGGTCAAGCTGCGCGACGTAGAAGAAGCGCAACAAAAGATCGTGGACAGCGTGCGCCGCTTGGAAGACGCCGGCGAAGTCGTCATTTCGGGTCGCGGCGGCGGCGACGAGATCGTGGTCTAGTCCATGGAACCCGTCGAACGCCCCTCGCACTTGTCAGGAATTGTCCGTGGTGGCGCGTCCACCGCCAAGGCCATGTCCTTCGACGACATGGGCGGCAGCGGTTTCGATCTGGTGGCTTTGCCCAGTTCGCGAGGCGGCAATCCCCAACAGGCCAAGATCCAGGAACTGGAAAAACGCCTTGCCTCGCTCGAAGCAGAGAACTCTCGGCAGAAAAAAGCCTTCGAACAACAATTGTCCGTCAGCCGCGACGAGGCGTACCAGCAGGGTTTGCGCGACGGAACATCGGCGGGCGAAACGTCGGGGCGCGCGATCGCGCAAGCCCAAGCCGACCGCAAGCTGGGCGAAATCGAAGGCTCGGTCCGCTCGCGCCTGGAAGCGGTGGAACGAGCCTTGGACCAGGTCTTCCTGGATTGGGAAAGCCGCATCATGGAGCTGGCCATGGCCATTTCGCGGCGCATCGTGGGCCAGGCTTGCGAGGCTCCAGGCGAAGCGGCCATGCACGTGGCCCGCATGGCTCTGCGCAAGCTGGGATCGGAAGCGCGCGTGATGGTGCGCTGCCATCCGAAGGACCTCACGACCCTTGAACATGAGAAGGAGCTTTGGGGCGGACGGGGCGGAGTGCGCAAGGTCGCACTGGAGCCCGACGAAAGCGTTGGGCGCGGCGGCATCGTGATCGAGACCGACACCGGCACCATCGATGCGCGGATCCCCCGCCTGACAGAAAATGTCGAACGAGCCTTGGCCCAGGCCCTGGAAGAGGAACGCCCCAGTGGTCGCCTTCCCGCCTGACCGCACCGGAATCTGGCTTAAGACAATTTGCGACTGCGACCCCGTGGAGGTGCGCGGACGCATCACCCGCGTGGTGGGCCTGCTGGTGGAATCGTCGGGACCCGCGGCGGGAATCGGCGAACTGTGCGCGCTGGCCGCCGGAGACGCGCTGTTCGGGATGGCCGAAGTCGTGGGCTTTCGCGAGGGAACGACTCTTCTGATGCCTTTGGGGGGAATGGAAGGAATTCGACCCGGCCTGGAAGTGGTCGCCACCGGCAAGCCACTCATGACACCTTGTGGACCGTCTTTGATTGGACGGATTTTGGACGGCCTTGGCAATCCGTTGGACGGCAAAGGCCCGGTGGGCGGCCACAAACGACCAGTGACAGGAACTGCCCCGCACCCCCTCACCCGCACACGCATTTCCAAACCCATGGGTACCGGAGTGCGCGCCTTGGATGGTTTTCTCACCCTGGCACGCGGCCAACGCTTGGGAATTTTCGCGGGATCGGGCGTAGGAAAATCGGTGCTGCTGGGAATGCTCGCCAAGCGCTGCGAAGCCGAAGTCAACGTGATCTGTTTGATTGGCGAACGCGGACGCGAAGTGCGCGAATTTTTGGAACGCGACCTGGGCGAAGAAGGCATGAAGCGAAGCGTTGTGGTATGCGCCACCTCCGACCAACCCGCAGTTGCTCGCGTGAAGGCAGCCTTCACCGCCACCGCCATCGCCGAAAGTTTCCGCGACGAAGGCAAGGATGTCCTGTTGATGATGGACAGCTCAACCCGCCTTGCCATGGCCCAACGCGAAATTGGCCTGGCCATCGGCGAACCCCCGGCCACCAAAGGCTACACCCCGTCGGTTTTCGCCTTGTTGCCCCAAGTCTTCGAACGCGCCGGGACTTCGGACAAAGGCTCCATCACCGGCTTGTACACCGTGCTTGTCGACGGCGACGACCTGGAAGAACCCGTGGCCGACGCCATCCGTTCCATTCTCGACGGACACGTGGTCCTCTCGCGCGACCTCGCCAACAAGAACCACTTCCCCGCCATCGACGTGCTCAAGTCCATCTCGCGTTGCATGGGCGACGTGATCGACGACGACCACCGCAAATCCTCGCGCGAACTGCTGGCCCTCATGGCCATCTATCGCGAGAACGAAGACCTGATCACGCTCGGCGCCTACCAGAAGGGCTCCGATCCTAGAGTGGACCTGGCCATCAAGCTGCGCGAAAAATG
This sequence comes from Fibrobacterota bacterium, assembly GCA_039798065.1. GTDB lineage: Bacteria > Fibrobacterota > Fibrobacteria > UBA5070 > UBA5070 > UBA5070. The sequence continues at coordinate 2,590 of JBDKGS010000183.1, read as the reverse complement.
GCAGCCCTTCCTGCGCCAGGACCGCAACGAGACCACGCCCTTCCCCGACAGCCGGACGGAAATCGTCAAGATGGGCCAACTCGCCAAAGTCCCGGTTCCAGGCGCCCGTAAATGAAATTCGCGTTCCGCCTGGATCCGGTCCTGCGCCTGCGCCTGCGCGACGAGGACACCGCGAAGAAACTGCTGGGCCTAGCCGTGGCCGCCGAACAACGCGAACGCGACGCGCTCCAGGCCCTGCAGAACGACCTCTCGACGGAAATTGACGCGCAGAAAGCGGCTAGATCCGGCGAAATCTGGGCGCAGGGACAAGCGCTGTTCCTGGAGTGGAGCCAAGGACAGAATCTGAACATCGCCCGACAGAAACTGGTCATCGCCGAGGCCGCCGCCGAGGTGGAAAAAGCGCGCATTGCGCTCATCGAGGCGCGACGCGCGGTGCAGGTGCTGGAGAAGCTGAAGGAGCGGCGGCACGCGCAGTGGAAGTTGGATGCGTCCCGCAAGGAGCAGGCTTTCGCCTCTGACGTTGCCGCACAGCGGTGGATGAGGTTGCACGCCGCTGAGGCCTAAGAGGCTGCGCCTCGGCCTTTTGTTTCTCCAAACTGCGTCTGGGCGATTTTTTCGACTCGCGTCGCGGCTTTCGATTCACAGGGGCCGCCCTTCGACTCCGCTCAGGGACCGGCCCCTTTTGGTGCCTCAAATAATTAGTGAGGCTCACAATATGCGATCCGTGAGCGATGTCGAAACCTGGCCCAGGGCCGCCAGCTGTTGATTGAATCCCTTAGCCGTTCCCTGAGCGGAGTCGAAGGGCGGCGAATGGCACGGGTGGCGGCCCTCCATGAAACGCGTCCCCCTGTGGGGATCCCCCGACGGCGCTCACGGATTGCCGATTTGCCGATTTTTGTCCGGTGCCGATGCGCGCATCCGGCTTCGCCGTCGCGCCAGGGGTTGCTTCTCCCGCGAGGAAAGCGAGAAGTGCAAGGGCAGCGATGCATCCTTCCAACCTGAGCGAAGCGCCCACATCTCCGCCGTCTTGACGCAGTCAAGCAGGCGGACGCGCCGAAGACCGGGAATCGCGAAGGCAACCACGTCCGCATGTCAGAATCCGTCTGCGCAAGTCCCCCCTTCCGCACCTCGCTTGCAACTGCCAACCTCCGACCACTGCCACCGCAACCCAGCGCTGGAGGGGGTCCAGGGGGAAAGAGTTTAATCGCGCGAAAGCGCGAGCACTCGTCCCCATTGGTGCGCGGGAATCCAAAGGGCCGCCGCACTGCGGCCCGTTGGCCCGATGGGGTCACGGGGCAGCGGGGAGCGGCCCCGTGAATCGGCTCGCAGACGCAGTCTGCAAAAAAGCCCAAGCGCCAGCTTGAAGAAAGCTCAGCGCAGCCTAGGCCGAAGGCCCCCGCATCGCCGCTAGCGCAGCCTGCATCTGCCCGTGCACCCGCACCACCAGTTCCTTGTAGTCGCGGTTCTCGGGAAGCGACGTGTCGATGGGAGGCAACACGCGCACGCGAATCGTTCCGGGGAACATGCGCATCCCCTTCTTGTTCAGCATCCACCAGGAATTATCAATCACCACAGGAGTGACCAAAGCCTCGGCGTCTGCGGCGATCCGGAAGGCTCCACCGGCGAATTCGCCAAGACTGCCATCGAGGCTGCGCGTGCCTTCGGGGAAGATGCAGAAGTCGACGCCCCGGGCCAATTTTTCGCGGATGTCCAATGCAACTTTTTGTCGCGAGCGCCGATCGTTGCGATCCACGAACACGCAATCGACCAGTTTCATCGCCGGACCGAAGAACGGCCAGCTCTCGATTTCCTTCTTGGCCAGGAAGGCGGGATAGCGCACTTCGAGCATGATCGTGGTGATGTCGAGCCAACTTTGGTGGTTGGAGACCATCACCGTGGTGCGGTCGGAAAAATTCTCCTTGCCCTGCACATCGAACTTGATGCCGAAGAGCGGATGCGCAACCCCCAGGTAGGTGCGGTTCATCCACCGGATCAGCCAAGCCTTCTTGAAGTAGATCGCGATGGGGATGATCCAGAAACTGCACAGCAGGATCGAGAGACTCAACAGCCCGAAGAAGGAGATCGCACGCAGGCGCCCGACGAATCGGACCCATCGGCTCGCCGGTGGAAATGATTTATGCATGGATCTCTTCCGCGGCGATTGTGATCAGAGCCGGCAATTCTCGATGCCGAACTGGATGATGGCGGTGGCGCCCAGGGCCTCCAATTCGTCCATCACCTTTCCCAACTGCTTCTGCGGCACCAACGCGCGCACCGCGCACCAGGAATTGTCTTCCAGGGCGGTGACGGTGGGGCTTTGGAATCCGGGGGTGATCTTTTCCGCCTCGGCCAGACGGGCGCGGGGAATGTTGTATTCCACCAGGCGGTAGGTCTGGGCGATCATGGCTCCCTGGATGCGGCGCACCAACTGCTTGATCTCGACGTCGTCCTTGCGTTCGGGCCGGGTGACAAGAACAGTCTGGTACGATCCGATCTCGGACATGATACGCAATCCGTTGTCGCGCAGGCTGTTGCCGGTTTCGGTGATATCCACGATGGCCTCGGCCATGCCCAGCGGGACCATGGCTTC
>JBDKGS010000182.1:0-9135 GCA_039798065.1 Fibrobacterota bacterium | reverse complement strand
GCCGATGGCAACGACCACTTGCTGGCCTGGCTTCCTCGCGATCTGCAAGTGCCGCGTGAACTCGCTTTGCCGTTGGCCGCATGGACCGAACCGCGCATCTTCACCCAAGGATTGTGCGATTCGCTGCGCAACTGGGCCTTGGACGCCGGTCGTGCCAAGGTCGTTCCCCGAGATGCGACAAATTTTGCCGCCTCGTTGGATCTGGCGCGCCAACGCATCCGCCAAGGCCGCGGCGAAGCCGCGACACGCATCCAGTCCTTGCTGAAAGCCCGTCAGGCGTTCGAAGAAGAGGCGCGGAAGATCCCCGCCCACCGACCCGACCTACAGAAATTGTCCGAACTCACGCGGCAGCGCTTGTGGCCCGCGGGATTTCCGGCCAACCTCCCATGGGAAAGCCTGGCGCGACTTCCCGCCTGGTGGGCCGCCGCCACGCGCCGTCTCAAGGCATCGCAGGAAAACCCCAAGCGCGACCAGGAACGCGCCCTGGAAATGTCGCCGTTCGTGAAGGCCCTGGCCAAATCCGCGGGGGCAACGCATCTGTCCCAGCGCGCACCGGGATCGCTCATCGACGCCGATCCCATCGAACGGTTGGGCGAACTGGCTTACGCGCTGGAGGAATACCGCGTTCAGACCTGGGCGCAGGACCTTGGAACGACCATTCCTGCAAGCCTCAAGCGCATCACCGAATTGTTCGTCGCGCAGGGCATCGAATTGGGCTGATCCCTCCCAGGGCAGGATGCCGAGTATTGGATTCGCCATTCGAACAATACCCCGCCGAACTCCGTCGGCGATCGTTTTCATCGATTCATAGCCAGTGCGTCGTTGCCTTCGAGGCAACGCGAGTGTTGTTTATGGGACAATGCTCCGCTCGAAGACGGAGCGGTGTGCGCCATGTTCTCGGAGACGATCCTCATGAAAAAGACTCTCGCCATTTTTTGTCTGGCCTTCGGTGGAAGCCTCCTTTCCTGCGCCAACAGCGAAGGAAGCTCTAACCCCACAGCCAGCCTTCCCGCCGGCCTAGCTGGCAAGCTCGTCGCCTCCTGGAAAGCCGATACGACCATCAACTTGACGATGGGGATTTCCGCGATCGACGTTGGAGTTGCGACCACGGTCACCATCGCCAGCAACCAAACCTTCACGGCAACGATCGATGCTTCCACTCCCCTTGGTGCCATCGAAGGACCTCTCTTCACAGAATCGGGAACCTGGGCTGCTAAATCCTTGGATACGGTGGTTTTACGGCCTACCGTCTGCAAGAGCGCCGACACGGCGACCACCACTTTCACATTCCCACCACTCACGGCGAGCCTCCCATTTCACCAGGCCGAGAATAAATTCGTCGCGAACAGTCTCACGACCACGCCATGTCCCGACTCGGTGCTCATCACCACCGCCCCCGTCCGCGACACGCTCCGCATGACCATGCCCATCAACGTTCCCCTGCAGGGCCGATCCACCTGGACCATGGCCTTCAAAAAGCAGCCTTGATCCGGTTCACGAATCTTTGGAGGGCGATGGTCGCGTTCGCTGCCACTGTCGCCCCAGCCCAGGAAACATCGCTTTGGCGCCCACACGGCCCTTGGAGCGTCTCGCTGGGCGTTTCGGAAGGCTACACGCACTACGAAGCCACCCAACTCAACGAGGTCCTCCGACTTCTGGAAAACCTCACCCGCGAAACCGCAGGGCTCAATCCCTACCACGCCGGCGGCTTTTCGGGGCACCCCGCCACCCAACTGACAATTTCCGTCGAGAAGGGTCCGTGGCGCGCCGGTGTGGAGACCGAGTTCTGGACGCAGGGCTTCGCCCAACGCGACGTGCCCTTCGATCTTTCCGACAACGAGCGGACCGAACGCATCACTTGTCAAGATCTGTCTAACTCGGGGCAGACATCCCTCGCCGGATGCATCCAGGCAAGCGAAGAATTCCTGTTCTTGCCCATCACCGCCCAGATCACCTGGATGCCGCGCTGGAAGCAATGGCTTCGTGCGGGCTTTGGGTATGCGGTTGGCGTACTGGGCGGCAGGGCCAGTCTGGAACTTTCCACCATCTACGTGGGCGAAGGGGCTTCGGCTCCTGACAAGATCCGGTTCGAGATCGAGCCCGACCCGTTGGTGAACCCGGTGCAAAAGTGGTTCGCCACCGCCGAATGGACCCCGCTGACCTGGATGGGCCTGGAAACCCGAGCTGGTTGGCGCCGCTCGCGGGCAGGCGGCTTCACCTTGCGCAATCCGACGGGAAGCTCGAAGGTGTTCGATGCCGCCTTCCAGAATCCCAAGGACGGCGACCAGATGTGGATCCGCTACGCCACGACAAATTCCGACAACCGCGCGTTGTGGGTGGGATCGCGCGCCGACGCGGTCGGGAACTCCTCGCGCTACGGCCACGAACTCGTGCAAGGGAACTTCGACGGTTGGTTCGCCGCCCTATCCCTGAATCTGCATTGGAGACTGCCATGAGACGTTTTCTGTCCATCCTCGCCTCGGGCGCGTTCCTGATCTCCTGCTCCGGCGGATCGGACGTGCTTCCTCCCTCGGAAGTGGATCGCGTGGGTCGCCTGCAGTGCCTCCAGGGCGCGCGCTCCGACATCGTCACGGCAGGCACCTGGAACATGGGCATCGGCTTCCAGGTCACCGATCTTCTGTTCTTGAATCTCGACAGCGTGCGGGTCATCCACGAACGCGCCACCAAGATCTTTGCCGATGCCCGCCGAGCGCTTCCCCGCATGCGGATCCGTTTGATGGCCGAAGAGATCGCCCGAAATCGACCCGATGTCCTGGGGCTGCAGGAAACCATGTACCTGGCCAAGGACGACACCCTCATCGCGCACTTCCTCGACACGCTCGAGGCCGACCTGCACGCGCTCGGCGTGCACGACTACCAGATTCTGTCGCGTCCGCTCAACGAGGCCACCCTGCATTTCGCCTCGCCCACCAACGGCCCCGACAGCATGGTCATGAAATTCCACGAGGGCCAGGCTCTGTTGGTCTCCAAACGCTGGACAGTGGTCAAGGACGGCATCATTCCCTTCCGCGACGTGATCCCTGTGAACATGCTGGGACTGAAGACGGTCACCGATCGCAGTGCCCAGTGGGCCTGGTTGCGCGACTCCACCGGGTTCCAACTCGAAGTTTGGAACACGCACCTGGAAATCCTCGACTCCAAGATCATCGCCCAAACCAACGAATTCCTGGCTGCTTCGGATTCCCTGCGGGCCTCCATGATCGCCAAGGGCTACACACCCTCCGGACGCCTCTTCCTAGGCGACATCAATTCGACACCAGGCAACGTGGGCGACCCCCTCCTTGCCAAAGCAGGTTGGGTCGACAATTGGTCGGAATCCAAATGGGGCCCCGGATACACATATGGTAGCGGCAGCATCCGCGACCCGGCACGGAAAATGTCGCAACGCCTGGACCGGATTCTGTCACAAGGATCGTGCAAGATCGACACCGCATTTCTGCGCGGTGATGTGGCCGTGGCCACCGATTCGGGAGCGTTGTTTCCCTCCGACCATGCGCTGATCGTCTCGCGCATCCAATACGGAGTCCGCCCCTAAGAGCTTGTCCGTAAATAGCGATTTGCCCTAACGATCGGCTGCAAAGCCGCTGGTCGGCTTCAGGCTCGTTCACCGTAGTTCGGTCCACTACGCCTCGCTCGCCTTCATTGACCAGCAACTTTTCGCACGATCTCGGAACCAAAGCCTATTTGCGGACAAGCTCTAAACACGGGTTTGGTACCTTTTCGAGCCTATGAGCCACCTTCGTGCCCACTTCCGCAGTATCGACGACGCCAACGCCACCCATGCCCTCGAAGAGGTCGTCTACGACCACGACGGCAGCTTGCTGGAGGTCTTCCATCCCTTGGACGCGTTGCGCGAGCGCACCGCCGGCGACTGGAAGCAGTTGTTCTCGTGCCGCGCAGGCTCCATGGAACTCCCCGACCGTTCGGGCGTGTGGGGCAAGAAGGAATGGGTGCTTCCGCAGATTCCCGACGAACACATCGTGTCGTTGGCCGAAGGCTGGAATCCCATGTTGCCCGCGAGCCGTTCGGCCGCTCGCCTAGGCCTCGCCGACCTTCGCATCAAGCTGTGCGGCACCACCCATACCGGTTCCTTCAAGGACCTGGGAATGACAGTTCTTGTCAGCTGGGTGAACCACTTGCGTCAGACCGGTGCCAACATCCGCGCCGTGGCCTGCGCCTCCACCGGCGACACCTCGGCCGCCTTGGCCGCCTACGCCGCTGCCGCGGGCATTCCCGCCATCGTGTTTTTGCCCGCCGACAAGGTGAGCCTTGCCCAGTTGATCCAGCCTGTCGCCAACGGCGCCCATGTGCTGGCGCTGGACACGGATTTTGACGGCTGCATGAAGGTTGTCCAGGAATTGACACAGGACAAGACCATCTACCTGGCCAACTCCAAGAACAGCCTGCGCGTGGAAGGACAAAAAACGGTCGCGATCGAGACCGTGCAGCAGCTGGGCTGGAACGCTCCCGACTGGTTCGTGATTCCGGGCGGCAACTTGGGCAACGTTTCGGCGCTCGCGAAGGGCCTGGACATGATGTACGACCTGGGCGTGCTCACCGGCAAGCGCCCGCGCATCGCCGTGGCCCAAGCCGCCGCCGCAGACCCGTTGGTGAAAAGCTTCGAGAAGGGCCTGGCTCCGCTGGAACCCCAGACCGCCCGCACCACGCTCGCCAGCGCGATCCGCATCGGCAATCCCGTCAGCTTCCCCAAGGCAGTGGATGCGCTCAAGCGCTACAATGGCGTGGCAGAATCCGTCAGCGAAGACAAGTTGGCCGACGCCGCCGCGCGTGGCGACCTGGAAGGCTTCTACCACTGCCCCCACACCGGCGTGGCGCTGGGTGCGTTGGAGCAGTTGGTGGAAAAGGGAACCATCGAGAAGGGTTCGCGCGTGGTGGTGGTCAGTACCGCCCACGGCCTCAAGTTCAGCGAATTCAAGACCGGCTACCACGAAGGCAAGCTCGACGGCGTCCAGTCGCGGCTGGCCAACAAGGTGGCCCGCATCGCACCCACCTACGCAGCTGTCCAGGACGAGCTCAAGCGCCGCTTGGGCTAGAACGAGCTCAAGTCCGGCTTAGGTTGAAGAGGGACGACAAAAATCGTCCCTCTTCGTTTTTGGTCGGTTTTACGCCGGCGCCTTGAATTCCAGGTGCGTGATGTGGTGCAGCTCGGGCTCCTTGGGGCCCTTCAAGGATTTCAGGTACGTCTTGCAATCGTTGGCCAGCTCCACCAAACCTTCGCCAGGAGCGTACAAGGCACGTGTTCGCACTTCCTTGGCTCGGTCGTAGACGGCCTGCGCCGATTTTTGCGCATCGGTGACGACCGCGGGATCACCACCGGCCTCGTGGAATTTGGCGAGCTCGGCGTGGGCCTTTTCGGCGGCTTCCACACTGGCCTGGGCGACCGCCAAGGCTTCCTGCAAGGCCTTGATCTTGAGATTCAGACGTACCGGATGGTAGCGGGTGGGCTCCATGGCCGCACAGAATTTGACCAACTCGCCGAAGTGCTCGACGTTCAAGGCGTGCCGCGCCGTGGATGCATGGCTCATGGTTTTTGGTATTCCTGGGTAATGAGCGTGTTTGCGAGGTTGCGTCCCCCGGGGACACTTCAAACCTATACGGCTGGACACGAAATCGCAGAGGAATTCATCCATTTCCACGTTTGTCGAGCGTTCGTGCCCTAAGACTTCGTGCACCAGTCGTCATCGGACGAACCCGGATCGTCGTTCACCTCTTTGGAGCCGGCCCCCGGATTAAGGGCGCAAGGGCACCCGCATTACCGCGCTTGCCCCGTCGGGGCGGCGCAATAACAGAATCTGTCCGGGAAGCGCTCCCGTCAGGATCTGTCCCGTTCGCAACGCGTTCCAATGGCTGCCCAATCGGCCATCGGGCTCGACCAGGTCGGCTTGGAATCCACTTTCCACCACGCCGACCACCAACTCGTCCGCGTTCCACGACAGCTTCGGAATCCGGATGAATGCCCTTCTCGGCAAGACAGAAGTCGTCGCGACAAAGAGGCTCGCTCCCGCCCCCAGCCTCGGTGCCGATGGCAAGACCAATCCAGTCTCGTTCCATTTGCCGTTTTCCGTCCAACTTATGCCCAGCCTCCCCGCCCAGCGATCGGGAGCGGCTGCCGTCCAAACCACCCCACCCGCCACCTCCGACCTGATCAGCACGCAGGGGCGGCCGACGGCGATCCTCATCCCGTCAGAAAATGTCACGGTGTCGGCGGCATGGAAGACCATCCCCCTCCAATTCCCTTCCTGGATGGCTTGGATCTTCGAGGAATTCATGACGACAGAAATCCGCTTGCGGGCCACCCACCGCTGCATGGAATCCGCCGAGACACCCGGTAACATCGCGTAGGCGTATTCTGCGCTGGTGGCCTTTTTACCGTGCTCCACCCTGGCGAAGAACACCGTTCCCTTCGACAGCGTGTCGGTGTACTGGGTGTCGATCGCTTTCCAGGTCCCGGTGCGCACCGTGGCCCCGACCACCAGGCTTTCCGGAGACGGGAACCAATAGCCCACGGAATCGTGGTGCATCCAGGTGTATTGCGTGGATGCGACAGAATCCGTCGCGAGAACGGCACGTCCCGTGGAGGTGCCCAAAGTCACCGCTCCACGAGCCCAGCGCTGGTCGATCGAAGTCGAAACCGGACGCGGCACATCGAAGCTCAAGCCCGCCCCGAGCGCCACCAGGGCGTCGGGAGTCTGGAACCAGGCCTTCTTGCCCGTCACCGCCGAGACCTTGTAGTCGTATCCAAAAACCGCGTTCTGGCCATCTGACACGCCTCCGACAAATTCCGTCGTTCCGTAGACGTACCCGAATCCGTTCTTCCCGCTCTGCCCGGGAAAGGTGTCCACCCGGTCGTTGGTGACGCCGGGAACCGACGCCCAATCGAACACCGGCCAGATCAGGTCGCGCTCGTCGCCTCGCACCCGAACCCAATTGGATCCGTAAGCCAGGAAGTACCCCTTCAGATTTTCTCCATTGCCCGCTTCCGTCGCCGTCTCGTTCAAGCGAGGCGCCCGCACGGAAGTCATCCAGCCCTTGCCGTGATGAGCCATGTAACCACAAGTCCAGAAAACCTTGTTGGGGGTGTGGATCCACGGCCCGGTCCCGTCCAGCCAGGCTCGAAGCGAATCCAAGGCTCCACTGGCACCGCCAGGTCGCAAATTCCGTGCAGCCTTGCTCAAGCCTCCCTTGCCCGACAAGGTTCCTGGACGCACCAAACCACGCCCGATCATGGTCGGATCCCATTTGCCCGCATGCAGCATCCAGGCGCTCCCTTCCAGCACCATGGACTCCAACAGATCCGTTTCCGCCTGCGAAAAGGCGAAACGAGTCCCCTGCGCCAGGACCCACCAGCGAATGGTCTCCTCCAGGAAATTTTCGCCGTAACCACCGTTGTAGGGAAAGGTCCGCTTGGCCGAGTGTTGCGAAAAGGAAAAATCGCGGTGGATCCCATCGCCCGAATCCACCAATACCACCTGCTCGCGCATCCGGCGCAACACGCTGTCGATTCCGGCGGGTTCGTTCCGCACGATGCACCGGTAGATGTGCGCACTGCCTTCCCAGCTCAGATTGGCACCCGTCCACTTCGCCCAATTTCCGTCGATGCGCATCGCCCAACGCGCCAACGTGGAATCGGCAACGGTCCCTCGCAGCAAGACCAAAATTTGTCCCCAGGGGAGGTCCTCGCCGATCTCGTTGGACCACCAGTTGGTGGAATACGGGTTCTTGGCGAGGTAGACCTCCAACCCTTTGGTCACGCGCTTCAGAACGCTGTCCGCGCCTTGGTACTTGGATGCCGGTTTGGCCCAGGCTTGTGTGAACGCCAGCAGCCGAGTGGGATGGTCGACTGGACTCCAACCGGTTTGGGAATGGTCGGCGTAGTCGATGTCCGCCCAGGTCCCGTCCGGCAGCTGGGATGCCAGCCACTTGGGAACGGAACTGTTCACGGCCGGCGAAACCAGGCTGTCGCGAAGCCGTTGGGTCAGGGTGTCGATGGCATCGGCGGACCAGGCTTGCGACACCAAGGCAGCCAGCAGTACCCACGCTTTTCGGAAGACGGTCATATCTACAGTGTATCCATGTCCACGCCGTTTGGCCGGAGACTTCCGGAATCGAGGCATTCCACAGGATCGCCTTCCATGTAGATTGCCGAACGAATGGAATTCGAATCATGACAAAAATCCGTGAAGCCGTGGCCATGAGCGGCGGCGTGGACAGCTCCGTGGCGGCCCTCCTGCGTGTGCGCGCCGGTGCCGAAGTGGTCGGCCTCACCATGCAATTGTGGGACTCGGACTGCGCCGATGCCGGCACCAAGGCCTGTTGCGGCCTGGAACACGCCCTGGATGCCCGCAACGTCTGCAAGGCGCTTGGGGCTTCGCACAAATTGCTGGACCTGCGCGAGGAGTTCAAGGCGCAGGTGGTGGATGTGTTCGTGCGCGAATACCTGGCGGGCCGCACCCCCAATCCCTGCGTGCGCTGCAACACGTTCATGAAATGGGACGTGCTGTGGGCCAAGGCCGAGGAACTGGGCTGCCAGAAATTGTCAACCGGGCACTACGCCAACATCGTGGAAGGCCCGTATGGCCACGAACTGCGTCGCGGCGCGGATCTCGCCAAGGACCAATCGTATTTCCTGTGGGGAATCCCCCGACACCTTCTGTCCAAAACCATGTTCCCGCTGGCCGATCTGCCAAAATCCGACACCCGCCAGCTGGCGTTGGACGCCGAGCTACCCACCGCCAAGAAGAGCGAAAGCCAGGACATCTGCTTCGTGCCGGGTGGCGACTACCGCGAGCTGGTGCGCAAACAATCGGGCGAAGACCGCCCACCTTTGCTGGAACCCGGCCCCATCGTCGACGCGCTCGGCAATCCGATGGGGACCCACCAAGGCTTGGCGTGCTACACCATCGGGCAGCGGCGCGGCGTGGGAGTGGCCTCCACCGCTCCATTGTACGTGATCGGGATCGAACCCCAAACCAATACGCTCCGTCTGGGCGTCCAAGACGATCTGCTGGTCGACCACCTGGTCCTGGAACAGGAAAACTGGCTGCTTCACGATACCGAGGTCTTGCCTGAAGAACTGGAAGTCCAAGTTCGCTA
>JBDKGS010000181.1:0-9224 GCA_039798065.1 Fibrobacterota bacterium | reverse complement strand
AGACCTCGCACCAGGCATGCAGATCGGTGAAGTCCTTTTCGGGCCCCGATGGGCCATCGAGGTTCTTGCGGTCGGGTGCAAGCTGCACCAGGTATCCGGAAACGAATCGCGCGGCCAAGCCCAGCCGCCGCAGAACATGCACCAACAACCAGGCCGAATCCCGGCAAGAGCCGGAGCCCTTCTCGAGGGTTTCTTCGGGAGTCTGCACCCCGGGCTCGAGACGAATCAGGTACTTCACCCGTTCGAACAGTTTGAGGTTCAGGGCCACCAGGAAATCGACCGTCCGCACCGATTTGAGATCGATGCCTTTCATGAATTCTTCCAGGAGCGGTTCGTCTTCTTTGGTCTCCAAGAAGGGCATGAGCTCCTTGGCCATCTCCGCATCGTACTTGAACGGAAAATTCTCGGCCGAAGGCTCCAGGAAGAAGTCGAAGGGATTGCTCACCACCAGATCGGCAGTCAGATCGATCTCGACCGAGAATTCCTTGACGGGCTTGGGGAAGACCAGGCGCGCCAGGAAATTTCCGTGCGGGTCCTGCTGCCAATTGATGAAATGGTCCTTGTCGCCGGGTGTCACCTTCATGGCGTAGCCCAGGATGGGAGTCCGACAATGCGCCGCAGGGCGCAGGCGAACCACCTGCGGGCCTAGGGCGACAGGGCGTTCGTAGGTGTAGCATGTGACATGACGGAGTTTGACCTGAATCGACATAAGCCAATTCTATATGCGAAAGCCTCGCCAATTCGATTGTCTGTTCAAACGACACGACAATGCCATCAATTGTCAATATTTGGCTGACAATAAATTGACATGAGACACGTTCTCGTCGAAAATCGGCACCCGCACTGGATCAATTCCGATTGGCAACGCCTTTGCATGGACTGTCAATGACGGAGGCGCATATGAGACCGGCACCACAGATCTTCTCCCGCTACGAGCTCGACTCGGCCTACGACGAGATGTTCGACCTCGCGAACAAAGCTCGTCCGCAGTACAAACCGCTGCACGATCGACTCACCGGCATGCCGGAAGACGTCTGGAAAACCCGGCAAGAACAAGCCGATCTGATGTTCTTGAACCAGGGCATCACCTTCACGGTGTACTCCAGCAACGAAGGCACCGAAAAGATCTTCCCGTACGACCTTTTGCCGCGCATCATCACCGCCTCCGAATGGGCCACCCTGGAGAAGGGATTGGAACAGCGCATCATCGCGCTGAACATGTTCCTGGCCGACATCTACCACGAAGGCAAGATCCTCAAGGACAAGGTCGTCCCGCGCGACATGGTCGAAAGCTGCCCGCACTACCGCCCGGAGATGAAGGGGATCAAGGTCCCCAACGGCGTGTACGTGAGTGTGACAGGATCTGACTTGATTCGCATGCCCGACGGCAAGTTCGCGGTGCTGGAAGACAATTTGCGCGTGCCTTCGGGAGTGAGCTACATGCTCACCAACCGCCAAGTGATGAAGCACGTGTTCCCGGCCCTGTTCAGCTCCTACGACGTGCGGCCCATCGACCACTACGGACAGGAATTGTTGGCGGCCCTCAAGAGCCTCACTCCCGAAGGCGTGACCGATCCCACCGTGGCCTTGCTCACGCCCGGCGTGTACAACTCGGCGTATTTCGAGCACACCTTCCTGGCCCGCCAGATGGGCGTGACCCTGGTGGAAGGCCGCGATCTGGTGGTGTACAACAAGCGCGTGTACCGCCGCACCACCAATGGGTTGGCGAGGTTGGACGTCATCTATCGCCGCATCGACGACGACTTCCTTGACCCCAAGGCCTTCCGGGCAGATTCTGTCCTAGGGGTTCCCGGCCTGTTCGAGGCCTATGCGGCAGGAAATGTCGCCTTGGCCAACGCCCCGGGAACCGGTGTCGCCGACGACAAGGCCATCTACGCCTACGTCCCGCGCATGATCAAGTACTACCTGGACCAGGACCCTATCCTGGACAACGTGGAAACCCACATCCTGGGCGAAGAAAAGCCCCGCGAGATGGTGCTCAAGAACCTCGACAAGATGGTGGTGAAGGCAGTGGGCGAATCGGGCGGCTACGGCATGCTCATCGGCCCGCACGCAACCCCAGAGCAGCGCGAAGAGTTCGCCAAGAAGATCATCGAGAACCCGCGCAACTACATCGCCCAACCCACCATCAACCTTTCGCGCGCCCCATGCTTCATCGACGGCGGGGTCGAAGGCCGCCACGTGGACCTGCGCCCGTACATCCTGTACGGCGACAAGGTCAAGATCCTGCCGGGCGGCCTCACCCGAGTGGCGCTGCGCAAAGGAAGCCTGGTCGTCAACAGCTCCCAAGGCGGCGGCTCCAAAGACACCTGGGTGCTGTACTGACAAAATCCGTCGATAAACTGCTGTTCTGAAGAACCGGTGGGGTCCAGGGGGCACGTTTAATCTCGGCGAAGCCGAGAGCACGTGCCCCCAGGTGCCGGTTCCAAGGGCCGGCAGTGGCCCTTGGCCATGGGTCCGGGGGCGGGCCGCCCCCGGGAAACCTCGGGGCAGTATGCCCCGAAAGACCAAAGGAGCCGAAGGCTCCGAACGAAGCAGGAGCGCAGCTCCAAAACAAGTAGCCAGAATCGCAGATTCAAGAAACAGAATCTGTCTGCATAGCGGAACCGGATCTAGTCCACCGCAGGAATGCAAAAGGAGACCAACATGCTATCAAGAGTCGCCGACAGCCTCTACTGGATGAGCCGCTACATCGAACGGGCCGAGCACACCTGCCGCCTCACCGAGGTGAACCTCAAGCAGATGCTCGACGAAAGTCCGGAAGTGAGCGAACACCGCTGGGAGCGGGTGGTCAACAGCCTGCGCACCGACCTTCCGTCCAAAGGGGATCGCGATCCGTGGGCGGTAGCGACCTGGATGATGTTCGACCTCAAAAACCCGGACTCGATCGCGTCGTGCATCGCTTGGGCGCGCGAAAATGCGCGACAGGTCCGCGAGGCCATTTCCACCGAGCTGTGGGAGACCATCAATCGCCTGCATCTGTACGTGAAGAAGGCGCTGACGGATGCCGCTACCAAGCGCGATCCCCACGAGTTCCTGCGCCACATCAAGCACGAGATCCACGTGATGCACGGCATCGCCGACTCCACCGTGGTGCACGGCGAAGGCTGGATGTTCTTGCAAGCGGGAAAGAACACGGAACGCGCCGCGGCCACCACGGCACTGCTGTACGAACACATCCAGGAATTCCTTTCCCCGGAGATGGGCGGCGCCGCCGATGGGTTCTTGCACTGGGTGGGTGTCCTGCGTTCCTGCACCGCCTTCGAGGCCTACACCAAGACCTACACCGCCGAAGTACGACCCGCCCGGGTGCTGGAATTCCTGCTGTTGTCGCCGGTGTTCCCGCGGTCGGTGCGCTACTGCGTCGCCACCGTGCGCCAGTCCATCGACTCCATCGAACGCGAGCATGGCACCAACCGCGGCGCCAAGGCTCTCAAGGCCGCCCGCAAGCTGGAAAGCCTGTTGGACTTCCTGTCCATCGAGGATCTGATGGACGACACCCTGCGCGCTCGGTTGACAGAAATTGAATCGCTGTGCGGTGCCATCCACAAGGCGCTGGAAGACGGCTACTTGTTCTACGAGAACTCGGTCAGCGAGATCCGCGGAGCGGCCTGATCCGGGAGCCGGCTAGACAGATTCTGTCAGAGAAGTTCGACGCAAACGAAAAGGGACGAGGCTAGCCTCGTCCCTTCGTTCGTTCCACGCACACCCTTTGCGAAGCACCTCGCGGCACCCCACGCGCTTCCCGAATCCAGAAGGCCTATGCCGCCTCGGCGGTGTCGACCTGGCTTTCGCCCCATTGGCTGCGTCCCAGGAAATCCAGGTAGCCGGCCAGCTCGACCATGCTCGAATATTCCTTCCAGGCAAGCGAGCGCACTTCGGGCTCAACCAATTGGATGTCGGGAATGTGAATGGCTGCCAATCCGGCAGCAACCGCCGACCGGATACCTTGGGAGGAGTCTTCCACAGCCCATGCTTCGGACGCATCCACGCCTAAGCGGCGTGCGGCTTCCAGATACACCTCGGGCGAGGGCTTGGTCTCGACCACATCTTCACCGCAGACCACGACCTTCAAATAAGGCAGCAGCCCGGTGGACTGCAAAAAGGGCGTTGCAAGCAACGAGGGCGACGAAGTCGCCACGGCGGCAGGAATTCCCAGATCCTTGAGGAGCACCAGCATTTCACGTGCGCCGGCCTTCACGGGGATCCCTTCGGTGCGCATGCGCTTGACCAGGACCATCTTCCAGGCGTCGAGGATCTCGTCGGGGTCGATGCCCTTAGGCATGTTGGGGGGTAGGTTGTCGAGGAAGATCTTGCGCTTCATCTCGGCGTCGCAGGCCACCGTCTTCTCGATGACCGAGAGAGGCATGTCGATGCCGAACTGCTCAAAAACGACCGTCCAGCATTCCACGGCAAGACGTTCCGTATCCAGCAGTGTTCCGTCCATATCGAATATGACTGCCGCTGGCATATCAGGACTAAAATTTGGCACCATAATGAGCTCCAGTGATCGCAGGTGTGTGATGCAAAAATACCCGATATTCATTCGCCAAATTGTGTCAAATAGAAGACAGCAAGACATTCAGTCTCAAAGCGAGAGCCTAGTTTCCATAAATCCATTGTTTAAGCGAATCTTAAGTGAACGCTTGTTGCGTTCATTTTCTTTTGCACACCCGAGCCCAGTGCGGCATCTCTCTTGTTTACAAGGGCTTAAGCAGCTTAGCGGCCCGCTGTGACCCCGACCGACATGGACGCCGAGAACTGAAGCCCATGTATCGCGTATCCTGACTTCTCAATTTGATTTAGTATCGATTCAACGTCTAATCCAATCGCCATTTTTCCGCGCTCAATGGTGACGTTTTCTTTGTAAAGAGAAACACTGAATAAGTCATTATCCGTGTCGGCTGGGAAATTCATTTCGGCTAAATTTATTCCCGAAGGAATCGAGAGATATTTCGATCTATCCGAGGAACTGCGATAAATATCAATCGATATTTTTAGTTGGCTTTTGCTCGTTGGAGCCACATCCGATGGGGAACTTTCCGTCACGACGGGGGAAACCGGGCGCAGTCTCATGGTATATCCTTCATGGATTTTCGAGTGGGAATTCATCACCGAGGTCCCCACAAACTGATACATGCGGAAACAATCTCCAAGTGCAGAACTGCCAATAACCAACACGAAAATTTATCCGGATTTACTTATCCAGTAATCCAGTCTTTCTTGCAGAGTCTCCGGCGAAATTGGTTTGCCGATGTGGTCGTTCATTCCGGCCGCCAAACAGGCCTCCCGATCTTCGTTCATGGCGTTCGCCGTGAGCGCAATCACCGGAACCAGGCGGTCTCGTACCAGGCTTCCCTCCGCACGGATCATGCGCGTCGCTTCGAAGCCATTCATCACCGGCATCTGGCAATCCATAAGGACCAGATCGAACGCGTCGTGCTCCAGTGCGTGGATCGCTTGGGCGCCGTCGGCCACAACCACCGACGCGTAGCCCAGTTTGGTCAGAAGCATGCGGATCAACATCTGGTTCACGGAGTTGTCTTCGGCAACCAGGATCCGCTTGGTGGACCGGTCAAGCCCGCTAGGCACCGAGGCTCCAGGTCGGAGTGACTCTTGCGATTCCAGGTTCGGCGCAAGGATACCAGACAGGATTCCGACCAGGTCGCTGGAACGGACCGGCTTGCCCAGGATCTCCTTGTGGAGTTTTTGTTGCCCCCCCAGATCGGGAGCCGCCGTCCCGATGTCCTTCATGCCGACCACGGTCGACGAAGCACCATGCGACTCGGCCAAGGCTCCAATGCGGGTGGCCACGAAATCGACACCATCGACCGTCATCAGCAGATCGACGAACGCGATCCGGAACGGGACATGATCGACCAATGCCTGCTGATACACCTCTTGGGCTTGTTGGCCGGAATCGATCTCTTGGGCCACAACCCCTAGATAGGCTAGTTGGCGAACGAGCGCCGCAGCGCTTTCCTTGTGGTCATCGGCAACCAGCACTTTGATGCCCTCCCACGGTCGGACGACCGTCGACGGAGGCAGTTCGGACGTGCCCAACTTGGCGGTGAACCAGAACACCGATCCTTCGCCTTCCTTGCTGTCGACTCCGATCCATCCACCCATCATTTCCGAAAGTTGACGGGAGATCGCCAACCCCAGCCCCGTACCACCGAACTTGCGCGTGGTGGAAGCGTCGACCTGGCTGAAGCTGCGGAACAGGCTCGAGAACTTCTCGGAAGGGATGCCGATGCCCGTGTCGCGGATCTCGAACCGGATGATGACGGAATTCGTCTCTTCGGATTCCATGGACGCCCGGACCACCACTTCGCCCCGCGAGGTGAACTTGAGCGCGTTGCCCACCAGGTTCAACAGAATCTGTCGCAGACGCCCCGGGTCGCCGCGCAGCTTGGACGGCACGTCGGGTTCGGCGGAGCAGGCGAAATCGAGCTCCTTTTCGAAGGCGCGCATCGCCAGCGTACCGGCCATGTCGTCGAGCAAGGTCCGCAAGTCAAATTCTGTCGACTCAAGCTCCATCTTCCCCGCCTCGATCTTGGAGTAGTCGAGGATGTCGTTGATGAGGGACAGCAAGGCTTCCCCCGACGACTTGGCGGTGTCCACCAGCCGCCGTTGTTCCGTGGAGAGGGCTGTGTCCAGCAGCAGGCCCGTCATGCCGATCACGCCGTTGAGCGGGGTGCGGATCTCGTGGCTCATGTTGGCGACGAATTGGCTCTTGGCCTTGCTCGCCTCCAAGGCCGCCTCGGCGAGCTTTTCCGCTTCGCCGCGCGCACGCGCCAATTCCCGGTTGGCGTCCAACAACCTGTCGGCCGCCATGCGCCGTTCCGTCACGTCGGCGACGCTGCCCAGCACGCGCATGGGACGCCCGAGTCCGTCGCGCTCCACCACGCGCGACCGCGACTGGATCCAGCGATCCAGCTGGCCTGGAGACTGGATGCGGTATTCCACCACCATCGGCCCGACCTCTTCGTCGCTCCCGCTCTCCGACTCGTACTGGAACAAATCCCGGTCTTGGGGATGGATCCACTCCAGAACCTCCGACATGGGGTGCTCCAGTGCCGGGTCGTCGATGCCCATCACGTGGCTCCAGCCTTCGTTGTGCAGGATCCGCCCTTCCAACGGGCGCATGTCGAAGATCCCCTCGCCCACCGCCTCCAAAGCCATGGACAGCCGTTTAGCCGACTGGTGGATTTCCTCCTGCGCACGATGCAAGTCACGGGTGCGTTCCAATACCAGGGCCTCCGATTTCAGGTGGTCCGAAAAGATCCGACCCATGGCCTGTGCCAAAAGCACCGACATGATAAACCCGATGGGCAGAATCCAAAGCGCGGATTTCGCTCCCATCTGGCCTTCGAAGTTGCGGTCGGCAAGCAATGTGATGCGCCAGGGCCTGCCGGAAACATCCAGCACCTGGCCGTAGGTGGCTTCCACGCCATCCTTCCCCAATCCCGGCGGGTATTCTTCGAAAACCAAGCGATGATCTTC
This sequence comes from Fibrobacterota bacterium, assembly GCA_039798065.1. Lineage (GTDB taxonomy): Bacteria > Fibrobacterota > Fibrobacteria > UBA5070 > UBA5070 > UBA5070. The sequence continues at coordinate 1,697 of JBDKGS010000181.1, read as the reverse complement.
CCTTGCGCCAAGATCCTCCACCCTGATCCCTTGGCCCTTGTCGACCAACCGGCCGATCTCGGCCCGGAAGACCGCCAGCGGCCAGTAGACCGCCATCACGAAGCCTCGCAGATCCTTGGCGCGCCCCGCCAACGAACCGCAATCGCATTCGTTGGCGTAGACCGGTGCGACGATCACCAGTCCCGCGCCACCCTGCACCAGGTTGACAAGTTCCGACGCCTTGGCGACCCCGGCGGCGGCGGCCTTGTCGATGGCCTCCCGACGAAAACTGTCCGAAGCGAGGTCCAACCCCAGGAACCCTTCGTTTCCATCCAACGGCTCGATCAACTCGATGGGAAAGTGGTCGACGCGGCTGGCAACGGACAATTTCCGTCCACCAACGCGTTCGTGCATCCCCACCACATCGGTGGGTCCGGGACCGTACCTGGCCTTCCACTGCAGCTTCCTCGATTCGTGAACACGCGGCACCCACTGCATCGCCTGGATCCCGGTCCGGTTGGCGACAAGTTCGGCGAAATGTTCCCATGCATGGGCGTCGATCCTGACAATTTCCGTCGCGTCGGTCTTCCGCTTGGGAAGCAGGGTCTCGGTATGCCGCGCCAGCATCGTCAGGTCGCGGGAGATCCGTTCGAACGCCCTGAACACGACACGAGCGCGGTTGGACCCGGTCTGCCGCAGGTCTTCCAGGAAAGCGTCGTGGGCGCGACGATCGACTTCGCTCCAGACCAGCAATGTCGCCGCGATTCCAAGCGCAAAAACCGTTACCCATGGGCCATAGCGCAGCACGGTGTCGCCCTTCAGGTCCAACGCACCCTCGGCCACGGCCCTGCGCCAACGTAGGCGCAACAGCACGAGCGAAAGCCAAGCCGCGATCATCACGAAGGTGATCAGGAGCCCTCGGGTCTGGATTCTGCGCACGGCAGCGATCCACTCCTTGGCGGGGTAATCAATTCCCAACACAGCGACCACCTCGCCCGTCTCCGACGAACGCAACGGCTCCATGGCAGAAATCCACGTCCCCCATCGGTCGGTGGTGGGCCCATCCAAAGCGCCTCGTTCGCCATCGAAGGCCTGAAGGAGGATCGGGGACAGCTCCGAATATTCCTGACCTGGCGGCGATTCGTCGCTGCTGCCGGGTTCTTCCGAATCGGCAAGGAACTTCACTTTCCCGTCCACCCGCCGCATCAGGTAGACGAACCTCACCCCCGGAAGATTCATCCGCTGCGCGTGCAAATGCTCCTTGATCTGGAGGTACGGAGGAGTCTGGAGATCGGACGAATCGGCTTTCAGCAAGCGCAACGCATCCAACTGCAAGGTCATGGAAATGTCGTGGACTTCCCGCAGCAGTTTATGGGTCTGTCGGGATTCCTCTCCAGCGCGCAGCAGGAAGGTCGCTGCGGCTCCCAAGGCAATGATCGGAAGCAACAGCCAGACTTCGCCGGGCCATCGACTTGCCGTTCGCACGAACGCGCGAACCTTCCAGAACAGGGAGTTCACCACGATTCCAGACTACCATTGCCGAACCTCCGAAGCCAACCACGCGGACCCGTACCATCGCCTCGCGAGGCCGTCGCGATCGAAGGGTCATCGGGCCAACGAGTTCTCGGCGCGTTCCATTGTTGTCGATCCCGCGACATCGACGGCCTGCCCTGATTCGACCACCCGGAAGTCGGGTGGATTCGCTTCGCGCGACAAGA
>JBDKGS010000180.1:0-9241 GCA_039798065.1 Fibrobacterota bacterium | reverse complement strand
TCTTCACGGCGATTGGGAACATGGATCGCGCGAGCGCGGCCCAGAAGGTCGACGACATCCTGAGGCAACTTCAACGAACGCCAGTTTTCGTGAAAATTGATAACACCCATCGCGTGTGCTCCTCTATGCTGAAACAGATTAAGGACCGAAGTGTCCAAAATAGAACTTGGACTCCATGATGCAAAGGGGTACTCTGGTATTGCGCGCAGGAAAAGATGGTTGCCGGATTACTACTCTGGATCGCACAACATGCCATCCATCTTCGTAATCGGTCTGCTTACCCTTGCCGGGCAAAACACTTCTTCGGGGGCGTCCATCGCCCAAGAGCTGACGGACATCCACCGGGGGATGCACGCCAAGTGCATGGGCTATCTGGACGCTGGTCAGATCCAGGATCTCCATGGCGCGGAGCGCGCGGAGCATTCGGCGTATGGAAACTTGATTGGTTTCCAAGAAACCCGCAGATTGACTGCGATCTTGATGGGGCCAGACTCGGCGGCAGTTTCCCGAATCGGCTTGATGGGAAGTTACCAGGTTGGTGGTTGGACCCGCGATGTCTACCTGTATTCGCCGCCCGGAATCAGGCAGGAACAGACCCGTTGGGCCGCAGGAATCGCCGGGGCGCGCACCGATCAGGATTGGTATGCGCTGGGAGGATGGGTGCATCGGGGGCCGTTGTCCTGGAAGGATTCGGCAGGGTATCGCGTTTCGGGGAGTCACGACGATCTGTTCGGCTCGGTACGTTGGCATCGGTACGGCGCATTGACCGCCATTGGCTTGGACGGATTCCGTCTTGCCAGACTTTCGTTTCTGGCCGATCCGGTGCCGTTCGGCAAGTACGAACGCAACTGGTTCTGGCCGCAGGTGGAAGGTTCGGTGGTCTACAATCGGGCGGCTTGGAACCCGTGGAGCGACCAGGACGCTTTCGGTGCCGAGGCCTTGGTTCCGGTTCTTGGCGATCGCTTGGCGGCTCGCTTGGCGGCGGGCTCTGACGGATTCCGTCTTGCCCAGGTGGTGTCGAATCTCGATCCTCAGGGGAATGTCGGACTCGACGTTTCCTGGTCCAACACGCGCGCCTGGAACGGTGTGGGACTTCGCTTTCGAGCGCCCTTGCTCACGTTTTCCTGGAACGACCCCGACGACGTGGCGGCGTTCGGCGTCTCGCATCGCGGGATGGTCTGGTCGATCCGACTGCAAATGACCTGGGAACGCAGTGAGATGTGGTACAAGCCGGGGCGACGTCCCGACGAAGGGGGATCGCTGTGAAGGCTTGGTTGGTTTTAGGTGGGGCGGCCATTTGGCTCACGGGGTGTCTGGTCGACATCTACGGAGGCGACCCGAGGCTGCAGATCAAGAATTCAAGCCTGTTCTACGTCCGTTCGACAGGAATTGGTCATCCCGACAACCCCACGTACTTCCATGAATTGGATCCTGTCCTGAGGCCTGAGAAGAACTCGGAGGTCATCGAGCTTCCGGCGGCAGGCGACCTGCGATTTTGGGTCCGAGTCTCCGATAGCGCAAAAAGCTGGGATACCGTTTTGCAGTGTGTGCGGAGCGTGGATCTCGGACAATTTCAGATCATCGAGGTACTTGGCGAGCAACGCGGCGCGCTTTCCACATCGCCCTGACGCCATTCCCCGGCTTTTCCACACCCTTATCCACATTTCGTGGATAAGGAGAAATAACTTGTCCTTAAGTTGTGCTTTCCAAGGGACTTATTGCTTGTTTGGCGATTCGCCTGGTGAGGCGGGGCTGCTTGCCGGAGGTTGTGAATCTGAGAGGGCAGCCGGTGGAACTGGAGGGACTTGGGTACCAGCACCTGCATGGAACATCTGCTCGAATTGGGCCAGGACCTTGAGTTCTTCGGGGGTGTAAGTGACGGGTTTCAGTGCCGGCTTACCCTGAGCATAGGCTTGGCTGGCTTGCATGACGTCATCCAGGATCTCTTGGATTTTCCCCAATGCCACCGACTTGAACATCCCCATGTTCATGATGGAATTCACCAAGGCATTGGCGGGGAACATCGTGAACCGAAGACTGTAACTGGTCAACGGCGAACCCGGAGCCACGGGCCAGGCACGAAACTCGATCACCACATTCCCGACCATGTTCCATTTGAGTACGGAAACTTTTCCCTGTCCCCAATAGACGCGTTCGCGGTGATCATCCCGGATCCAAAGCTGCCTGGCCTGGCCTGACAGATTCTTTCCGTTGTTCCCCTTGAAGAAAAGGCTGTCGTGCGCGATGGGGTATTCGGCTTGGTACTTGGTATCCCGGTAGCTGTTGATCAACTTGGCGGCCACGGGAATGTTCGCCATCAACAGATCCAAGGCAGGCATGGGGATGGGAACCGTATCCACCACCACGTACATGACGTGGTACTTGGTGCCCATGTTCCGGAACATGTCCATGGCATCGGGCGTGGTGGGGAAGATGCCCCGGCGCGTGAATCCCCGGACCCAACTGCAATAGGTCTGGTCCAGCTCCACACCGCTCACCGGAGCCGAAGTGGCCTCGGTGCAAGTCAGGGTCTTGTCCTGGATCTTGCAACTGCGCATGAGGTTGCAATACGCGCGCTGCGGCGAAGGCTGGTCGGGATCGGGTTTGGCCACGACGGTCTGGACAAGAATTGCCAGAGCCGCGGCCATGAATCCCGATTGGAATCGCACTCCGATCAGCCCTCGAAACGTCGCACGAGCAAGGTGGCGTTGTGGCCACCAAACCCGAAGGAGTTTGACAAGAATGCGTCGACCTTGGCCTCGCGCGCCACGTTGGGCACGTAGTCCAGATCGCAGTCGGGGTCGCGCTCTTCCTGGTTGAGGGTGGGATGCACAATTCCCTTTTGGATGGCCATCAGGCCGGCCAGAAGTTCGACCGCACCAGCGGCGCCAAGCAAGTGCCCGACCATCGACTTGGTGGAATGGACCATGAGCTTGGACGCGTGGTCGCCAAAGCAGCGCTTGATGGCGCCGGTCTCGCCCTTGTCACCCAGCGGCGTGGAAGTCCCGTGGGCGTTCACCAATTGGATTTCGGAAGGATTCATGCCAGCCTTCTCGATGGCCATCTTCATGGCGCGGAAGCCGCCTTCACCTTCCGGATGCGGAGCGGTGAGGTGGTAGGCGTCGGCGCTCTGCCCAAATCCGGCCAATTCGGCATAGATCTTGGCGCCACGGGCTTTGGCGTGTTCCAGTTCTTCGATGACGATCACGCCCGCGCCTTCGCCCATCACGAAGCCATCGCGGCCCTTGTCGAACGGGCGGCTGGCGGTGGAATCGTTGCGGGTGCTCATGGCCTTCATGTTGCAGAAGCCGGCGTAGGTCAGTTCGGCGATGGCTGCCTCGGCGCCACCGGCGATCATGATGTCGGCCTCGCCGCGTTTGATGATCTCGGCGGCTTCGCCGATGGCGTGGTTGGCCGTGGCGCATGCCGTGACCACCGAAAGGTTGGGGCCTTTCATGCCGTATTCGATGCTGAAGTAGCCCGAAAGCATGTTGGGGATGATGGCGGGAATCAAGAACGGGGTCACGCGCTTGTGGCCACGCGTGTCCAGAGTCCTCTGTTCCTTGGTGATGGTGGTCATGGCGCCAATTCCTGTCCCCAGGATCACGCCGAAGCGTTCGGCGACCTTCTCCACTTCGATTCCGGAATCGTCCAGCGCCTGCTTGGCGGCGAAGTGGCCCATGATCTGGTAGCGGTCCAGACGACCGGCCATCTTCTGGTCCTTGAACGACGAGGTGCCGTCGAAGTCCTTGACCTCGGCGCCCACGGTGGTCGCGTAGGTGGAGGCGTCGAAAAGTGTCACGGGACCGACGCCGTTGCGGCCGGTGGCCAGGGAATCCCAATAACTGGCGAGGTCCTTGCCAAGTGGGTTGACGGTACCGAGTCCGGTGATGACGATGCGACGCATGTCCATTCCTTTGGTAGGATACAAGGATCGAAGTTCGAGAGGTAGGCGACCGGCCTGACTCATTCCCAAGCAATGAGAGGGCAAAGGTAGGAAGAGCCTCCCAAAGATGGGAAACAACCCGGTTCGAGCCGCTGGAGCGGCGCCTTGAAGGGGTAAGGATTAAGGGTATTCTTGATGCCTACCGTTACATAGGTGCATTCAACGATGGATCTCCGATTTCGAGAAAGGACGGCACGGATGAACCGAAGCGCCTTTGTGCTAGCAAGTCTGGCGATTTCTGTCGGTGCCACCAACTATTACCTGGACCCCGCAGTGGGAAACAACTTGGCCGCTGGCACCTCGCCAGGAACCGCTTGGAAGTCGCTGGCCAGGGCTTCGCTGGTGAAACTGTCGCCTGGAGACTCGCTACTGCTCAAACGCGGGGGGGCGTGGCCGTCGGATTCGTTGTTCCTCGAGGCCGTAGGGACCGCTGAACTCCCGATCGTGGTCTCCGATTTCGGAGATCCCACCTTGGCCGCCCCGCACGTTTCCAATCGAGGAAACCTTCTGGTCCTGCGCAAATCGAGCCATGTCGTGGTCCGCAACCTGGTGCTCAGCGGCGCCGCGGGAGGTTGCCTTGAAATGCGCGATTCCACCGTTTCGCATATCGTGGTGGAATCGATCGAGGCCTTCGATTGCGGCGGTGGCGTGAACTTGTCAGGAAATGACATCGTCTTGCGAGGCAGCTACATCCACGACGGCCACATGGTCGTGAATACCCCGGATGTCATGGACGACGACTATGGTGCCAGCGGGATCGGTTTCAGCAGGCTCGATGGTTGCTTGGTGACCGGAAATCGTCTGGTGAATCTTCGAGCGCCTTCCTACGACTACGGATACGATGGGGGCGCTTTGGAGTTCTGGAAGACGGTTCGCAACTGCGACATCCACGGAAATTTCGCGTACCGTACCAACGGATTTTCGGAATTCGGCGGCCAGAAAGGCGATTCCGTGGTGGAAGTCGCGATCCATCACAACGTGCTTTTGGAAACGGGGCTTCTGGCTTGTTTCCATGTGCGCGATTCGGCGACATTGTTCGGCGTGGGCTACGACCGGGTTCGGTTGGACAACAACTTGTCGGTGACGCGGCACGGACCGGCAATCGGGTATCATGTGTTCGCCGATGGTGCGACACTTCCTGACAGAACGCGGATCAAGATCCGCAACAACATCTTCGTCGACGATTCGACGAACTACTACCATCAACAGCAAAATGGCTGGCCCAACGACCCCGAATGGACGCACGAACACAATCTGCTTTGGAGCCAGAAAAGAGACCCGTTCAGAAGCGGGCGGGTTGCTGGTACCGGCGAGATCTTCGCCAATCCGGGATTCGCCAACCTCCGCTGGAACGAAACCGACATCACCGACACCACTCTGGACAGCTATGCCCTCCGGGAGGAAAGCCCTGCCGTGGGTACGGGAGCGTTGTTGGGGTATGCTGTGGACTACTTCGGGCAGCCCGCCGCACCGGCTGGCAAGGTCGACCGCGGGCCGTTCGCGACCGGATGGGGGAGGGTTGGTGTTTTGCGACCTGCGCAATCGATTCGTACCGAAAGACCGGTCAGCGTGTGGGCGAATGGAGTCGAGATCGTGGTTCACCTGAATGCACATACGCCAATTTCTGTCCACGGCCGCCTGTTCTCGCGTGACGGAAGTCTATTGGCCGATCTTGGAACCTGGCGAGCGATTCCAGGCATTCCTAACTCGTTTGCGCTTTCCAGAAAGCTCCAACCGGGTACGATCCTGGTGGCGAGATTGGAGAGCGGTGTCGTCCGTACCGCCCATGTGCCGGTGTTGCCCTGAAATACACGCTCCCCGCAGCTTCGCTGCCGTGGTGATGGGCCGCCGAGTGCCGTGAACCCCGGGTTACCTTGGCTTGCCCAGGAACACGCGGGTGGCTCCTGAATTGTCGGGTTCGTGGCTGTTGACCAAGCTGTGCCGGTCCAGCAGCCGTTTGACCACCGGAGCCAGCGTTTTGGCTCCATGCAGGACGAGAAGGGTTTGTTTTCTGGCCATGAACGACGCGTGGATGAAATCATCCAAGGCGTCCTGCGCCTCGGCGACGGTGAGCATGTGCAGATCGAGCGTGGCCTGTGGTTTGAACCACGTGGGGCCGCCACGTTGGACCGGTTTCTTCATCCCGGCTCCCGTCGTTGGAGCATGTTGACGATTTCTGTCGCAACCGAGTCGGTTGCGCGATCGGCGTCGATCCAGACCGGCGACATCTTGTTGCGCAGCCAGGTCTCCTGGCGCTTTGCGTACTGGCGGGTGGCATCCAGAATGCGCAGTCGGGTGCGAAAGGGGATGTCTGGTTTCCCGATGATCTCGCGCAGCTCGGGGTACCCGATGCATTTCCAGCACGGCGTTTCGGTGGGGAAGGAATCGAGTCTGGCCACTTCCTGGCGCCAATCGGATTCCAGCATGGCATCGAGACGTCGCTCCAGGCGCTCATGCAGAATTTGACGGGGGAGCGCGAGGGCCACCACCGGTGCGTTGGGAGCTACCGGGGCACGTCCCTTCAACTGGGCGCCTTCCGAAATCAGAATCGCCTTTTCAAGGGCCCGCAGCAGCCGGACCGGGTTTTGAAACGCGTCGTGAGGTGGATTGGGCTCCAGAGTCAGAAGTTGTCGCCACAGGGGATCGCGGCCTTCTTGTTCCCAACGGTCCTGCAACGTGGCGCGCAAGGCTGGATTGGGGGCCGGGACCGGATCGATGCCCTTTCCAAGCGCCGACAGGTATTGTCCGGTGCCGCCAACCACCAGCAGGTCGGGTCCAGGTGTCGCCAGCACCGCCGCGGTGCGGTCCAGAAACGCCACGACGGAATCCGGTTCGTCGGGTGCCAGGCAGCTCACCAGATGGTGGCGCACCAGGCTTTGTTCCGCCAGCGTTGGAGCTGCGGTTCCCGCCTCCATGCCGCGTCGCGATTGACCGGAATCCGCCGATAGGATCTCGAGCCCCATGGCTTGCGCGACCTGGATTCCCACGGCGGTCTTGCCACTTCCTGTGGGTCCCCCAAGGATTCCGACGATTTGCCGGCTGTGATTCTCTACATTGCGACTCCCCATGCCTTCAAAGATGCGCCTCATCTACGGATTTTACTTGGCTGCGGGACTCACTGTCCTGGGTTTTCTGGGTTGGAGGGCGGTTTTGTTCTTCCCGGAGGCTTGGAGCCGCTACGCCGACCGGGGCCAAAAGACCTTCCAATCGGCACACCTCGACAGCACCGTCTTCGAGGCAGAACCCTCCGGCGAGGCCGATACCACCAAGGTTTCGCAGGATACGGGACTGACCGCTCTGCTGACCCGGCTGGCACCGGAGTTGGGGATCGCCTCGCGACGGACTTCGGCGATTTCCGAAGGAGTGCCTCTTTACACCGTGGACTTCCGCAAAGGGGTTCCATTGGCCGAGCGCGTCCAAAAAATGTCCGATTCTCTGGCACAGCACGGTTACCGGTTGGAAGAATCGTCGGAACGGATCCGCGCCAAGTACCCGTGGGCCGCTCGATTGTACCGCGAAGACACCTCGGTGGCCCTCCTGCGCGGTCGCTCCTTCGCGCCGCCCTCGCCCGACACCTACCGGTTGCACGTGTGCCTTTGGTCGGACAGCCTCACGGTTCCCGAATTGGGTGCTCTGGAAAAGCTGCCCGCCGGTGTCATGTTGGCCTTGAGACCCGATGCCTTCGCCACCTCGCAGCTTTCGGGAATTTCGCGGTCGCGGAAACTGGAGCTGGCGGTTTTGCTGCGGGTCGAGACCTCGTTGTTTCCCGCGAGCCTGCAGGAACGCACCAGAATTCTGCTCCACCACGCCTCCACCGACATCCGTCGACGGATTCTGACCTCCGATTCCGTCGCACGACTGGCCAAAGGCATCGTGGTGTTCGACGGAGACCGAGGCGCTCGCGATCCGGGATTGGCTGGACGCCTGGCGGATGTGATCCACGACAATTCCTGGTGGCTCCTGGACGTCACCCGGACCTCGGCCTCCCGCTTGGAGGACGCCGCCGTGGCTCGCGGGGCGGGAATCCTGCCGCAGGGTCGCAAAGCCGACAACGACCCGGCAACCGCTCTGGAAGCGGCCGCCTTGCAAGCCGAATCCGACGGCGAGGCGGCCATCCTTCTGAAACTCGATACCACGGCGGTCGCGAGCCTCGCGGCCTTCGTACCTTTGGTCAAAAACCGGGGCGTCTCGATCGCTCCGTGGCCCGTGCTGCATCGCCGATCGACTGGAGACTGAAATGGTCAAGCTTGGAGTGAACATCGACCACGTGGCGACCGTGCGCGAAGCGCGCAAGGAACGCAACCCCGACCCGGTGGCCGCCGCCCTCGTCGCCGAGCTGGCCGGTGCCCACGGGATCACCGCGCATCTGCGCGAAGATCTTCGCCACATCCAGGAACGCGACGTTCGTCTGCTGCGCCAGACCGTCACCACCCATTTGAACCTCGAGATGGCTCCCACGGCCGCCATGGTCCAGTTCGCTCTGGAGCTGCAACCCGACATGGTCACCTTGGTTCCCGAGCGCCGACAAGAATTGACCACCGAGGGTGGATTGGACGTGGCCGGCCACGAACGCGAACTCGCCCAGATCGTGCAGAACCTGCGCGCCCAGCGGATCCTGGTGAGCCTGTTCATCGATCCGGAGGCCAGGCAGGTGAAGGCGTCGCAAAAAGTGGGCGCCGAGCTGGTGGAGCTCCACACCGGCAATTTCGCACGGGCCTTCCACTACGAATCGGGTGACGAATCCTGGCAAGCCGAACGTTCGCGGCTGGTCGATTCCGCTGCGTTGGGGCATCGATTGGGCCTTCGCGTGAATGCCGGGCACGGACTGGATTACCAGAACGTGTCGTATGTCTCGAGCGTCCCGTACATGGAAGAGTTGAACATCGGGCACAGCATCATCTCGCGCGCCATCATGAGCGGCATGGACACCGCGGTCCGCGACATGCTGGCGCAGATCCGCCTGGGCGAAGCCGAGGTGGGGAAGAAGTAACGGGTGTTGCGGGGGCTCAGATCAAGAGCAGCAACCCCGCGACCACGCCCACCAGCGCCACCGCCTTCTTGCGACGGTTTTTGTCGCGGAAGGCCAGGCTTCCGATCACGAAGCTCACCACCACGTTGGTGCGCCGCACCGACGACACCACCGAAATCAATGCCTTCGGGTCGGACAAGCCCCTGAAATACGCCATGTCGGCCAAAAGCAGCAGTGGACCCACGGCCAGCATGCTCCATCGGAATTGGAACGATGTACCCCGTTCGCCGCGTCCGAAGGCCGCCCAAAGGCAACCTTGCAGGAGG
>JBDKGS010000179.1:0-9267 GCA_039798065.1 Fibrobacterota bacterium | reverse complement strand
GAATCGGGTGGACGTCTGGACTACGTCTTTTCGCCCGGCCACACGACGTTTCGCCTATCCTGGGAGCACCTATGAGCCGGATCCTGGTTGTCGACGACGAAAGCGGCGCCCGCTACGGGGCGCGACGGCTGCTGGAGGGCGCGGGCCACACCGTTTCCGAAGCGAGTTCGGGCGAAGAGATGCTGCAGATTCTGTCCAAGCAGGACGTCGACTGCGTGCTCCTGGACTACCAGATGGGCGGCGGCATGGATGGCCTGGGCGCCTTGGCCGCGCTGCAGCAAAGATCCGGCGCGCCCCCGGTGGTGCTGTTCACCGCGCAGGGCTCGGAGCGCATCGCGGTGGAAGCCATGCGCCGCGGGGCGTTCGACTACCTGACCAAACCCGCCGACGCCGACGAGCTGGTGATGGTGCTGGAACGGGCCGTGTCGTTCGCCCGCACCCGCGCCGAAAACGAACTGTTGCGCGAGGAATCGGATCGACAAAAACCGTCACGCGACCTGTTGGGCAATTCTCCGTCCATGAAGAAGCTGCGCGACGACCTGATCCTGATGGCGCCGGCCAGCTCCAGCGTCATGCTGCTGGGCGAATCGGGCACGGGCAAGGAGATGGCCGCTCGGTTTCTGCACGACCGTTCCGGACGCTCGGGTCCCTTCGTCCCTGTCAATTGCGGCGCGTTGCCCGCCACCCTGGTGGAGTCGGAACTGTTCGGCCACGAAAAAGGCGCCTTCACGGGAGCGTCGGCGGCGCGCATGGGCAAAATCCGTCAAGCCCATGGCGGCACCCTGTTCCTGGACGAGATCGGCGACATGCCGCTGGAGGCCCAGGTTCGCCTGCTGCGCGTGCTGGAAGAGCGCACCGTGGAGCCCTTGGGATCCAACCGGTCGGTGGGCGTGGACATCCGCGTGGTGGCCGCCACCCATCGCGACCTGAAGCAGCACGTGGCCGAAGGCAAGTTCCGCGAAGACCTGTACTACCGCCTCGAAGTGCTCATGGTGGTGATCCCGCCGTTGCGCGAACGCCCCGGCGACCCATTGCAACTGGCCCGCACCTTCCTGCGCCACTATGCCGGAAATCGTCAACTGGAGTTCAGCCCTTCGGCCGAGACCGTCCTGACCCGATGGATCTGGCCGGGCAACGTTCGCGAACTGCGCAACGTGGTGGAGCGCGCGAGCGTCTTGTGCCGAGGCGAATCGATCGGCCCCGAACTGTTGGGGCTCCCGCCCGAAGCCATGGGACCCGCCAGCCAGACCCCGGCACTGTCGGCCGCCGAACCGGTTCCGGCGGGCGCCCCCGACGATGGACTCATCCGCCTGTCGCCCATCGCCGTCGACGTCCCCTTCCGCCAGGCCAAGATCCAGGTGGTGGAGGAATTCGAACGACGTTTCGTGGCGCACCATCTGGACCGCAGCGGAGGCAACATCTCGCGCGCGGCGGCGGCGCTCGACATGCACCGCCAGAGCCTGCAGCAGAAGCTGCGCGACCTGGGCCTGGGCAAGATCGGCACCGACGACGAATGACGGATCTTGTCCACCATTCCCGCGTGCGGGTGAGGTACGCCGAAACCGACCAGATGCGGTACGTCTACTACGCCAACCATCTGATCTACTGGGAGGTCGCCCGCACCGAATGCTTCGCTGCTTTGGGATTCCCCTACCAGCAAATGGAGGACGCGGGATACGCCGTGCCGGTCCTGCAGGCCCACTGCGACTACGTGTCGCCGGCGCGCTACGAAGACGAACTGGTGATCGTGGCTCGCCCCACGATGCCCGACAAATTGCGTCTACGCTTCGATTACGAGACGCGTCGCGGCGATGCCGACGGCCCCTTGATCGCAACCGGCTGGACACTGCATGTGTGCATGGACCAAGGCGGAAAGCCACGACGCCCGCCCAAGGAATTGGCGGAACGCTTCACGGCTGGCTGAGCCCTACTTCTTTCCCGTCTGGCGCGTGCGCTTGAAGGCGAGTTTGGCGGAAGAGGAGATCGCCGTGTTGGTGGTGGAAAACCGCACCGATTTCTTCACCCAGCTGGCGAATTCGGCGAGCCGATCGAGCATGGGTTCGGGGACCAGGACAAATTTTGCCGATCGAGCGGGGTCGGCCGGAAACAACAAGGCTTTCGCGCCAGGAATGGCCAGAAGCGCCGTGCGGTCTTCCGGGGACAAACGCAGGCCGGTTCCTTGGCTGCTGATGTGCGCGAACGGGTGCTTTTTGATCGACACCTCGAATCCCCCCATCATGCGTTGGCTGGAGATCTGGACGCTGAGTCCAGCGACTCCGAGTGCGTCGCGGAGGATTTCTTCTTGGATGGATGTCGAATGCATGTATGAGGCCAAGATACCACAGAACCGAAGATGGCTCCGAATGCCTTAGATCTTTGGTGGCAGGTCTTCGGTTTGGTGCGGAGTCTGTCTCTTGGTGTTTTCCGAGGCCTTGCCCGATTCGGGGCGGTGCCAATGTGGCAGGTGGACGTGCGGCAGATGCACATGGGGCATGTGGATGTGCGAACGCATCCGCTCCATCACCCGCGCACGACGCAGCTTGACGGCGGCTTCCACCGACCAATAGACGATCGCGTAGGCCAAGGCGCCTCCCAGAATCGAGAAGACCGTGATTCCAACCAGGAAGGCCTTGCCCTGGTTCAGGAAGAACCGGATTTGCTCATGCCATCCCAGGTTTTCGGGGGGAAGCATGGCTCTGAAGCCCACGACTTCGCCCTTGGTGAGCAATTGTCCCAGCATTGCGGATGCCGCAAGGATGAACGGGGCGGTCAGCCAGTTGCTGGTGAAGGTTCCGATCACCGCAGGCAAGGTCCGCATGCCCAGTTTGCGGGGAACGAAGAGCGCGATCATGGTAGCCAGGACCGAAATCGGCATCAATCCCAGAAAAACACCCAGTGCAAAACTGAACGCGGCGGGGTGCGGATCGCGCGACCGATGGACCACGTGCAGCTTGTGGTAACGCAGGGTCCGGCGGATTTCCGCAAGGTTCGGCATTTTGAACTGGAACTTCACCTGACCGACAAAGGTAGGAGAAGTCGAGCCTTGCGCACAATCAAACACGTTCTCCTTTGTCAGAATTCGGCAGTACCTTGGTGGGAATGATCCGTTTCATCTGCCTTGCCATGGTCTCTCTGGCCTCCATTGCCTGGTCGCTGCCCGCCTGCGACACCCCCGAGGCACGCAAACAGCTGGTGGCTACCTGGGACCAGATGGCCAAGACCAAGGGCGGCGAATTGGTCGGTAGCACCGTGAAAGTCTGGAACCTGCGCCAAGACGGAAAGCCCGGCGAATGCCGCGCCGACTTCCTCGCCGTTGGAAAAGCCTCCCGGATTGGCGGCAGCCTCCCGTTTGCGACCAGCTTGGATGCCAGCGGGCGCCTGAAGCTGAAGGGGCGTGGCGAGCCTACCCTGAACTTGTTGCAAGACGATTCCGTGGCCCCCGGAGCACGCCCAACGCGCTGATCCGGATTGGGCACCACTGGCATTGCCCGCCGCAGCCAGGCTGCGAGAAATCAAACCGCCAAGAGACCGAATCCCCCCTTCGCTCGTGTGTGCGCTCCATCACGCCGTTTTTTGCTTGGCGTGACGGCCATCACGCGTTTTCTGACGCGCTCGATTCTGCGCCGTAGGTTTGATTCAGGCACACAAGATGTGCAAAGAGTTTGGCGGTGGTTTTCGGTGCAAACAAACCGGGGTTTACCACAAGCGTCCCTCCTCGAGACGCTCCGGAACCGAAGCCCCGCCTCTTTTCTCCCGCAAAATCAATCCTCCCTATCGGTCGGCGATCCTCGGGCCGGCCGATAGGGGGGGAGAACAATCCGAATCGCTTGAGGTCGCCTCGACTTCGGCACCCGATGAATCGGATAATCGCGTTTCCATGGCGGCACCTCCCACATTCGCCCTCTTGCTGACCCGTCTGGACGGCTGGTACCAAAGCCAGGTCTGGGAAGGCGCCAACGCTGCCGCGAAACTTTCGGGCATTCGTTTGGTTGGCATGGTGGGGAGCGCCTTGGGCGATTTCCATGGCGACGGCGGTTCTTCGGAAATCTACAGCATGGCCGCCAGCGGCTGCATCGACGGGTACCTGCCCTTGGTGGGATCGCTCGCCAACGCGAATGGAATCGGAGCGGTCGAAAGACTGTTCCAGAAATTGCCCCCTCGACCCACCGTCTGTATCGGGGTGAAGCTGAATGGTTTTCCTGTCGTGGCGCCAGGCGAGGGCGGAATCGACGAGATTGTTCGGCACTTGGTGGTGCACCACGGTTTGCGCAGGATCGCCTACCTGTCGGGGCCGCTGGTGAACCCCGACGCGCAGCGACGACTTGACGATTTCCGTCGAACCATGGCCGCCTGCGGTCTGGACTTTTCCCTGGATTGGATGGATCAAGGCGGGTTCACCAAGGAAAACGGCGAAGCGGCGGTCGAGCGGCTGTTGCATCGGGTCGGCATCCCCCAGGCGATCGTGTGCGCCAACGACGCCATGGCCTTCGGAGCCCAACGGATCCTGACCCTTCGCGGCCTGCGGGTTCCGCAGAATGTGGTCTTGACAGGATATGACGACATCGAAGAATCGCGGGTCCAGAGTCCGCCGTTGACCACCGTTTCGGCGCATCCGTTCGAGGTCGCTTTCCGGGCGGTGGAAAAATTGACCGAACTGCTCCGGCAGGGAAGCACGCCCCTGCACGAAATCATCCCGACGCGCATGGTGCTGCGCCCGTCGTGCGGCTGCAACAGCGCCACCCACGTGCGCGAACTTCCCAAATCGCTGATGGAAAACGCCCACATCCCCTCCGTGGATGATCTGCGCGAACAGCTCGCGGAAGGCGGACTGGACAAGATCTGGCAATCGCTCCAGGAGGCGAGCTTCGAACAGCTCGACATCTGGGAGCGCGTGCTCCAGGAGGCCTCGGAAGCGCCGACGAACGCGCCCGAAGCCGAGTCGATCGGTCTTTTCCGCAACTTCCTTGCCGCCGGCAGGCTTGCCGCCAGAGCGCGGGAAACGTTGAGCACGCGCCATCAGCTGGAGCTGCACCAGGTGATGCGCGAGCAGTACGGAATCACGCAGACCCTGATGTCGAACCTCGATCCGAACGGCTTCGCCGATCGCTTTCTGGAGGCCATCGAACCGTGGCAATCGCACCGGATGCGCATTCTCCTGTTCAACCAGGATCTCGCGCCCCTCGCCATGCCGGAGTTCACCGAAGGTTCGTTCCGGATGCGCATCGATTCATGCTCCGGGATCGACACGCTGAACGCGCCCGAACCGTTTCTGCCTCCCGACGACACATCTCAGGAAATCTGGACCATCCTGTCGCTGTCCATGCGGCAGGAGCACTACGGCCTGCTTCAATTGCGTGGTTGGGCGACCAACCAGCTCTTTCTGGAAAGCCTCCGATTGATGCTCGTGACGATCCTTGCTTCGGCGTATCGATTCCGGCTGGAACGCGGCATGCACGAAGAGCTGCGGAAATTGTCGCAACGCGACGAATTGACCGGACTGTTGAACCGGCGCGGATTCCTGGACCACGGGCGGATACTGGTCCACAAGGCGTTGCGCGACCACCAGAAAATCGGCGTGGTGCTGTGCGATCTGGATGGACTCAAGCAGATCAACGACTTCCACGGACATTTCGACGGCGACCTCGCGATCCGCGCCCTGGGCATGGCGCTGGAAGACACATTCCGCCCCACCGACGTACTTGCCCGGTTGGGTGGAGACGAGTTCGCGGTGCTTGCCGCGATGCCCGCCGGGGGGGGATCTGGAGCGCGCGATGGATCGTCTGGAGCAGGCGCTGGCGCACCGATCGACGCAGCTCCAACGGCCCTGGCAGGCCAAGACCAGCGCAGGCTGGATGCTCTGGAATCCCGCCGACGGGTCGAGTCTGGACGACGCGATCGCGCGTGCCGACGCCCTGCTCTACCGCGACAAGCGCTCTCGCAAGGAATCGGAGCCATCCGACTTCGCCGGGATCTGATCGGCAATATCCGATTTCGCATCTTTTCGGGTTTGTCGACGACTCCGTCGTGCCTTGATTTTCTCCGCCCTGTTTCGAAGGCCCCCACTATGCAGAAATTGTCTCCCCTCGTGCTTGCCATGGGTGCGATCTCCTTCGCCGCCGTTCCTGTGCAGTTCACCGCCGGCGCGAGCGCCAAGGCCGACGAGGTGAACAAGAACTTCAACTACTTGGATTCGGCCAAAGCCACCAAGTCTTCCGTGGACCTGCTGACTTCCGCGATGGTGGCCAAGATCGACGCCTCGGAAGCCAACTCCAAACTTGGCGCGAAGGTCGACACGGGCACCTACGGAAAATTCGCGCGCGAACAGATGTCAAAATCTGTCGTAGACACTTCCGCCAAGCGCCGGATCGATTCGTTGGCCGTCGCGACAAAAACTGCCGATACCACGCTGGCTCGGAGAGTCTCGTCGGTGGAAGGCAAGGTGGCGGCACCGACATCGGTGGATTGGAGCAACGTCAAGGGCACGCCGAGTCTATGGAGCTGGTCGCCGAGCAACATGGTCGCCAGCTGGATCAACAGCTTGCCCGGCAAAATGGAAAACAACGTCATGGGCTTCGAGGCGGGGATGGGGACCGACTCCGGCGCGATCGCCTTTCAAAAGCGAGCGGTTTCGGGAACCTCTGCTACGGTCCTGGATCTCCACACCGACGGCGTGATCAATTCGTGGGGCGCGGACGGAGGAATTCAGACAAATTCCGTCACGCGCATCGACGGGAATGGCAATGGCTTCTTCGGCACCGTCCAAGCGGGAGCCGCCCCCGTTGCGTATGGAAAGAGCGCAATGACAGTGCAGGCTGCCGGCGACAACTGGGAACAAGGCCTCGAAATCCTTCCCAGCAAGGACGGCGCATCCAATAACAATTCCGGATGGGGAGGCATCTTCCTGCGCTCCACTGCGGGTTCGAAGGCCGGATCATGGGCGATCCTGCGTTCGCCTACGGCGGAGTTCAACATTATGCTCGAAGGCATCGGCAGCCGCAGAGCCATGCAAGGGACCTTGAACGCCGATGCTCCGTTTTCCATCGATCTGAACGGCAACACCTATCTGGGCGGAAACCTCCACGCCCATGGGACGGTTCTCGCAAGCGGCGCCGAATTCACCAATCTACACGTGGCGGGAACTCTCAAGGCCTCGCCCACCGAGCCGTGGGCCGACTACGTGTTCGAGCCGGGCTACACTCCCATGGCACTCAAAGAGGTGGAGACCTTTGCCAAGGCCAACGGCCACTTGCCGGAAGTGCCCAGCGCCGCCGAGGTCCAGAAGGACGGCATCGACCTCGCGAAGATGAACGCCATCCTGCTCAAGAAAATCGAAGAGCTGACGCTGCATGCCGTGGCGCAGGAGAAGCGGATGGAAGCGCTGAGCGCCAAGGTGGAAGCGCTGGAGGCGGAGCGGAAGTAGGACAAAATTTGGCAAACCGCCACCGGAGGATTGTCCGGGTTAGAACTCCCGTCGGGCACCGACAGAGGTGGTGATCACTTCGGGCCAGCCTGGCACCACGCTTGCCACCACCGACCATTGCCTGTTGAGTCGCCACTGGGCTTCCAGATCGCCACCGTACCACAAGAAGGCGCTTTGGAAATCGCTGGACGAATCGGCCTTCCCGAAGAAGCTGTCCTTGGTGTATCCCTTCACATGGAACAGCCAGTTCTCACGCCACAGGAAGGTCGGGCCGACCCCGAACCGGAATGCGAGGCTCTCGGTAGGTGACCACTCCAAGCGGGGACCTAAGCTCACGAGGCCCGCCCATACGTTGGCGCAATCGCGGTACAGCGCCACGGTGCCGCGCATTTGCAGCCATGAAGTGAGCCGTCGATCCACGTCGACTTGGGCGCCGACCTGCAGCACCCAGTACGCCTCGTCGTCCAACTGGAGAGGGTAGCCCTCGTTCTCGCCTCCATCGGGATGGTAGGTGAGCGCGAAGTACTTGGCGTTGGCGGCCCAATCGGAGGATGGGACGGCACTGGCTTCGGAAGCCGGTGCCGTGCCGAGAAGCAAGGAAAGAACTGTTGCGATCATGATCGATATGGACAGTCAATGTCCGTGCCAATCCAGAACTGGATCTCGATGTCAGGGTTCGCGAAGACCGGCGCAATCCGGGACCTGCAGGGAAGTGGCCTGCATAACCGCTTGGTGACCCAAAGGTCGATCGGATAGCTCACTGAGCAATTTTACCTTCAAATTCGTTCCCTTCTTGACTCCTACTAACTGAGGATTCCCGCCAATGATCAAGACGCTGCTAGCGATTTCCATCGCTTCGACTCCCTTTGCCGGTGAGCTTGTTCCGTTTACCTCCGGATCTGCCGCCAAGGCGGAAGAAGTGAATCGGAATTTCAATTATCTGGATACGGCCAAGGCGACCAAACAATCGGTTGCAATCCTGACCTCGGCGATCGTCTCCAAGATGGATGCAGCAGATGCCAACGCGAAATTGGGCGCGAAAGTCGACACCGGAGCCTACGGCAAGTACGTGCGGGAGCAGGCGTCAAAATCCGTCACGGATACGGCATTGACACGACGCGTCACGAACGTGGAGGCAACCCTGGCGAACAAGATCGACAAGGGCACGGTCACGCCCAGTTCCATCCATGCGATCGCCGACTCCATGGGAGTCAGCAAGAGCTCGTTGACCGTGAACGGATCGCTGGTCGCCACCGGTGGAATCAACGCCACTTCCATCGTAAAGTCCACCGGCGGAACATCTGGCGAACCTGCCTTCCGACTGGTCCGTGACAACGCCCCCTCTGACACAAAGGTTTGGGATTGGACCACCGACCAAGCAGGCGGTGCGCTGGTCTTGCGCACGGTCAACGACGCGCAGACCAATTCCGCATGGGCGATGAGAATTGACCGCACCGGTACGACACCGACGGCGATCAGCTTGTATGCTCCGGTCTCGGTGAACGGGGGAATTTCCGCCTCGAAGCTCCTCGCAGGCACAACAACAAGCACCACCGGAGCTCCAGCGACCTTCGTGAATTCCAACCCGAATCTCGGCCTTGGCTGGAACGAAGGCCCGGAGATTCTACCCGCGGTGAATGGTAACGCCGGGCTGTTCTTCCGCGCGAACACATCGAACATCGACAGCTCGATCATCCTCTCCCGAGGACCTGCGGGCAATTTCATCATCGGATTCAAAGGGTTGACCGGTATGACCGGTACTTCCGATCCTTCCGCTCCGTTTGAGATCCTCGCAAATGGCGTCACACAAATCGGATCTACCCTCTCTGTGAAAGGGAATATTATCG
>JBDKGS010000178.1:0-9268 GCA_039798065.1 Fibrobacterota bacterium | reverse complement strand
TCGAACTGGTAATGGCTGATCGCGATGCGGATCAGGTCGGGGACCACGATGGCCTGGTTGTGCCAGAACTGTTCCAGATCGCTCATCAAAACGGGAACTCCGTCCGGGTGAGGAGGCACAAAGGCCGCGTCCTTGAGGCTGGACCCCCCGATCCAGTTCTGGCTGGTGCGGAACTCGCCCGGCATCTTGTGCTCGCCGCGTACCCCGCGCAGCAACGTCGCATGCGTCTCCTTCAGGAGCCGGTTGGACAGAGGCAAGGCTCCCAGCGAGGCGATCGCCAGGTTCACCGCGTCGATGTAGTTACGGACCTCGCGCCAGTCGTCGCGCTTTTCCGGTGCGATCTGCTCTTCCGAAAGCAGGGCCTCGTCCATCTCGGTGCGGGTGCCCTCGATACGGCTGGAAGTCTGCGCCTCTTTCACCACGTGCATCTGGATGAAGAGATCGATGTCGGGGACGATCAGCGAAAAGGCGTTCAGCTCCCCGATTGCCCGGTTGGCTGCTTCCAGAAGGACAGAGATCTCGGCATCTTCCCATGTCCAAGGCTGGTTGACGGGGGACGGTTCGAAACTGCGGTACTGGTACCGCGTCTGCCAACTCCCGGAGACAAAGCTGTCGAATTTCATGCGAACCTTTCCTTACTGGCCATCTAAGTAAAGAAAATCGCTGATTTCTTTACTTAGAGCAAGGCTTAGTTAAAAAAGCAGCCAAAAGCTTTACTAAAGCTCGATCGAAGGAAAGGTTCGAGCAAAATACCGTCGGAGACAAACGCGCCAGGGACCGTTACCCACGGCCGCGCAGGACGCCGTTTGCGTCCGGAGCGGTTTTCGGGGGCGCAGATCCCCGCAGGCCCAGCGATGGTGAACCGCGTAGGGGCGATTCACGAATCGCCCTAAGTCAGGGAAAAGTTCCAAATAGGCCCTGCGGAGGCTGCGGGCTGAGCCTGCCGAAGCCTAGGGCCCGTCCGGCGCACTGGACAAAAGTGTCGATTTATATGACAATTGGGAACCCGCGCCACGATGGGGAATGAAAATCGCCCGTATGGCAAAGGCTTGAGAGGAAAATAAAGATTCTAAAGTATTGAATTCTTGAATTCGAAACTTTATTGCTGGATCTCAAGTTGGCTCATCGCTCCACCACCCGTCAGCGCCAGAGGAGGAAATGCAAGTGATCGGTCGCATCGTTGCCGTTTTCCGCAACCTCCGGCCACCCACCGGGTGGAACCTCGCGGTGCTTGTGGTCACGGGCGTGTTCGTGGGGCTGGTCGCGGGCGTCGCGCATGTTTCGCGGGCCACGTCGTATCTGTCGAACGACCCGCGCGCGTGCATCAACTGCCACATCATGACACCGGAATACGCCAGCTGGGATCGCGGTTCGCACGGGCGCGTGACGGTGTGCAACGATTGCCACGTGCCGCACGACAATTTCGTGCGCAAGTACTTCTTCAAGGCCAAGGACGGGGCGCGCCATGCCACGATGTTCACGCTGCGCATGGAGCCGCAGGTGATCCGCATGCACGAGGCCGGACAAACCGTTGTGATGGAGAATTGCCTGCGCTGCCACGGGAACTTGTTCGCGGGCAACCCGACAAGTTCTGTCAAAGGTTTGGCCAGCGCCGCGGTCCACAAGAACGACGGCCGCTTGTGCTGGGAGTGCCACCGCGAAACCCCGCACGGTCGCGTCCACAGTCTGTCGAGCACGCCCGACGCGCGGGTGCCGCCGATCGAATCTTCGCTCCCCGAATGGTTGGAGCGCTCGCTTTCACAGGAGAAAACCCGATGAAGATCGCGCAACTGGTCGAACGCAAACCTTGGATCGGATGGCTTCTGTTCGCCGCCACCGCGGGCGCCGTGTTCGCCGCCGGTGTGATCGGTGCGAGCATCGTGGAACGACGACAGGAATCGGCAGCCCTGCGCGCCGTGAACCCGATCGCCGAATGGGAACCTCGCAACGAAGTGTGGGGCGCCGACCATCCGCGCGAATTGGAGACTTGGAAGCAGACCGCCGACACGTCGTTCGTCAGCGCCTACGGCGGCAGTGCACCGCGCGACTTGTTGGAAGAAGATCCGCGACTGGTGGTGCTGTGGGCGGGTTATCCGTTCAGCCGCGATTACAAGCAGGCGCGCGGTCATGCCTACGCCATCGACGACATTCGCTCCACGCTTCGCACCACCGGCCCCATGCCCGCGACCTGCTGGACTTGCAAGAGCCCCGACGTGCCGCGTTTGATGGACACCATGGGCGTTGCCGATTTCTACAAAGGCAAGTGGGCCGATCTGGGATCGCAAGTGGTGAACACCATTGGTTGCAAGGATTGTCACGACCCCAAGACCATGGATCTGCGCATTTCGCGCCCCGCCTTGGTGGAAGCGTGGGGACGCATGGGCAAGGATGTGCGCAAGGCCACTCACCAGGAAATGCGGAGCTTGGTGTGCGCGCAGTGCCACGTGGAGTACTACTTCGCGAAGGACTCCACCAAGCCCAACTACCTGACCTTTCCGTGGGACTCGGGCTTCTCGGCCGAGCGCATGGAGAAGTACTACGACAACATCAACTTCTACGATTTCGTGAACAAGGTCTCGAAAGTGAAGGTGATCAAGGCCCAGCATCCCGACTACGAGGTCTACATGCAGGGAACGCACGGCAAGCGCGGCGTGAGTTGCGCCGATTGCCACATGCCCTACAAAGCGGAAGGCGCTGTGAAGTTCACCGACCACCATGTGGTGTCGCCGCTCAAGAACATGTCGAACGCTTGCATGGTGTGCCATCGCCAGAGCGAAGAGACGCTGCGCAACGACGTGTACGCCCGTCAGCAGCGCGTGCAGGAACGCAAGTACGCGGTGGAGGACCAGCTGGTGCGCGCGCACTTGGAAGCCGCGCAGGCATGGAAGGATTCGGCCACCGAAGCGGAAATGGAACCGGCGCTCAAGAAGATCCGTCACGCGCAATGGCGCTGGGACTGGGTGGCCGCGGGGAACAGCCTTGGGTTCCATGCGCCGGAAATTGTCCAACAGACGCTGGGCGAAGCGATGCAGATCGCGCAGGAAGCCCGTGTGGAGATCACCCGCATCCGCGCCCGCCACGGCAAGACGGATACGGTCGCGATCCCCGACATTTCCACCAAGATCAAGGCGCAGTCCTTCATTGGATTGAACATGGACAGCCTGCGGTTGGTGAAGGTCCAGCAGGGCGCGATGTTCAAGCAGTGGGATTCGGCGGCGAAACTTCGCGAAGCGGCCTTGTCCGCGAAAAAGGCCAAGTAAGCTGACGTCAGGATTTGTCAGGTGGTACCTGGGGCGGTTGGGGTCGGTTCCCGCCGCCCTTCTTTCGTTGGGTGCCGTGGCGTTCCATGCCGTTGTATCGCAGGTGGCTCCGCAGTGGCATCCGTTCGGGTGGACAAGTTTTGGCGTGTCGGTGGCGGCGGTTCTGTTGAATCTGGTGGCGGCCACCGCCTTGCGGATCCGGGACCGACGCTGGAGCGCTTCGTGGTTTCTGGTGCACGCGGGATTGATGGTGGCGATCGCAAGCGCCATGATGGGCTCGATGGCGGCGGTGCGCGGCAAGGTGTTCCTGAATGCGGGACAGGCCACCGCCCAGGTGGTGAGCGCGAAAGGCGACCGGATCGCGTATCTGCCCTTTGGATTGATGCTTCAGGAGTTCCAATTGGAGGAAAGCGCTCCGCCGCTGACCCTGGTGGACACCTCGGCGAGGGAGATCGTGTTCCGTGCGGGGGAGCCGGTCTTCGAATTGCAAGCCGGTGCCCGCGGAACATTGCGCGGGATCGAGTTCGAGGTGGTGCGGTACTTGGCCCACGCCGAGTTGGACCACGACACGATTCGCGCGGCGACCGACACGTTTTGTCCACCAGCGGCTCTCTTGAAATACGGGACAGGTGGTGTGTGGCGCGAAGGCTGGATCACCTGCGGAGGAATCGGCATCCCCACCATCACCCAGCCGGCGGGATCGGTGCGGTTGGCCATGGCGATGCCTCCGGCCAAGAATTTCCGATCGGTGGTGACCATCCTGGAGATGGGAAGCAAGCCCGAAGAAGCGGTGATCGAGGTCAACCGGGGGTTGTCGCGCGACGGTTGGACGTTGCAGCAGTTGGACTACGACAAGGCGGCGGGGCGTGCCAGCCGGATCTCGGTGCTGGAAGCGGTGCGCGATCCGTTCGCGATGTGGGTGAAAGTCGGAATCTGTCTGACGTTGGCGGGGATCGTCGCGTTCGCGGTTTCGGAGTGGAGGCGGTCGGCATGATCTGGTCGTGGTTTCCGCTGGTGGCGATCGTCCACATGGCCTGCGTGGTCGCCGCGGGCGTCGCCGTGGTTCGAAACCGGAATGGTCTGGCGTCGATATTGGCTGCGATGTCGGTTCTTGTCCTGTCGGTTTTTGTCGGAGGGATATGGATCGACATGGGGCGACCTCCGTTGCGCACCTACGGCGAAACGCGCTTGGCGTATGCGCTGGGACTCGGCGTTTTATCGCTTTCTGCCCACCGGCTACTGCGCCAGTCGTGGACTCTCCTGTACGGAGGCGCCATGGCGGGCTTGTTCGTGGCGCTCACCTGGGCCATACCAGAATCGCATTCGCGCGCGCTCATGCCGGCGTTGCGCAGCCCTTGGTTCGTGCCGCACGTGACGGTGTACCTGCTGGGATACGCAGCGGCAACGGCCACGTCCATCGCGGCGTTGCTGAACCTTCGTAAACCGGCAATCGATGGACGGAAATTGGACGCGCTGCTTTCGGTGACCATCGTGTTGTTGAGTTGCGGATTGCTGTTCGGGGCGCTATGGGCCAAAGAGGCTTGGGGGTCGTACTGGACCTGGGACCCCAAGGAAACCTGGGCATTCCTCACCTGGGCATGCTACGTGGGCGTGTTGCACCACCGCAGATCGCATCCTGGACAAGAATTGGCAGGGTGCCGGATTTTGACGGTCGCGTGGGTGGTGCTGATGCTGGCCTGGTTCGCGGTGGGCTACCTGCCGGGTGGCGCGAACTCGGTGCACGTCTACACGCGGTAGTCGGAGACCACCGGGTCGATTGTGTGAGGTTCGTGGAAGGGGCGATCGAATCGTCCAGCGCGAACCGGGTGTGTCTTTGTAGACTGCCAGTGCGACCGGAGCCTTTCGCAGGGAGGATTCGGGAGCGAAGCATGCATTCACCCACCTTCACCGCAATGGCGCCCACTTATGCTCGAACTCCGAACTGGAATCCTGGTGGCTCTCGTAGCGGTGACTTTTGCCGCGTGCACATCGTACCCCGACCCTACCTCGAGCGAAGGGAGCTGGAATACGACGCGCGTGGGCAAGGATTGGCGATTGGATTTCGAAGCGAAGCTTCCGCGCAGCGATGTCTTCTTCAACGGCACCACCCACGACGTGGCGCTCTCGCACAACCACGACCAGCCATTGTCGGGAGGCGGCGACCTGAGATTGACCGCGGTGCTCAACGGCACCAATCGCGAAGGTTGGGCGGGCGTGTGGGTGAAGGATCCTTCCGACCTGGACATGGATGCGTCAGGTTCTGTCGGGTTGCGTTTCAAGTTCAAGTCGTCGACGGCGCGCACCATCCAGGTGATGCTTTCGTCGATGGCCTACCCCGACTACAAGAACGGATCCAAGCTCACGGGATCGTTCCAGGCGACAAAAGGTGTCCAGGACGTGGAGCTGAAATTCAAGGACTTCCAATTTCCGTCATGGCTCTACAAGAGCGGCCAGCTTTGCGGCAGCGCCGATGGGGCGAAGACCTACTGCAGCACTTCGATGGAAAAGGTACTCGAACGCGTCAACGCTATCCAGTTCCAGATCGATCCCCGCTGGGACAGCGCCGGCACGGTGGAGGACGATTGGGCATCCATCCAGGTCGACGACGTGCGGTTCGTGTTTCCGTAGCAACGTGTTCCTGACAATTTCCGTGGTGTCAGATGGACCAACCAGCTTTGCAGCCTAGGACAGGATCGAACCATCGCGGTTTCCAGATTTGCGAGCCCACGGCCACTTGGTCCGGGGTATTGAGGTGCAAGTCGATTCCTACCCAAGGGTTGAGCGTGAAGCCGCGAGGCAAGGCTGTGGTGTAACCGAAGCCTGAATGGATGTCGGCGAGCAACAGCCTTCCCTCGTGGCCGTCGGCGCTGCGAATGGACTGCCGGGTCAGTCCGCCTCCCAAGGCGATCCACGTTCCGCGGAATTTGTCGGCGCGATCGCCTAGGAACAGATCGCATTCCATCTCGTAGAATTGCGATGTCAGGTCGCGAAATCCGTTTGGAGTCAGCCCTTGGGGAAAGGTGGCCTGGGCGACGACCGCCCTGAGCCGCAATCCATCGCGCCCCAACCAGACCGAACCGTGGTACCCACCCTGGATCCAGGTGAGGATCTCCGATTCGAAACCAAATTTCCAACCTGTAGGTTTGGCGCCAATCTGCCCGAACGAGGTGGCCGCCAGCAATAGGCAAAGTGGAAGGGGTGCGATGGAGACGCGGTCATGCATCGGGAAGAATCCTTCGAGTCGGTGGTGGCACACCAAGCTAGGGAGAGCCTTCGGTCCGCGTCATTGAACTGGTTCAAGAAACGCTGGATTTGTTGCGCCGCGCCCTGATCTTGGAAAGCCATTCCGCGGAAACTCCAAGAAACGAGGCGATCCGGTACTGGGGTACCATCTGCGCCAGATCGGGATGGTCCTGACAGAAATTGAAATAACGTTCATCGGGGGGTAGGTGGGACCAGCGCAAGCGCTGGACGAACTCGATGTAGTGGCTTTCTGCGATGCGACGACCGAGCTTTTGAAATTCGATGTGCGTCCCGTAGAGCTCTTCCAGGGAACTGGCATCCAGTCGCAGCAGCAAGGAATCGCGCAAGGCGACAATGCGGACTTCCGCGTTCCTACCCAGAAGAAGGTTCAGGTAGTCGGTAGCGAACGAACCTGGAGGCAGGAAATCGACCACACGGTCGCCAGTGAGGTCGGGAACGGACATTTCCAGAAGACCCTCGGCCACGAAGTCGACAAACCGTGCGGACTGCCCGGGTTCCAGCAGGGCCTCGTTGCGGCGAACCCGCAAAGGTTGCAGGCGCTCCACGAGCCGGGCACGTTGGGCGGTGTCGAGATCGGCGAATCGATTCAGACAGTCGAGCAAAAGGTTCGATGCGAGCTGGAGTTCATCATCTCGAAACATGTGGGAGGGAAGGTACACATGCTTCACCACTGTGGATGTATCCGCGGTTGCTGCCCTACCTGGACGGATCCCGACGCATGGGGCAGGAGTTGATTTTGGCGTTGGCGGACGCGCAATGCCATCTTTGGGAAGTGATCATGACCGCTTTGCCGCACCTCGAACCCGTCGATCCTCTCGGCCTGGACTTCCCAACGCTTGTCGCGCAGTTTGGCGAGCGATTCGGGAAAGGCGACTACCACGCCCGTGCCCTGTTCCGTTCCATCTACCGCGACGGGGTTTACGACCCGAAAGGACTTCCCGAATACGGACAGAATCCGTCTTTGGCGCAAACGGTGGCTGCGCAGTTCCCCGTGCGGTTGCCACCCGTATGCGGCCGATCGGGCGATGGATCGACCTACAAGTTCCTGCTGAAACTGCGCGACGGCCTGGAGAGCGAGTCGGTGGTGATCCCGATGAATTCGTACAAGTCGCTGTGCGTGTCGTCGCAGGTGGGCTGCAAGATGGGATGCACCTTCTGCGAAACCGCACGACTTGGCTACTTGCGCAACCTGGATGCCGGCGAAATCGTGGCGCAAGTTCTGGTAGCCCGACAGATTTTGGGAGAGCCGGTGGAGAACGTGGTCTTCATGGGCATGGGCGAGCCCATGGACAACCTCGACAACGTGTTGCGTGCCGTACGGATCTTGTCCGACCGCCAGGGGTTGGCGATTCCGCTTCCATCCATCACGATCTCCACGGTGGGTCATGTTGACGGAATCCGTCAGTTGGCGCGATTGGCCGCATTGCCGCCCCCCGAAGGATTTCCACGGCTGCGCTTGGCCGTGAGCTTGAACGCCCCCAACGACGCGCTGCGCTCGCAACTGATGCCGGTGAACCGCCACTGGGACCTGGCCCGACTGCGCGAAGCGCTCCTGGAGTTCCCGTTGCCTCGTCCGCGCGATGTGGTGTTCCTGGAATACGTGCTGCTGGACGGCGTGAACGATACGCACGAGCATGCCCTCGAGATCGTCGAGCTCCTGCGGGGAATCCGGGCGTGCGTGAACCTGATCCCCTACAATCCCGGCCCCGACTCGCCGTACAAGCGTCCTCCCGTTGCGCGAGGACGCGAGTTCCTCCAATGGCTCCTGGATGCCGGTCAGCGCTGCCGCCTGCGTGGAGCCAAAGGAGTGGACGCGATGGCCGCCTGCGGGCAACTGGGAAACCCCGACAAAAAGCGTCCAAGGCGCGGATGACGCCCTGGACGCCGATATTCGACTACTTGGCCGACTTCAGCATGTCGTTCTTGTCCGAACTTCCCTTGCTGGATCCGAAGAAGTACGAGACGACCTGAGTGACAATGGTTGTCAAGGCGCCAAGGATGTAGACGATGATGTCCTTGCGCGGGCCGTCGATGGACGGATTGGGGCTGAAGATGACGTACCAGAACAGGTAGAAGGTGAGAGCGATGAGAACGACGGCCAGGAACGGCTGGATGTTCTTGGACATCCAACTGGCGTTGGCCGATTCCTGGACCCTGCTCTGGTTGACTCGAGCGCTGTCGACGTCGGCGAGGTACGCCTCGTCGCGCTTGAGGTCGAGCGTCTTCGATTCGATCTCGAACTGGAACTTGGCTTTGGTGAGTTCGTTGTCGAGCGCCTTGCGTTCGGCGTCGGAGGTGGTGTTCTTGTCGATGGCCGAGCCGACGGCATCCACGAGGCTCGAAGCACCGGCGCTGAAGAGGTTCGTGAGGAAATTGGCCATGATCAGGCTCCTTCCAGGGTGCGCTTCACCCAGCCGTAGAAGAACTTTCGCGAATCGGGTCGTTTCTCGACGATGTGGACGTAGCGGGCGATCTTGTGGAGCGCGAACAGGGCGAGGAACGTCTTCGGTTCCTGCTTGTTGATGGCCGCGAGGGTGCCGGGCCCCATCACTCCGTCGGCGGTGGCTCCCGAGGCGGTCTGCGCGAGGGTCACGCTCGCGCCGATCCCGGCGTTGACTGCGAAGTCAAAAATCGACTCGGCGATGTCCTGGTTCTCGATCTCGTCGCCGCGGACCTTGTCCCAGAACTGGTGCTGGTAGAAGTCCTGGATCTGCGCCTGCAAGGCCGCGTCTTGGTCCAAGTTG
>JBDKGS010000177.1:0-9296 GCA_039798065.1 Fibrobacterota bacterium | reverse complement strand
AGCTCCCAAAGGACGGGGTGGGTCCAGGCAACTACAAGGAAAACTCCGCCGTCTACAACCCCATCCTTTGGGAGCTCAACGGTCCCGGGATCGCCCACAACACCTTCGTGGAGATCATCGCAGAACACGGGATCTGGGGCGCGATCTGTTTCCTCGGAATTTTCCTTCTCAGCGTCCGAACCAGCAACCGGATCGCCCGGTTGCATCCCGATCATACCGAGTTGGTCGCCTACGCGAAGGCTCTCAAAATAGGACTGTACGGCTTCCTCAGCTCGGCGATCTTCCTGTCCGCGCAGTTCTCCAAGTTCTATTGGCTCGCGCTTTTCCTCGGACACGCCTTGGACCGGATTTCGCGTGGCATCATCGAACACAAGCTTGCCGAATTCAAGCCGCCACCTCCCGACTCCAACGGAGATCAACCATGAGGATCCGCCTGCTCTACGGAGCCACCTTTTCGGAAGACTGGGGACGCTCCCAGAACCTGGCCCGAGCACTGGCCGGTCTTGGACACGACATCGATTACATCGACTGCATTCGCCCTCTCGGCACATCTTCAAAGCGCCCCGTCCATCCACACCCCGGAATCAACTGGTTTCGATCCGCCCCGGGTCTTTCCGATCGACCGGGTCTGGCCTCCCTCAATGCGATTTTGCAAGCCGCTTGGTTGACCCCAATCCTACGGGAACCGGTCGATCTCACCATATTCTACGGAATCCCCCATCCGTTCGTACAACGGGTGGCCATTCGCTTGTCGAAAGGCTCGCGGATCTCCTACGACTGCGCCGACGACAAATATTCGACGTTCCTGGATCTGATCGGCCCAAAGGCTGCAAGCCGGGTGCGGGAATGGGAACGGCTGCTGGTAGGGCAGGTCGACAGCCTCACCGCCATCAACGATTCCAATCTTCTGCGACTGGACCCCGAGCGGAAATTGTCGGGCGGAGTGGTTCCCAACGGTGTGGATTCCGACCTGTTCCGGTTTCGTCGTCGTGTCGTTCCCGCGAATCGTCGATTGCGACTCGCCTACGCGGGAACCGTGAACGATCGGCTCGACACCCCCCGTTTACGACAAATTCTGGAGGTTAACCCGGGCGTCGAACTCCACATCTTCGGAGGCGACCACGAAGCGCTGGACTGCCTGCGTGGACATCCACGCCTGTTCATTCGCGGAAGGATCCCCTATCGTTCCCTTCCCCAGGTGCTGGATAGTTGCGACATCGGGCTGGTCCCGTACCGCGACCTTCCATCGATCCGCGCCTCCAGCCCGCTCAAGAGCCTCCAGTATCTGGCATTGGGCATGCCCGTCCTGGCTTTCGAATATCCGGGCCTCCCCACCTTCGACGGATCGGTGAGAATCCTGGAAGGAACGACAATTCCTGTCCAAGCTCGCGGTTGGGTCGTCGAAGACGACCACCTGGCCAAGACGCATTCCTGGACGGAATCGGCGCGCAGCCTGCTGAGGCAGGTCGCGCCTTGATCTCGCGCCACCGGTTGTTCCAGGCGGCTTCCGTGGGCGCCTCGAACGTATCCGCCTTGGGAGCCTCGCTGGGAACTCTTCTTCTGACCGTAAGACTCCTCGGCCATGCGGAATTCTCGGACTACGCCACCGCCTTGGCCGTGCAGGCCCTGTGCTACGTGGTCGCGGTGGCGGTTTCGCCCCAATGCGCCCGGAACCTGGCTTCCGATCACCCAAGCCCCTTTGCGTGCGGCATGATCCGTCTTCGCTCAGGCCTGCTTGGGGCGCTCGTCATGGTCCTGATCGGAGGCGTCCTGCAGCGAATCTCCTATTCGCAGCTTCCTGCCATGGCTTGGATCCTCCTGGCACTGCAGATCCCTTTTTCGGCTCTCGAGGCGCATCAACTGCAATGCCTGCAGATGGCAAACCGATTCGGTGCGCATTCGTTGGCCCAACCCCTCTCTCGCGTTCTGCGTTTGATCGGCACGGCCGCCGCGTTTTGGATCCACTTGACAGGTTCCGTCTGGATCACGGGGATCCAGGCGGGCTCCCAGGCCCTGGCAGCCGTCGTCCTGTGGCGATGGTTCGCCGCCAAGCAAGCGGATCACGGCGCCTTCCGGTTCTCGTTGCCGGACGCGGGCTGGAACTCCCTCTCCGGTTCGGTCGTCTGGGCATCGACCCGCGCAAACATCCTGGTTTCCAGGACACGCATGGATGCCCACCAGACGGCTTTCTACGGACTTGCCGATACCCTGGCTTCAAGCCTCATGGTCGTGCTGCAATCCATCATGACACTGGTCCAGCCGGGAATCTATCGCTGGCGAGGCTCTGACGGAATCCGTCCTATCCTTGGAAGAGCTCTTGTCGTGGGCGCCGCCGGTACTGCGGCATGCATCGCCGCCGCATCGTTCGCACCGGTTGCGTTGGAATATCTGTTGGACAGATCCTGGACCGGGACAGCAACCGTCTTCCAGATGCTTTGCATCGGTGGGATCTTCCAGTCCTGGGCGGCGGTATCGGGAGCGATTCTCCACCGGCACCAGGCGACGAAGACCATCCTTGCTCTCGAGTCGGCCGCCGCAACGGGTATGCTTATTTCGACGATTCTCCTGCCCGCCGGCTCCACCGCGGTGCAATCCGCGGCTTGCTGGAGTCTTGGTCGGGCCATCTGGGCCGTTGGCGGCTGCCTCACGGCGACCCGACATGTTCATGCCAGTTTGCGTTCGGGGAAAATGAACTGATCGGTCAGGCGTACGAAACGGCCCGCATTCCCCTATTGTCCGGGAATGCGGGCCTTTTCGTCATTTGTACCGCGCAAGCGATCCTCCATCGACATTTCCCTATCAGCTGATCCGGACGAATTCCGACACGGCCTTTTCCGCCAACGCCAAGGCTTGTTGACGAAATCCGTCCGGACCATACGACAGCTTGGCCACACGCGTCGCGTTGTCTCCCACCTCCTTGGCCCTTCGTGGATTCTCCAAAAACCGGATGCACGCTTGTGCGAATGCCGACGCGTCGTCGGCAAGCTCGATGTCCCGGAGAGGCTGGAAGTCCAGCCCTTCGGCTCCGATCGTCGTGGCAACCGTCGGCAATCCCGCGAATGCGGCCTCGATGATCTTGATCCGAGTGCCGCTCCCCATGCGAATGGGTGCCACCGAGACCGATGCTCGCGCCAATTCCGCCCAGATCGAAGGGACCTCCCCGACCACCTCGACACCCGCCAATCCCTCCAGCTCCTTCACCTGCGGCCCGGGATCGCGACCAACGATCCGAAGTCGTGCGTCGACAACTCGCTCCCGGATCTTCGGCATGATCTCCTTGGCCATCCATCGAGCCGCATCCACATTCGGCCCCCAGCACAAGGTCCCCGTGAACACCAGGGTTCGAGGAATCGGATCTCGGACAAAATCCGTCCCAGGACCGCTGGAGACGTTCGGAAGCACGTTCGACGAACCGATGACCCTGGCATCCTCGAGAGAACACGTCGAGACAACGGCACAACGACGTACGGCTCCCTCTTCGGCGATTCTGAGCTTGTCGGCCTCCCTCCTGGCCAAGACTCCGTAAAGCCCCCCTCGCACCTTCGCCGCCCTCTCCAGAATCCGCCACTCCACATTCTGCTCGTCGATCCATACCGGAAGATTTCCACACCGCTCCGGCAAACAGAAGGCCGACGGCAAGCCCGCGCAAACAACCAGATCGAAACCGGATCCGAGACGTTTCATGATCGCTTCGCGAACATGCGGATCGTCGAACCGGGCCCGCCAAACGCTCTTGCCACGCAAAAAAGCACCGATCATCCGACCTCGCCCCCTCGCTCTGGGTGGACAATCGCAGGATCGCCCCTCCCCTGCACCGCCTGGTACGAACAACTCCACTTCATGGACGCTGGCCAAAGCTTCGTAGAGCGCCCTGGTTCGCAGCCTTTGCCCGCTGTAGGATGGATAGACCGGATCATGGCTGAGAAACAGGATCTTCATGCGATCACCTCCATGGTCCGGCGCAGGAACAGATCCGGCGAAAACCGGTCCGAGACAGTTTGTGTCAAGTTTCCGGATAACCGTTCTCGAAGTTCGTTTCCTTCCACCGCGCGTCGGATGGCCTCCGCGAGCCGGCGAGGATCTTCGGAAGGACACAGGATCCCGTTGATGCCGTCCTCGATCAGCTCCGGAGTGCCGGAAACCGCCGTGGCGACCACGCACTGGTGGTGCCATGCCGCTTCCAACAAAACCAGCGGAAATCCTTCGAATCGGGAAGGCAGGACCAGGATGGACCGATCCGAGAAGAACGCAGCCCGATTCGAAACGTTGCCCACGAATCGAACCATCTTGGAAACACCGAGGGCCATGGATTTTCGTTCCATCTCCCCCCGAAGACTCCCATCGCCTCCAACGACCAGGTCGACGACCAGTCCTTCCCTCGAGAGCATGGAGACCGCTTCGAGAAGAACGTCAAGGCCCTTCTGGTGTTCGATCCGCCCCAGAAACGCCAGATGATGCGACTTGCGGCCTTCGTGGACCGCCTCTTCGCGAGGAACCGTATTGTGGATGACATGCATCTTATCTCTCGATGTACGCCGAATATCCAGAACCGATTTCGCGACCGCGTTCGATACGGCGATTTGCGCATCCACGAACATCTCGGTGATGGCACCGTCCAGATAAGACAAAACCTGTCTCCAACCCTTGCGCCAACCTTCTTCCAGATGGAGCGTTTCCACGACCATCCTCACGCCAGCCAGTTTCGCGACCGGTGCAGCCAAACGAGTGGCCCAGTACAGATGCGAGTGGACGACATCGGGCGATTCCTTCCGGAGAAAATTCCACAGATCCAACCAGGCCCTCGGATTCGACAGCCGATGACACGGAAAGCCTACCACCTCGACGCCCGTGCCGAGCATCGCGATTTCGTATCTGGACTGGAGAGCGACATCGCAAACGATGGATCCCGAATGTCCTTGGGCCACCACCATTCGCGACAGATCGGCAAGATGTACCTGGACTCCGCCCCATTCCTTGGCGTTGTCGAACCATGCGATGCGCATTTCAAATCCCTTTCGCGAAGGATTGCCAGCGACGATGGGTCATTCCCGTATCGACAGTGTCCATCCATGATTCCATCGCCTTCAACGCCTCGTAACGAACACTCCAGATCGGCCCCCAACGAAGGGGGAAGAACGCCAGCAACGCCGACCATGGCGAGCGTGCCACTCCCCTGCCCCAATCCCGGACCAGTTCCCGGATGGCGCGTCCCTCGAGCCATGACTCCAACTGCTTCAATCCGCCCTCCGGACTCCCGCTGCACGCGGTTGCCACCATACCGGGCAAACTGGCCCGCACTGCCGCCAACGCGGCATCCCGCACGGCAACGAAAGCTTCGCGCGAGGAGTCCGAGCCATCGAGCTTCCACAGCGCCGCCAAAGCCGCGCAGGCAGGCAAGGCTGGGTCCATTCCCGCTTCGACGCAATCGCGACGTACCGTAGGATCCGCCAGCTGTTGCATTCTTCCACGAACCGTCGAGCGATAGGCACCCGAAAGGATCAGTCCAGCGGAAGAGAAATCCAATACGCATTTCAACAAGGCGTAGTCGGAGTCTTTGCAAGGATCCATGTACTCCGCGCAGCGGTTGGAAAGGAGCACCAAGGCGTCCTCCGGCGACGGTTCCAGTTTCGCGAACACCTGGAACGGATCCGACCAGGCATCGCCGACGCCAGACAATTTCCGTCCCACCTTCCCCGCGTCGATCAGCCACTGCTTGGGTCGAAACGACTCGACTGTCCTGGGGTCGCCTCCCGAAATATCGATTCGAGGTCCCGGGAAACATTCCAGCGCATTCCTGCAATCGATCAACACGGACTCCAAACCCGCGTCTGGACTCTGCAGGTAGAGCTCGACGTCGGATCTCCATCGCGTCCCCACGTTGTCCGTGGACTGCGTCGTTTCACCCGCGGCGGCGGAACCGATCACCGTCAACCGCCACCGGATCCGGTCACCGGCGGTGTCCGACACACGCTTCGAAACTTCGGCCAAGACTTGACGCAATTCAAGCATTGCGCACCTGCGCCAATCGATCGGTACGTTCCCACGAAACCGGACGCCATCCTCGCAGCCATTGCCACATGCCTACCGACGACGCCAGAATCGCCAACAGCGCGTACGCCGCCGAGATCATCGGGGTCGGCCACTTCGAAATCCTACCGGAAAGGATTCCAAATCCGATCGTTCCGTACAATGCAATCTGAGCGAGGAACCCAATCCGAAAAACGACTTCCGACCCAAGCGCACCGCACGCCGCAAGCAGCGAAAACATGGGCACGACCAGCGCGTTGCGCATCAGCTTGTGCGAGACCAATTGGAAGATCGGAAACCAGCGTCGCGCCCGGAACAACCGGGGAATCTCGCGCACCATCTGGAAATTCCCAGTGGCGATCCGCACCCGTCGACGGAACTCGCCCGAAATGTCGGTTTCGACATTTTCTGTCGCCACTGCCTTCGGTTCGCAAACCACATCGTAGCCCTGTTCCAAGATCCTCAAGGGAAGGTGGATGTCGTCGTTGATGGTCCCTTCGGGCCATTCCACATTCTCGAACAGGTCCTTCCTGACCGCCAGCAACGCACCGGTCGCATGGGTCGTGGATCCCAGATCGCATTCCGCCGCACGCAGCTCCATTTCCCGGCTCCAGTACTCCCCTTCGCCCTTGGCTCGGGAATCCTTCGCTTGGGCGATCGTTCGGTAACAACCCGTGACAAGCCCCACCTTTTCATCGGCGAACCAATCCAACATCGGGCGGATCGAGTTCGGATCGAGGCGGCAGCCACAATCGGTGATCACCAGGATTTCACCTTGGGTATGTTTGGCCGCCAAACGGAGCGCGCGGATTTTACCCGATCGACCCGGAGTGCGAATCACGGAGATTCCAGCGCCTTCGATCGAACCAAGCATTTCGGCGGTCTTGTCGGTCGAAGCATCGTCGATCATGAGCGCTTCCCACGATTCCAGGTGGCTTCCGATCTGCCGAAGGTTCGCGGCCTTCGCCGTAACGAACGCCTCTTCGTTCCGACAGGGAACCAGGAAGGAGACTTTGGGCAGTTTGACCGCCTTGGGGTGGGTGCGCCGCCCTCGAACCTTCGCCAGCAGCCGGATCGTTTGTGGGAATCCCCAGCCCACCCACCCGATCCAAATCATCGCTCCCGCGACGACAGCACCCCAGAATATGTCATGGAACATGAACCACCCCTTTCTGTATGGAAGGCTTCCGCGAATTTTCGACATCGGCCAGGGCGGCATAGGTGCCGCACCACAGTCCAAGCAAAACCAGGTTCCACCCGGCCGAGATCCCCATCAATCCGATGATGATCTCGAAGACGACGACCACGGTCATGGCCGCATGGATCCAACCGACCGTTTGCTCGTGGGTCAAACCCACCCGTTGCAAACGATGGTGCAGATGCGACCGATCTCCTTGGAAAACCGGCACTCTGTTCCTCCACCGTCGAATCATCACCAGGACCATGTCCACGGTCGGTATGCACACCGCCAATGGGATGATCGACCGGTACAAGTGCTCGAAAAGTCCATCACCAGGACCGGCCTGGCGAAGGGCGAGTGCGAAAACCACACCGCCGATCAGCAGGGAACCGGAATCGCCGAGGAATATTTTCGCCGGGTGAAGGTTTCCCCTCAACAAGCCCGTCGCCGTCGCCACGAATGCCAATCCGATGACGATACCGACGATATCGCCGCTCCCAAGGCCGTATAGGAACAGAGGCGTGGCGGTGAGAATACCCAACCCCAACGACAAACCATCCAGGCCATCGATGAGGTTGAAGGCGTTGACGACCCCTGTTCCGACGATGACCAGCACCACTACGCTCAGGCAGCTCGGCAGATTCCATCCGAAGGAAGGGATGGACAGCATCCTTTCCAGAACCATCAATACCACGGCGGCGATCTGGAACACCAGCTTCGTGGAGGGACGAAGATTCACCGCGTCATCGACAATTCCTGTCGCGAACAGGATCGTGAATGCCGCCAAGATCCAACCGAAGGTCCCCCAGCCCTTCAGAAGGGTTCCTGCGATCAGGGCCAAAGACATCCCGAACCAGAGAATCGCTCCGCCCATGTATGCTGTCGTTTTCGAATGGAGTTTTCTGCTCGTATCGGGCTTGTCCACCAATCCGATCCTGTAAGCCAATCGAATTGTCGGCTCGAGAAGCACGGATGAGAGAAGCACGAGAACCACGATCAGTGCGAGATTCTGCAAGCGATCCTGTAGGAACATCACGACCTCCATTCCCTGAACATGGAGGCCTACCTCATCAACAGCCATGCCAAGGGATCGTCGCGGATTCCAGGCCTTTGGCTCCTACCGATACATCGATCTTCAGTCCTCTCAAATCCATAGTGCCCAACTCAAGACGAGAGATTTCCGATCGGTCACAACCCTTTCGATCCGGCCGGACTTTCCAATCGCCATCTGGCACGTCGTTCGCATGGTGAACCATCAAGGTCTTCAACCAAAGGAGCGACCACCATGATTTCCAAGATCCTTCTCGCAACCAACATCGCCATCGTCTTCATCGCTGCTGTATCCGTCTGAACCGGGGAGGAATCCACCATGAGAATCCACGTACTCGTCGATGGCCTTGGCTGGGAAATCGCCAAGGACCTACCCGCATTCGACTTCCTGAAAGGGGAGAGGAACGGTCTCGAAACCGTACTGGGTTTTTCCAGTACCGCCATCCCGACCATCCTGACCGGGCGAATGCCCGAAGAACACGGGATTTGGAATCTTTTCCGCTACGATCCGAACCATTCGGATTTCCCATTGTTCAAACGACTTGGTCGATACGCCGGATTCGTGGATCGCTCGAGAATCCTGCGAAAGACCCTCCTCGAAGCCAATCGCCTTTCCACAGGTTTCGAAGGCTACTACCAAGCCTACGAGATTCCTTCCGCGCTGCTCGGAAGCCTTTCCATCAGCGAGCGTAAGAATCTCTACCAACCAGGTGGCACCGGAAATTGTCCAAGCGTGTTCGATCGCTGGAAGGAAACGGGACGCAATTGGATCTCGGCGAGTTGGCGGGACGGAGGCAAGACCGACGCCCAGGTGCTCGCCATCGCTCGAGCGAAATTCGTTCGCCAATTGCCCGAATCCGTCTTCATCTACCTGGCGGGCTTCGATGCCTTCGGCCATCGCAACGCCACAGACGAATCTGCGATGAAATCGGAGGCAACCAGGATCGCGGGGATGCTGCTGGACTTCCTGAACTTCTGCCGCAGGTACAACGCCTGTGCGCAGATGGACGTATTCTCGGACCACGGAATGGTCCCTTTG
>JBDKGS010000176.1:0-9344 GCA_039798065.1 Fibrobacterota bacterium | reverse complement strand
TCGCATCCCGCGGCTTCCTGGATCCCCAGCAATTCCAAGCCCTCGAGAAGCTCGCGACGCACCCGCGACTCCCCTTCGTCGTCGAACCCGATCCAGGAGTCGAGCAAGGTCGCGAACACCTTCGCCAATGCCGATGGCGACAAAATCCGGCATTGTTTGCAAAGCGATCGAACATCGTGGAACAAGGTCTCCACGCAGGTCGCGAACCGCTGGACTTCCGATGGCTCGGACTCGAAATCGCGCGCCACAGGGACCCGCTCCTGCAGACCCGTGGCCACCCTCATGCCAAGCGCGAATTCGCGATCGGCCACGGGTGCGAGCATCAGGCGCATCATGCCGGCGCGGAACGTGTGCGTGTCCAGCCCCACCTCGGGGGCGTCGCCCATCTCCAAACGATGCTCGGCATCCCAACCGCGGATCATCCCCGACAGCTCGGCCCACGATTCCCATCGCGCCACGGTCGCCGCATCGATCTTCAATCGGGCCTGGACCAAGCGGTTGCGCAAGAGCCCGAAGACCGAGGGTCGATCGCACTGACCTTTGGCCAGAGCGAACAAGGCATGCACCGCTCGCGCCCATTGGCTTTCGCCCGCCGACTCGCCCAGCATCACCCAGGGAAGATGGCCCGGTTCGCCTGGAACGGATGCCCCGAACACGCGATGGATGGCGGCGCGGTGCTTGGACGGATCGGGCAACAACACGACCACGTCCGACACCAACCGGCTCTTGTCTTCCGACAACCACTGCACGATCTGGTCGCGCACCGACTCCATTTCACGGGCGCGCTCGGGGCAATCCAGCAGCAGCATCGAATCGTCGGGCGGCACCGGACCAGACAGAATCCGTCCGTCTTCGAGCTCCAGCTCCTTGGCTTTGGGGCCGGGGTGGCGCTGCACGATGGATTGCTGCAGCACGCCAAGGACGGAAATCGTCGCCCCTTGACCAATGGGTTGGTCGACCAGGAAATCGAAGTCGTAGTCGACCGCCTGGCTCCACAACGACAGGCTCTCGCGCGGCGTGCGCCCCCAACGTTGCAAAAGCAAAGGATCGGCGGCGCGATCCGGCGATCCAGCCGGATACAGCGACGCGGGAAGTTCGTCGGCTTGGTAGTCGTTCGCCGAAAATCTCGGGAGCTTGAACGACCGACGGCGCGGCCTGCGCGAGGTATCCACGTCTTCCCAGAATTCGGCGCAAGGGTTGACCAGGAACAAATGGAGGTCGCGGCCTTGGGAAAGCTCCATCAGGAGGTTCCGGTGGAAATGGCTCACCTTCTCCACGCCAAAGACCATCACCGCACCGCCGGTGGGTTTCCATCCCGCTTCGCGTCGCAACCGGTGCAATCGCGGCAACCCCAATCTGCCGGATTCCGTCAATGGCCCACCCGGCGCGAACACGTCGCCGTGCAGGTCGCGCTGCCAGATTTCGGCGGCCGACTCGGACTCCCCGACCTTGGCGAAATAGGATCGGCGAGGCCAGACCTGGTCCACGCCCTTCACCGCCCATACACCGTCTTTCCACACCGAAGGGCGGTTGTATTCGTACTCCAGGAACAAGCGCGCCATGGCCTGCGCCAACTGGTACCTGCGACGTACATCGATGTTCCCTCTGGGACACAGGTAATCGCGCACCGGAGCGTATTCCTCGCGTGCCAGACGATTTTTGTCCAACAAGGGAATCAACGCCTGCTGCAGGGCGTCGGCGCGCAGGATCATCATCCCCGGATCGGGATCGAGGGCCTTCCAGAGAAAGCTTTCCAAAGTGGGCGTGGGAAGCCCCACCAACGCGCCGCGCCGTTCGCACAACCGCAACTTGAGCCACTTGGCCACCGCGGGCGAAGGCGGCACCACCGGAGGTGGTGCGCCAAAATCCGTCCAATGCTCGTCCAGGACGCCCGAGAGTTCGGACACCAGCGGCTCCAGGCGATTGGAAAAGTGGAGGTGGAGGCTCATGCCACGACCAAGATGGCTTCCCGAATCCCGATCCACCAGGATCGTCCCCGAATGGGGTACACCCCTCTCACGCTTTCTCCTTGGAGATTTCGGCGATCTTGGCGTTCACGGCCTTGATGTAGTCGGCGGGAGCGATCACGATCTGCATACCCCGCATGCCCGCCGAAACGCACACCGCGTCCCACAGCTCCATGGTTTCGTCCACGATGACAGGAAACGTCTTCTTCATCCCCAAGGCCGTCACCCCGCCGCGGATGTAACCCGTCACCGGCTGCACGTCCTTGAGGGGGATCATCTCGATCTTGCGATCGCCGGTCGCCTTGGCCATGGCCTTGAGGTCCAGCTCCCAGTTGCCCGGGACCACCGCCACCGCGTACCCGTGCCTGTCGCCGTGCACCACCAACGTCTTGAAGACCTGTTCGGGGGGATACCCCACCTTGGCAGCGACAGATTCCGCCGCGAGATCGGTCGGGTCGACTTCGTATTCGCGGGTCTCGAAGGGGACCCCCATCTGCTCCAGAATCCGGCATGCGTTGGTCTTTGCCATGGGTGGGGGAAGAATACCTCCTTGTCCGTTACCGAGAAAGTGGGCCTTTCCGTTCACGGCCGTGAACAGGGTTCGCTACCGGGTGATGCGCGGCTCCCTTGTGGCCAGTACCTTAACAAGCATGGCAAGCATCTTCGACAGTTCCGACTACCGCGACTTCCTCAAGGAGCACTACCAATCCTTGAAGTCGCGCAATCCGCTGTTGTCGTACCGGTGGTTGTCGGCCAAGGCCGGAATCAACAGTTCGGCCTTCTTCCCGCAGGTCATGGACGGGAAACGCAATCTCACCAAGCAAAGCCTGCTCAAGGTGGTGAAAGCCCTGGAGTTGTCGGGCCCGGAAGCGGAATATTTCGAGAATCTGGTCTTCTTCAACCAAGCCAAAAGCCTGGATGAAAAAAACCATTTCTTCGATCGCCTGGTGGCCATCCAAAGCCAAGCGCGCAGCCTTTCCATCCTGCCCGAGCACTACGAGTATTTCGCCCAGTGGTGGCATCCGGTGGTTCGCGAAGTGGCCGTGCTCAAACCTTGGGGCGATGATTTCGAAGGGTTGGCGGCCTTCCTGCGACCGGCCATCACCGCGACCCAAGCCCGAGATTCGCTACAGCTTTTGTTGCGCCTTGGTTTCTTGCGCAAAAAAGGCAAATCCTATCTCCAATCCGAGCCCGTCCTCAAGGCGGTTGGCGGTCCGTTTCCGGATCTGCGACTCTCGCGATTCCAGGCTTCCATGCTCCAATTGGCGCAGCAATCCTTCGATCGGATTCCCGGCCCCGAACGATCCGGCGCCGCCACGGTCTTCAGCATTTCGGAGCCGACCTTCAAGCGCTTCGTGAAGCGATCGCGACAGTTCCGCGCCCAATTGCAGGAGATGGCGCGGGTGGACGAAAATGCCGATCGTGTCTATCTCCTGTCCATGCATCTGGTGCCGGTAAGCCAGTCCGAATCCAACGGTTCGAGCAAGTGATTAAGCCCTGGATTTTCCTGGGTGCGATGTTGCTGTGGGGATGCGGTACGGGTCCCGTGGCGGGTGGCAGCACCGACACCGAAACCGGTGCCGTGGCAGGTTTTGCCACACGGCTCGACGGGCGCCCCGTAGCCGGAGCCACCATCCTGGCGTTCCGCGCCGACTCCACCGCCTCCGCCCCTGCCTTGCTGGCCCGCAAGGCCACCGCGGCACCCGATGGCAGCTATCGGTTGGACAGTTTATCCGCAGGCCGTTGGACCTTCGAATTCATCGCCCCCGACGGCTATCGTGGGCTCGCACCCAGCGTGCTCATCCACGCGGGCAAGATCGATACGCCACATTCGCTTTTGCACACTCCGGCAAGAATCCGTCTGAAGGAAAGCACCGACACCACCACTCCGTGGGTCGCAGGCACCGCGCACCAAGGCCGACTGGTCGCCGGATTTTGGGTTGTCGATTCCGTCCCCGCCGGCGCACCCCTGGTGGTGCGGCGCGGACTGGGTAGCGCCTCGCAAGTCGTGGCCCGTTTGGTTCTCGCGCCTTCCCAGGATTCGTTGCTGCCATAACGCGGGCCTTTGCCGTTCACACGCGTGAACAGCAGCGGGTTTTCGAAGCGGTCGCATCCAACCAATCCCTGGACCTTGGTATCAACGCTGCAATCGGCATTCCCGCCGTGCCGGCGATCCAACCCAAGGAGTCCATCATGAACACCAAGCTCGCCTTCGCCGCTCTTGCCGCTCTTTCGCTGGGACTGACCGCCTGCGACAGTGATTCCGATTCGGCCACCGGCCCCTCCTCCCCTGCTCCTGCGGCACCCTCACGGACCATTCTCCAGATCGCCGCCGCCGACACCACTTTCGAAACTCTCGCCGCCGCCGTCACCGCCGCCGGACTGGCCTCCACCCTGGCCGACACCACCAAACAGTTCACCGTCTTCGCGCCCACCGACGCCGCCTTCGCCAAGCTTCCCGCCGGAACCGTCGAAGCCCTGCTCAAGGATCCCACCGGCGACCTCAAGAGCATCCTCCTCTACCACGTGGTTGGCGCCAAGGTCGAAAGCCCCACCGTCGTCACCCTCTCCAAGGCCACCACCGTCAATGGAGCGGATGTCACCGTCGAAGTCAAGGGCGGAAAGGTCTACCTCAACGGAACAACCATGGTCACCGTGGTCGACATCCAGGCCAAGAACGGCGTGATCCACATCATCGACGCCGTCCTGCTGCCACCGGCCAAATAAGCAACGTTCGGAATTTCAATTCTCCAGCACGGAGTTCACCCGGTTCACCTTGGTGTCTTCGTGCATGGCGATTCCAGGAAGCACGTGCCACGACCCACCGATGTTTCCCGCAATGCGCGAATCAGTGAGGTTGATGGTGCCCTGGTGGTTGTTGCTCACGAAGAAGATTGCCGCACCGAAGGCGTTGACCTTGTTTTCCGTGAACTTGGAGCCGCAGACAGAAAGTGTCAGGGTGTTCCCATCGTTGTAGATGGCTCCGCCGCTGCCGCCGCCCGGTGTGTTCTTGTCGGCGGGATTGCCGCCGTTGCCCACCGCCTGGTTGGCCACGAACAGGCTGTTCCAGACGCTCCAGTTCACCATGATGCTGGAGAACGCGCCGCCGTTGGATCCCACGTTGCCATTTCCTGTCGAACCGAAGGTCGAATTCACCACGTGGATGGGAGCCTGGTTGTACTGCTGGAAGGCGCGGATCGCACCACCTCCCACATCGGCA
This sequence comes from Fibrobacterota bacterium, assembly GCA_039798065.1. Classification (GTDB taxonomy): domain Bacteria; phylum Fibrobacterota; class Fibrobacteria; order UBA5070; family UBA5070; genus UBA5070. The sequence goes on along the minus strand of JBDKGS010000176.1, from coordinate 4,157 downwards.
CCTTGCTTCGCGCACACGTTGCGGAAGAAGCGACAATTCACGACCTTGAACGTGCCGCCGCTCGCGAAAATGGCGCCGCCACCTCCCCTTCCCCCCTCGCCTTCCGCTTCCGCGTTGCCGTCCACGAATGTCAGATTCTGTACGGTCAATCGCGGAGTGGCTTGGTTGTCGCAGCGGGTACTGGTCCAGTGCTGGGCCTCGTCGCAGGTGTTCATGTAGAGGATGCGAGTACGGCCTCCTCCGCTGAGTCCCACCTTGCCTCCACCATCGATGACAATATCCGGCAACGAGTCGTTGAAGACCTTGGCCGGCTTGTCGAGCACGATGGTCATTGTGTCGGGCCCGCAATCGAACACGATCTTTCCCCCATGCGCCACCGCGGCGCGGAACGCATCGGCCGTGCAGCTGGAGCGCGTACCGGTACCCACCACGCGATCGGGATTGTCCACCGAGGCCGCCATGGCGGATGCCGGGACCTTGCATTGGCCATCCGGATTCCCTGAAGCGACCCCGTCCGCGAAAGCCGACGGTGTCGGAGGATAGACCGGCTCGCTCTTGGTCCCCGAATCGGAACCGCACGACCAGAGACCAAGGCACATGGCAGGCAATAGGTATCGCAGGGTCATGGATAGAAGCTACCGCGGATCCCGTCGCGCCGCACGGCCAAATTCGGTTTCGATGTTGTTTCGGCAGGTTGCAAGACCACCCCTGAAAATCGGATAATGGGAGAATGGAGCACTCCACTTTTGGGCGTTACAAGATCCTGGGCATGCTGGGCGAAGGCGGCATGGCCAAGGTGTATTTGGCCGAAGACCCGGTCCTGCATCGGTGCGTGGCCTTGAAGGTCATGCGCGAAGGAATCGCGGTGCGGTTGGATTGGATCCAGCGCTTCCACAGCGAAGCTTCCAACGTTGCGCGTTTGGGCAATCCGCACATCGTGCAAGTCCACGACATGGGCAACCAGGAAGGCCTGGAATTCATCGTGATGGAATTCCAGGATCGCGGCAGCATCGAAGGGTTGTGCACAAGAAACGGCGACCAGCTCGACCCGCTGTGTGCGGCCTGCATCGCGGTGCAATCGGCCGAAGGCTTGCGCGCCGCCCATGCCGCTGGCGTGATCCATCGCGACGTGAAACCCGACAACCTTTTGATCTCGCGCCAAGGGATCGTGAAGGTGGCCGATTTCGGCATCGCGCGCTTGCAAGGCGACGCATCGCTCACCCAGGCGGGAACGGCCATGGGATCTCCGTTGTACATGTCGCCGGAGCAGGTGGAAGGCGCGACACTTTCCGGCAAATCCGACGTCTATTCGCTGGCCTCCAGCATCTATCGCATGGCCGCGGGCCACCCTCCCGTGGAAGCCGAGCATGTGCACGGCATCATGTGGCGGATCGCGAGCCAGGATGCCCCCGAATTGCGCGCCGCCAATTCCGGCATACCCAAAGGACTGTCGGATCTTGTCAAACGCATGCACATCCGCGCCGCCGACAAGCGACCCGCCATGGAGGAAGCCGCCCATGACATGCGCCAATGGCTGGCTTCCCAAGGGGTACTGGACCCGGCCGAACACCTGCGCAGGGAACTTGGATTCCCGCAGGCCGCGACGCTCAAGCCCGCCACGGGCGCCTACAACGCCACCGGAACGCAGGTTTCGCGCAGCACAGCCACGTCGCTCATCACCGAGGCGCTGGGCTGGTTCAAGCAGAAATTCGCCAAGGCGTCCTGATCGACAGAAACTGTCTTAGGCTCCGCGCAGATTCTCCAGGCCCTTGAAGAACGCTTCCAGCACCGGGTCGCTGCAGACCTTGTAGTGCTTGTGGCCCTTCTTGCGGAAGATGGCCGAAAAGTCGTTCTTCTCCAGGATGATGTTCGACTGCAGCAAAATCGCGTGGATGTCGTCCTCGTGCAGATCGAACGCGATGCGCAGCTTCTTGAAGACATCGCTGTTGTCGATGGTGGTCTCGGCCACGGCGCCCGGCTTGGGCTTCTTGGGATTGGGGCCGCGGCGATCGATGATGATCCCTTCCAGGAAGGCGATCAGCGCGCGGCTGGGGCACTTGATGTAGCCTTCGTCGGTGGGGAACCCGAACATGTAACCGGCGATCATCTCCGGAGTCACCGTGTAGCCACCCAGCTCGAAGATCCGGGCGATGTCGGAATCCGTCAAGGCAAGGGTTTGGCGGAGCTTGATCATCACCGTGTTGTTCTTCATAGACCCCCAAATCTAGGTACCGACATCACATTGGGCCGAGATTCCCCTCCTCCATGCCCGTTTCCAGCCCGTCGATACTGACCAGGTTCTTCTTTGCCCAATACTCGCGCAACCCCGCGTCGCCCTTCGTTTGGGCCCAATCGTCCAACAGGGTCCGGTCGCCTTTGTACTCGTACAACGGCACCGACATCCCGCACGAGGTCTGGACCAATTCCACGCGCATCTCGATCACCTGCCGCGCACCGGGATTACCCGGAAAGTGCCCGACAAATTCCGACCAATCGGGATCGTTGTGGTGGATGGCCCGCGCGATGCCGTACAGCCGCAAAATGACCGGATCCCCATCGAAGGCGCAGAACATCACGGTCATGCGCGGATGGATCCGCAAGTGCGCCGCGGTCTCGTTGCCGCTGCCGGTGTAGTTGAGCCACACCACCCGGTTCGCGTCCAGCACCCGGAAACTGTCACCACCTTTCGGGGACAGGTTCACGCGACTGTTTTCCGTGGCCGTGGCGACGAAGAACAATTTCTGTCCAGCGATGAACTCGATGTGCTTCTCGCCCAACGACGGAAACTGCTGACCCATGCGACGTTGCTCCTGATGACGGGAACCGATCCAGCCATCAAGCTAACCGACAAGACCTGTCTCGAAGAAGGCCGCCCAACGCATCGAAGCCATTCCGAAACAGAATCACCAATGGAGCCCGAACGCCGCGGCTAGAATAGATCCGGTCCGGGCGGATGCAATTGCAGCGACGAGCCCGTCGGCCAGCGACCAAGCCGTACGCGACGGTACGGCGCGGGAGTTGGCCGATGGGTCGGAGCAAAAGTGCGCCGCCCCGACCGGATCTAGAACTTTCTGCGCATTCTTGCTGGCAAGATGCCCATCAGATCGCGGTACTTTGCCACCGTGCGGCGCGCCACGTGCAGGCTCTGTTCTTCCAGCACGTCGACGATCTTCTGGTCGGAAAGCGGATCGGCCGGATCTTCCGCTTCGATCAATCGCTTGATGGCCTCGCGCGCCTCCACCGAGCTGATCTCGGTGCCGTCTTCCTGGGTCACCGAGGCGCTGAAGAAGCTCTTGAGCTCGAACACGCCGTGCGGCGTCTGCACGTACTTCTCGTTTGTAACGCGGCTTACGGTGGAGATGTGCATCTTCACCTTGTCGGCGATATCCTGCAGCACCAGGGGCTTGAGGTGGCCCGGCCCCAGCTCGAAGAACTCGATCTGCGATTCCAGGATGGCGTGCATCACCTTGAGCATGGTGCCCTTGCGCTGCTCGATGGAGCGCAACAGCCAGGTGGCCGAATTGAGCTTGTCGCGGACGTATTTCTTTTCGTCGGTGGAGGCCTTGGATCCACGGCGAACCATGTCGGCGTAGCTGCGGCTCACGCGAAGCGAAGGCACTGTCTTGTCGTTGAAGCCCACGAACCAAAATCCGTCAGGTCCGCGATCCACGACAAGATCCGGCACCACGGTGGGAGCTTGCGGCGATGACAATTGCCGTCCAGGGCGCGGCTCCAATTGGCCGATTTCCTTGATGGCCGCCTGCACGTCTTCCGGTGTGCAATCCAAACGACGCGCGATGGTCGGGATCTTGAGCTTCTGCAAAAGCCCGAAGCAATCGTGCACCACTTTCCAGGGCACAGAATCGCGCATGCCGTCGCGCGAAAGCTGGATGAGCAGGCACTCGCGCAGATCGCGCGCGCCGATGCCCGCCGGATCCAACCACTGCAACACCGACAATGCTTCTTCCCACGTCGAGTCGTCGATGGAAAGCTTGGCTTGGGTCTCTTCCTTGGTGGCTTCCAGAAAGCCGTTTTCGTTCAGGTTCCCGATCAACCATTCGACGATGGGCCGCAGACTCTGGTCGAAGTGTTTTTCGTCGAGCTGCTCCATGAGCGTCTCTTCCATGCTCTTCTGGTGCACGGGAACGCGCTCGAAG
>JBDKGS010000175.1:0-9478 GCA_039798065.1 Fibrobacterota bacterium | reverse complement strand
CCAATTCCTGGCGAGATACGCTGCCGGTCGGTATGACCCGCTCGCAAGTGGTGACCACCACGTTGTTGCTCGGGGCCAAGTCCGGAAAGTCGCTCTCCGAGCTGGCCAGGAGCTGGAGCCTGGGAATCTCCGATGACTCGGCGGCGGTGCTGGTGCGCATCCTGGTCGTGCAGAAGACAGTTTCCGGCATCGATACGGCCAAGTATTTCCCTGTGGCGCAGATCCGCGTGAAGACGCCGATCGCGGTCGCTACGGGCGTTCGGGCAGGTGGCTCGTCGGTGGGCGTGACCGGCGCGTTCGAATGGGACGACACATTGGGGTTGGTCGCGTTCGAAGGCGTGGTGACAAAAAACGGCAAGGTGGATTCGAGCGTGGTGGTCTACGGACTTCCGGTTCCCAAAGCATCCGAACACGCGGCCAATTTCGACGGGGCGGTGAACCTGATCGCGAAATCCAACGCGGTCGAGGGCGATTACCTGCTAGCCATTACGGCGCGAGATGGCCTGCAGCACCTGGCGGTTTCGAGCGCCGCATTCCATGTAGATCCAAAGCTCCCCGACCAGCCCATCGCACCGACCCTCCGTTCTTGGAATCCCGCCGACAAATCGGTGATCCCGTTCGACTCGGCTTCGGTGCTCACAAGCTGGGTGGCTACCACCCCCCAAGGTTCCATCGACAGCGTGATCGTCGACGGAGGCGTGGCGAACAAGTTGAACGATTCGATCTGGACGGCGCGCGTGAAGCTCGATCCCACCGGAATCGCGAAGACCATCGTCGCGCGGGCCTTGAACTCGGCCAAGCTCCAGTCCACGGCCACTCTGGAGATCACTCGCTTGACCGACAAGGCCGGTCCCGAGATAACCTGGGTGAGCCCGCAGGACGACATCGATGTCGAAAACGGAGTCGCCGCCTACACCGTGCGGGTAAGAGCAAAGGACCCGTCAGGAATTGACACGGTGCTGATCGCTGGTTCCAAGCCGGATTCCATGACCGCCAATGGCGATTACGTGCGCAAGGTGCCGTTGACCACGGTGGGCTCCCCCATGGCGATCATAGTGCGCGTGGTCGACAGCCACAAGAACGCGAGCGTTTCCAGCAAGGCGATCACTCGCGCCAATCCTGCGACCGATGTTCCCCCCAAAGTTGTTCTGGTGGATCCCGCAACCAAAACCGGCACAGTGGTCCCCTTCGAGACAAAATCCGTCACAGTGCGCTGGACCATCACAGACTTCTACGGAATCGATTCATCGTCGGTGTTGGTGAACGGCAAATTGGCCAAACCCGAACCCGGCAACAAGTGGAGCGCAGTCGTCGATCTGGCGGCGGGAACGCCGACTTCCATCCTGCTTTCTGTGAAGAACAAGAACGGGGTGTCCGGAGGCGACATCGTGAGCGTGACCCGGAAGCTCGATAGCATCCCACCTACGGCCGATTGGATCGCCGGAACCCGCTCGGTGGGCTGGGACAGCGCTGCGGTTGGCGTGGCGCTGCAAGCGCTCGACAACGACTCGGTGACTTCCGTCGCAATCGCTGGCGTAACCGTGACCGGGGTGAACGGGCGCTATGAATCCAAGGTGGTCGTGGCCGTGGGCGACAATCGCATCGTCGCCATCGTCACCGATCGCACCGGCCTGAAGGACACGATCGAGGCCATCGTTCACCGCTATCCCCCAATGACATTCGAGCGAGTCGCGCCAAAGGCCATCGACACCATCGTGTCTTCGGTCAATGCCTCCTTGCTGGTGGATTGGAAAATCGTAGCGGCCAAATCGGTGTGGATTGGGGACAATCTCGTCCTGGGTTCGAACGGCCACTACCGCTACTCCATTCCCCTCGCGACCGGAATGAACACCATTCGGATGAGAGCCGAAGACAGCGCAGGGAAATCCATCGACGATTCCTGCCACGTCCTGCGTCTGCGCGATTCCATCCCCCCCGAACTCCACGCCTTGTCGGGAACCGAATCCAAGACCGTGGGCTGGGACGTGAAATCAATCACCCTCGGTTGGGCCGTGACGGACGAGAACACGGACCTTCAGGTCAAGATCGCGAACGCTTCCGTTACGGGAACCGGGTCGGAGTACAAGACGACCGTGCCGCTATCGATTGGACGCAATGCGCTGCTCGTATGGGCCAAGGACAAGTACGGTAACGAAGTGACGGATTCCGTCGTGGTGATTCGACTGGAAGACGCCGTGCCCCCCACCATTGTACCGGCTTCGCCATCGCGTTCCGCTAGTCTGGATTGGAAAAGCCGAAGGTTCCAGGCATCCTGGACCGTCTCGGACAACGATTCGATCCGCAAGGTCTCCGTCGCGGGACGCGTGGCGACACCCGTCGCGGGTGTGGTCTCGATCGATTCGACCTTCGATTTCGGAAAGTTCAAGGTGGTCGTGGAAGTTGTCGATCGGGCTGGGAATGCCAGCCGGGATTCCGTCGTGATCCAGACTGTCGTAATCAATGGAGAGTTAAATCCAATCGGCCGCATGCCCGACGGAAAGGTCTGGATGACAGCAAACATGGTGACCCCAGGAAACACCATGATCGGACCCACCACATGCATCGATGGCAATTGCGCGCTCGGAGGTGCCTTCACATGGAGTAGTGCGACAGGAATCTCTTCGACGTGCACATCTCCCGATTGCGGAGGCCTGGTAACCAAACCATTGCGAGGCGCTTGCCCTGGAGGATGGCATCTTCCCGACAGTTCGGAGTGGGTGGCGCTGCTCGACGTGGTGGCCGGGAAGGCCGACGGAGTCTACGAAACGAGCGCTTGGGACAAGCTCAAGTCCAACGATACGACTTGGTTCTTTCGTTACAGCGGGGCTGGACCTAAAGGCGCGCTGCTCACCACGACCAATTATTACCCTGGAACGGACGACTATGGCTTCGGGATGAAGGGATTCATCTGGTCAGGAACCCCAACCTCTGTTGCCCAATACATTGGATCTGGATATTGGCTGCCCAGATACAATGGTTCAATCGTCAACATGCAAAACGCCGGCAGAGGTTTCACAATCGCGATTCCAGACAAAGGTTACATGCCAGTCCGATGCGTGATGGACTGATAAGGGATGTAGGGTCGGCAAGGGTTCGTACCCTGCCGACCACGTCGACCAAGTTTCCCAACTCAGGGTGTTCGCTGTGCACGCTAGACTCGCCGGTGGTGCAACCGATTTGCAAGGATCGACGTAGCTCTCCGGTAGTAGTGACAATTCGTGACGAGCCAACTGCCAATGAAAATGAGATTGATGGACACTGCCCGAGCACCTACGCCCTGTATGGATTCGATGCCGCAGCCAACCGATAGGACAAAGGACAAAAGGTCCCTGTTGACTATTTTGTCCAGCATGATTCCAACCCGCAGCCCCCAGAGCTTTTGAAGCTTTCCTCGCTTCACCTGAACACTCCCCCATGAACGTATCTCGCGCAACCAACCCCGAAATTGGCGGAAGCCTCCTTGACCGCTCCTCGGCAAAGCCTGGAAGCGTCGACATGTCCATCTTCGAAAAAAAGCAGAAGGTGGGACAGGGCACAACATCTTCGAACTACCTGAAGAAAACTCGCGAAGAAGATCCGTGGCCCGAGAAGAAGTCGGAATCAACAACCACGATCGAGCTTTCCCAGTGTCAGATTTTAACGCCACCGAACAAGATGGACATCGGTCGCGATTTCGAGGCGCAATGCAACGCCGCAATGGTCAACAACTGCACGCCCAGCAACATGAAGGTCAAGTTCGAGTTCCGGTGCAAAACCACCGTCGATGGCGAAGCCAAAGATGATGTCGTCTCGGATCCAATTGTTGGCTATCTCGATCTCGACAGCAAAAATCAGGTCGTGAAGATCAAAGGCAAACTTCCCAAACCTCCGTCACACCCGGCAAACGATTCCAAGGTCACCTACATTCTGACGGCGACACATCCCGAAGCGAAGGACAAAGCGGAAAGCGCACCTGTCGAAGTTATCATCCATTACCCAGCCGACGACGCTTCGGATTCTGAGCATGTGGGAGAACGTACGGTGTCCATCACCACCAAGGATGGCACTCCGCTTGTGGGTGCCGAGTACGTCCTTTGTGGCGACGGCAAGAAGCTCAAGAGTGGCCGGTTGGATGAAGATGCCCAGATGACGTACCAAGCCAAAGCTGGTGTGAAGTACTCGATCTACATGGTCAATGCCGGACCAATCATCATCGACGATGCAGGTGATGAAAATGAGTGAGTTCACCGACCTTCCGAACAAGAAGAAGACCAAAGCAAAGGCCAAGATCTCCAAGGTCGTCGCCGTCTACTACGGCTGCGGTGGTCCGCCGGGAAGCAGCGTCGATGAGAGCGGGAATAAAGTTGATCCGACTCCCGCTGGCGAGTATGTGATCCAACGGATTGGCCCCCATGTCTCGCATGGTAAGTATGTCCTGTCCATGATCGCTTGGGGAACTCCTACACGCATGGTAAAGGAAGTTTCAGCCATTCCGGGGACATCAGAGCATGAAAAGAATGAAGTGTTTCAAGTCCAACGGAATGGGAAGTGGATTTTAGGCACGAACATCCATGTTGATCTGAATGCTGCCAATGTTCGAGAAGCATACAAGGCTCTCTTTGAGGGTGTAGGGAAGCCTGCTCCCGTAGAAATTCCTGATAAATGGTTGCTCAACGACTTTGGACCCAACACGGTCTATTTCTTCAAAGATCTTGATGGCAACAAGAAGTTCGACCCCAAGACCGAAACCATCCAACAAGAGATGTTCCATACCACGCCCGACAATGAGATGCAGTTGGCCCACAAGAAGGAGATCGTTTTGGATTACTCCCATGGCTGTATCCATGTGCATCCGGGCCACTTCCGAGAAATGGTAAAGAAGCGATACTTCAAGACTGGCGCTACGGTTCAGATCCACAAGTACACTCAGACGCTGCCGATCTACAACTTGGACGAAACGGCCAAACCACCGTATGTCATCCACTTCTTCCCAAAGCCCCAAACCATCTTGGTTTACGGCCAATGATCAAGATCATCCTAAGACTCGCTTTGCTTATGGGTGCCGTGCTCCATGCAGCTACAGGCGCTTGGTTCAACGACTCCTGCGTCCTAGCCAAGTTTGTCGAAACCGGTAAGGCGTTCAATACGAAGGATGCACCAAAAACCTACCCGATGGATCTTGGATCAGGCCTGGACACGGCTCAGTCAAAAATTGTCTTGACGGATACGAAGACCTCCAGCAATCTCAAACGAGCCTACAGGTTGGATTCGGCCAACAAATTTGAAGAAGAGTTGAGGTTCAATTGTCCTGATCCAAAGGCAAAGCGCAAGTTGACGACGAATGGCGTCTACTCTGTCTCCATCGTTAAAACCGCTTCGGATTCATTCAACATTGATTCGCTGAAAACCCTCCTAGCGCGCGTTGAAAAGCTTGAAGAAACCAGCCTTTGGCGAACCAAGAACAACGTTTACTTCCAACTTTCCTTGGCAAAGCCAGCCTGCGACATTCAAGCAAGCATTAGAATCAGTCGTCGATTAGGCGTACAAACAGGGTACCTGATGAGCTGTACGTTCCGTGACTCCGCGTTTATCGAGAAAGTCAATCCATGCATCCCGAGCGGACTCGAACAGGGGAAAAAGACGAAGAAGCGTGACCTGCCAACGAAATTGAGCAAGTCGAAGAATCACTAGGAGATCTCGACACTCCTCAAGAATGGTCAATGATGACAAACCTCACTAAAGGCTCCTATTCCGACTTCTTGAAGACAGTCGACCGCACCCATTCAGGAAAACCCAGATGAAACCACCCCCCAAGCCCGCCCCCACCCCGGCCGTGGAGCTCTTCGAGCGGCCAGACCACTGGGCCGCGTGGCTGTCGAAACACGGCGAATCGTCTCCGGGAGTGTGGCTGCAGCTGGCCAAGAAAGGCAGCGGCGAACTCTCGGTCACCTACGGGGAAGCCCTCGAGGTCGCGCTCTGCTACGGATGGATCGACGGGATCAAGAAAACCCACAGTGACAAATTCTGGCTACAGAAGTTCACGCGGCGCACCCCCACCAGCGTCTGGTCCAAGGTCAACAAGGACAAGGCGCTGGAGCTGATCGAAGCGGGGAAAATGAAGCCTGCCGGTCTGCAGGAAGTCGAGCGCGCCAAGAGCAACGGTCGCTGGGAAGCCGCCTACGAATCGGCAAGCAAGGCGAGCGTCCCCGACGATTTACAGTCGGCCTTGGACGGCAACGCGCAAGCCAAGAGCTTCTTCGAAGCTCTCGACCGCCAGAACCGCTACGCCATCCTGTTCCGGATCCAAACCGTCAAGAAACCCGAAACCCGCGCGAAGAAGATCGTCCAATTCGTGCAGATGCTTGAACGCAACGAGAAGATCTACCCGTGACAGCATGAAGCGCTTGACTCCACCACCCGGGCAATGACACCATGAATTCGTGAACGAAGCTACTGGCTACATGCGCCCTCCGTCCTTGTCCGGGAAAGGCGCCAGTTTCGACGTATCCGTCCTACTGGCAATCACCGCTGCCGTGGCCGTTTTCGCATTCAAAGCCAATCATCGCGAAATCGACCTGACTCCCGATCTGAAAGTGCATTCCTTCACCGATTCCACTGTCCAAGGGAATTCAGAGTGCACCATCCAATCCTCCGATTCCGGCTGGAAAATGAAGTATCGGTTGCGTCCTGGCTTCGCGTTTCCTTTTGCCGGAATGCAACTGACACTGGATTCTACGGCAGCTAACTACAGCAACTTCACGAAGTTTCACAAGTTGCGGGTCCAGATCAAACACCACGCGAACGACTCCACCTTGTATCGGGCATGGATCCACAGCAGGCGCAAGATCCACAACACGTCCGTCGTCGCTCCCAACGAAGTCCAGTATCGACCAAAGTCGAACTGGCAGAATCTGTCCATTGATTGGATCCACCTCCGGCTGCCCAGTTGGTGGATCTCCCAATACAGGGTTCCCATCGAAGAGCAGTACGCACGGATCGACGATGTCGTTTCCATCAGCTTTGTAACCCCCGACGCCAGCTCACAAACCGATTCCGGAACCGTCGAAGTGAGCAAGGTCTGGATGGAAGGCCCGATCATCGCACGCTCCAAGCTGCTGATTGGAATCCAGATTCTCTGGGTGGTCTGGGCCGTGGGGTTCCTCGTTCAAGGCTGGCTCGCCTGGATGCGTCGTGCCCGCCAAGCGGAAGGCGTCGTTCCTCGTGTGAAGACCGAATTCTTGGCCACCATGAGCCACGAGATCCGCACCCCGCTCAACGGAATGATCGTTCCCGCGCAATTGCTTCAGGATACGCCACTGGATTCTGAACAAAGAGGTCTTGTTCAGACCATCTTGGAATCAGGAAATCACCTTGCCGCAATCCTTCAGGATGCACTCGATTATTTCAAGATCGAAACCGACAAGCTCACGTTGGAGCATGTGCCGTTTTCTGTTTCGCAGACGGTCGAATCGGTCGGACGCATCTTCCAATCCAAGGCCTCAGAAAAAGGACTCGCACTGCGAGTCGAGATCGACCCTTTGCTTCCACAGGCAATCCAGGGCGATCCTCTCCGCTTGAAACAAATTCTGATCAACCTTGTTTCGAACGCGGTGAAGTTCGCGGATTCCGGCGAAATTCTCCTGAATGCATCCCTTGTCCGCCATCCTGACGGACTTCCGGGCTTGGACAAAATTCGGTTTCAGGTCAAGGACACAGGATTAGGCATGTCGCCCGAGGAAACCCGTCGGTTGTTCCAGAAATTCACACAGCTCGACTCGAGTATCGCGCGTCGCTTCGGTGGAACCGGATTGGGATTGTCTATTGCCCAGGGTCTGGCCGTGAAAATGGGAACTTCGATCGAAGTGGAGAGCGTTGTTGGAAAGGGTTCGAACTTTGCTTTCTCGATTTCATTCGAGAAGGCCGAATTGGAGCGCCTATCGGATCCCGCGATCAGCAAGGAGACGTCATCGCTGGGTTCCACCGCGATCTTGGTGGTCGACGACAATCGCGTAAACCTTCGTGTCGCGACCGCTGCTCTGGAAAAGATCGGCTGCCAAGTGCGAGGGGCATCGAGCGGATTGGAGGCCTTGTCGATAATGGAGCAGCATGCGTTCAATCTGGTGTTGATGGACTGCCACATGCCGGAAATGGATGGATTTCAAACCAGCCTGAAGATCCGCTCCTGGGTAAATGACGCATCGGAGATGCGGCGACAAGCGGCATCCACCCCAATTTTGGCACTCACGGCAGATGTTCTACCTGACATCCGTGAGCGTTGCTTAGAAGCCAAGATGGATGGTGTGATTCCCAAACCATTCCGCCGGGAGCAACTGGCGATGGAGGTTCAAACCTGGGCGAAGTCTGTGCATCAAGACGATGCATCAGCATAATATCGAGATCCGATGACTATTTCTTTGAGCGCGGAACGTAACGCGAACCATCACTGATCAAAAATTGACTTGCAGACTGCGCATTTGAGCAGTATTATGAAGGCGCCAACCTCAACGGAGTCCTTCCATGCTCGAATCGTTCCCAGAGTCCTCCTCCCTCGTTCGATCCTTCGCCTCCAAACTGGGGCAGGTGACGGTTCCTGTCTCAAGCGCCGTCGGCGTCTCTGAGCCCGCCTTCGATCGCGAAGCCGCTTGCGCGTTGTTGGCCAACCTCGGAGCCGACCTTGGTTTGGGCACGGTCGTCGGCGGCACTCCTACCTCCCCAGCCCCCGAAGGCGAGCTGTTTCCGGTCACGCTCGACGAAGCCACCCGCAAGACCTTGATCGCCTTGGACATGGTTTGGACCAACGGCACCGATGTCGTGGCCGCCTTTGCCATGCACGACCAGGACGGAAATTGGAACGGCGTTCGTCGCCTGGCCGATCTGCTGGCTCTGCATCCCAAGCTGAAGGCGTCGCTCTACGTGGTGAGCGTCGCGGCGCTGCGCGAAGGTCTGCTTTCGGAAATCCACCGCCCCGTCCACCGCCTGCTCAAGAAGCCCTTGTCGGAATCTGTCCGCATCCTCGATTGGACCCGGTTGGAATTGGAAGTGGTCCAGCTGGGCGAACGCGCCCGTTACCTCAAGCCCGAATTCCTCGAAGGCATCTCCGAGCCCGCCACGGCCTGAGCTCGTTGTGAGGGCCAGCAAGGGGTGCCCAGACCTACTCTCCTGACGAAGGGCCGCGGCCTTCTTCCAAAAGACTCACTTCAACTCCGCCAGGGCCTTCTTGATCACCGTCAAGCCACTGGAGATCCCCAACCCAGCAAGGATCATCGCGGCCAGAATATCCGGCCAACCCGCCGAGGTATAGGCCACGGCTTGTGCCGCCAAGATGACGGTCACGTTGGCAAAAGCGTCGTTTCGGGCGCAAAGCCAAACCGAGCTGCGGTTGGCGTCTCCCTTCCGGTGACGGAACAACATGAAGGCCACCAGCCCATTGGTGGCCAAGGCAAGGATGGAAATCCAGGTCATCGTTTCGTGGACAGGCACCACACCCGACTGGTAGGCG
>JBDKGS010000174.1:0-9511 GCA_039798065.1 Fibrobacterota bacterium | reverse complement strand
TGAGTCCTTGGTAGACGAACTGCATGTTGCAAGGATCGATTTCACGGTACTCGTCGTTTCCTGTCCGCACGATTTCGCCGTGGCTGATATCGTTGGACCAGCCACCGGTCACGTTCTTGGGACCGGCAAATGGTGTGTTGGCGTTGATCGTGTTGGCGATCGGAGTCCATGTTCCCGCGAGATCGGTGGCGGTGAAGGCGCGGAAGTAGCGAGGATATCCGCACTCCACGATCATCAGGTATTTCTTCTGGCCTTTCAACTTGTAGACTTCGACGGCTTCGAAAAGCTTGGCAGCGTCGGTCTCCGAAAGAATCTTCTTGGTGCCAGTGAAGTTTCCTGGGAAGTTGGCCTTGGGCATGGAACCGCGATAGATGTTGCCCTTGTCGTCGGCGTAGAAGAGGTAGCAGTTGCCGTCGTCGCAGATCACGACCTGGTCGATGGGGGCGTTGGGAGTGATGTTTTCCGTCAGCAAGGGCTTGGTCTGTGCCGCGAAGCTCGTGGGTTTGGTGGGGTCGCTTCCCGTGGTGTAGCAGAAGGAGCCGGTGCTGCACCATTGCGTGGTGTAGACCCAGGTCTTTTTGGGAGTGAAGTAGATGAGTTCAGGGGCGACGCCAGGCAAGTTGTTCGGCATGACAGCTTGTGTCGCTGCGCCGGCTTGGGTGAAATCGGCGAAGGGGGTCATGTAGGCGCCCTTGAATCCGCCACCGGGAGGCGTGTAGGTCATGTACACGATGTACTGGTTGTTGTACCGGACCAGGGTAAAGTCCTTGATCGCCAGCCAACCGTTCTTGGGCTCGGCAATGGGCTTGCCGTAATCCTTCCACTTGAAGGTGGTGCCCAGCTCGCAGGTGGTGGGCAACGTCATGGTCACGGCGACTCCGGTATGGGAATCGGAGGTCATCTGGTAGGTGGTGTCGTTGTATCCGTTCTTCTTGAAAATCAAAGTCGGAAAGGCTGCCATCGAACGTGCTGCTGCCCGCGAGGGGGCGACCTGCATGCCCTTGGGGCCAATGGTCACCGCTTGGTATTCAACTCCACCTGCATGGCGGATACGAAGGAAGATTGCTCCGGTGCGGTGGTTGGCAGGCAGGGAGACGTTTGCGATTCCATTGGAGGCGGTGGCGGTGGCTTCCCAAACCGATCGGCCTGCGCCGTCCACTAGAGCCAATTGCAAGGCGCCATCCACAGGCGACTGGATCGTCAGTTCGTTGCCCGACAACTGGGAGAAGAATGCCGAGTTGCCGTCACGACCAAGAATGCCGCTGGTTTGGAAACTGAAGTTTCCGTTTGCATCGGTGGTGGTGGAGTATTTGGACGAGTCCTGTACGGTGACGGTCACGCCCGACAACGCCGTGCCGCTGGATTTGACTTGGCCCGAGATGTTCCACGCAAACAGGTTGGCACTGAGCGCTAACGTCAACGCCGAAACCAGTGCGAACTTGGCGCTCGTTCGGTTCTGGGACTCAAGGTTCCGTTTCATGGCTTCCTCCAGGTGAGCGGCAACGACAATCTTCTGGAGGTTAGGATACAGGCGAAATGCGAGGAATATGGCCGATGCGGCGTTGTTGTTCTTGTAGAAACATCAAAGCCGCTTTCGCGGCTTTGAGTGATGTGAGTTGGAATATTTCGGATTGAAGGACAACGACGAAATCGGCCTTTGGTTTAGGTGCCGAATTCGGATTATTTGAGATCGTCTTTGTCGATTCCGAAGAAGCGGATGTTGTCGAGGAGGAACTTCGTGCCGCCGCTGAGGATGAAGGTCAGATGGGTCACGGAATCCCGTACGGCCACCCAGCCGCGATTCGACTGTTCACTCGCTCCGGGAGGCAGGAAACTGCTCGGACGGATGCAGATCCGTCGCCAATTTGTATCCAAGGTATCATGCTTCCATGCCTTGAACACATCAAAATGTTCCAGTGCTGTGAACATGGCCGAGCCTTTGGTTCCCTTTGCGTAAAAGACGAGGGAGTCCATCGACCGGAGGCTTCTAGGCCGGGAGCCTTTCACCAGCGGTGTCTTGACGACCACATACCATCGGTTCGGTGCATGGTAGTCCATGGAAAACACGTTTCCAGGGTGCGTGCCATCGGTTGTTTTCAATCGTTTGAGATCGATTCCCGCCGATTCCGATGCCGAGAAAGACCAACGCGGTCCGGTGGGAAGGAGCGTGGAGTCGGTGCCGCTTTCGAAATCGTCGACGAGAACAGAACCGACTGCCAATTTTTGACTGTCCGGGAGTCCTTGCCAAACCTTGACCGGGTCGCTGGGGGATGTCGCGGAAAGCTTGCGGCGCAGATTCAAGTGGCTGCCCGGGCGCAACAACGAACTGTCGATGCGAACCTGCAGTCGGCCGCGCTTTTCGGGCTTGCTCCAGAAGACGATCTCGAACGGAATCGGTTGTCCGCTGTCCTGTTCCACCGTGAGATCGTTCGCCGCCGAGTCGATCTTGGTGAAATCGAAATTGGACGAATCGAGCCGCAGAGTCGCGATCGTGGTCGTCTCCGAGGGGCTGTTCCAGCCGGGTAGCACGGAGTCCACCAGGATGCGGGCCAGGGTGTTTTCGGTCTGGGTCGTGTTGCCGCTCAGGCGTTCGTCGGAACAACCCAGTACGACAATTACTGTCAAGATGGATGCGAAACCGAAGGTGCTGTATCTCATGTGGCATCCTCTTGTGCGGGTGCCAAGGGAAAAAAGGCCATCGAAAGTTGCATGACCCGGTCGGGTCGAGGGGATTCCTCGACGCGCTTTTGGATTTGTTGGCGGAACTCCCGCAGCATGCCGCGGATTTCCATGAAGGCGGTGCGATCGACCGCGAGTGTGAGCGTGGACACGTCTCGTTGTTCCTTCGGGAACCGTTCCAGGGATTCCGATGCTAGGGCCAAAATCTGTCTTTGGAAATGCCTCACCGCCTGCGTCTTTTCGTCGCCGCCCGCGTTCAAGTGCGCCTCGGACAGGACCAATCGGCCCGAGCTTGCCTTTTTGACCAAACCCAGTTCCAAAAGCATGTCCAAGGCCTTGCCGACTTCCGCTTCCGGGATGGGGGGCGTGAGGCGTTGAGCCAACGAGGCCGGGTTCACGCGGCCATCGACGACTTCAAGCAAAGACCGGATGGCGACAACCCACCAGTCGCGGAAATACGCAAGTTCGTTTTCACCAAGTTGCCGGTTCGCGACGTCCCGCAAGGACATCGCTTTCTCGAGAATTTCATGGCGCGCTTGCTGGTCCTTTTCCCGGGCGTAGGCGATCAGCAATACGAAGTATTCCGCCGACCTACCTGTGAGATTCAGGTATTCGATGGCTCGAGACTGGCAGCGCGCAGGCAAGTGCGCGTCCTTCTGAAGGATGCGGAAGATGTTGCTCGTGTCCTGACCCAGGGCTTCGGCCATCATGCGGTAGGAATACAGCGGCGACGAAGCTTTCCGATCCTCGAAAGCGTCCTTGAGAAGATCCCGATAATCCAGATATTCGAAGATGGATCGCATCGTCACTCCATTCTATCACAAAGAAAAGTACGGGTGAGCGGTCGCATGCTGGTAAAGTCGTTTTGCGAGAGCCGTTTGGCTGCCAAGATCGTGAGCAGGCTTTTGGTGTTTCCACAAAACAGTTTTTTCAAACACATCGGGCTCGCATTCCTCGCGGCTTGCTGGGCGGGCTTGATTCCAGGCCTGGCCCGAGGATGTCGACTTCCGCTGGGATCATACAGAGTTCCTGGCTTGGATCGGCTATTGAAGAAATTACAAAAAGCCCCCCCTTCAAACCGGCCGATTTCCCGCTCTACACGGGATAACTTCGAATCCATCAGGTCACCACCCGGTAACAAGGATCGTAAGTATGCGCACGAAAAATCTGTCATTCATTGTTCTTTCGGCAGCCATCCTCTCCGGTGTCGCCAACGCCGAGCTGGCAAAGGGTGCCAACAAGTTTGTCGGAAACATCACGACCGGTGGCCAGGTTCGTTCCGATTTCGGCACCTACTGGAATCAGATCACCGCCGAGAACGAGTGCAAGTGGGGATCCGTCGAAGGCACCGAGGGCAAGTACAACTTCGCAGGTTGCACCCGGGCATACAATTGGGCCAAGCAGAATGGCGGGTTGTTCAAGTTCCATGCGCTCGTCTGGGGTGGACAATATCCGTCTTGGCTGAGAAACAAGGATCAGGCCGGCACGCTGTCGGCCATCACGAAATGGTTTGATGCGGTCAAAAAAGAATATCCCGACCTGCAACAGATCGACGTGGTGAACGAAGCCATCCGGACAAGCGATGGCAAATACCACTCTCCATATACCGAGACCAAGATCATCCAGGCCTTGGGTGGCGACAACAACGGCGACTACAAGTTCGTGACCACCGCCTTCAAGATGGCTCGCGAACGCTGGCCAAATGCGGTGCTCATCTACAACGACTACAACACCTTCCAGTGGCAGATCAACGAAGGCATCGACCTCGTCAAGAAAATCAAGGCCGCTGGCGCCCCCGTGGATGCCTACGGACAGCAAGCGCACGACCTGACCGACATGAACGTCACCAACTTCAAGGCTGCGCTCAAGAAGATCTACGACGCCGTTCAGATCCCGTTGGTCATCACCGAATACGATATCGGCACCGATGACGATGCGAAGCAAAAGCAGCGTTACGAAGAACAGATCACCGAATTCATGAATGCGCCATATGTCTACGGCATCACGCTTTGGGGCTACATCTACGGCCAGACTTGGACCACCAACGGCAATTCGGGCATCATCAAGAATGGAGCCGATCGCCCCGCAATGACTTGGCTCAAGCAGTATTTGGCTTCGAACAAGGGCGTCAACACCACGAAATACACGCCTGCGTACTTCAAGGGCAGCGCTGCGATCGAATCCCGCGAAACATCCCTTGCCACCGCTGCCAAGCCCGGCATCGTGATGCGCAACGTGAATGGTCGCATGGTCATGGGCATCGAACGCGATGGCCAGTTCCAAGAGATGAGCGCGCTCGGTCGTCGCTGATCGGATCGGGCTCGACACGCCTCTTCGATTCGCCCCCGGCTTCATTGAAACCGGGGGCTTTTTGTTTGCGTTCGACACGTGTCATTTTTTGTCGGACAGGCATCACGCACGCCGTGTTTTGAAAGGAAGGGTCCAAGTGGTCCGGAATCGTTTGGGAGCTTCGCTGTTGGTTCTGCTGCCGGCCTTGTCCTTTGGGGCGAACGAAAAGCCGTGGAAGGTGTTCCTGCTGTTCGGGCAATCCAACATGGCCGGTGGAGCGGCCTCCGATGCCGAAGACCGCAAGACGAATCCACGGGTCAAGATGCTTGCCTACACCAATTGTTCCAGCCAAGGGCTGACCTACAATTCTTGGTACACCGCCGCACCCAATCTCCACGGCTGCGGCACAGGGGTAGGGTTGGGCGATTGGTTCGGACGGATCGTCGCCGACTCGCTCAAGACCGACACCATCGCCCTGATTCCGTGTGCGGTTCCTGGTGTGGACATCAGCTTCTTCAGCAAGAACGTGGTATCCAGCCGACGCAAGGATTTTTCGATTCCTCCCGACAACCACTGGACCGGTGCCTACCCGTGGATGCTGGAACGATTGAAGAAGGCGCAGGAGAAAGGCGTGATCTCGGGCATTCTGTTCCATCAAGGGGAAGCGGATTGGTCGGATACCGCCCGCAAGCTTTGGGTGAATCGCGTCGCGACGATCGTCAAGGATCTCAAGACGGATCTCGGGTTCGGCGATGTCCCGTTCGTGGCGGGAGAATTGCGCGGTCAATTGAACAGGACGACCAACGAAAGCTGCTGCTACGCCCACAACCCCTATGTCGCCACATTGGCGAAGACGGTGCCCAACGGCCAGTTGGTTTCTTCGAAGGGATTGGATCCAGCCAACGATGCCTACCATCTGACCGCCGCCGGGAATCGGGAGTTCGGAAAGCGCTATGCAGCATCGATGCTTGGCGCGCTTGCGAAATCCTCGAAGGTATTGGAAGCCAGTGCGTCAAATCCTGTCGATTGGAGCTATTCCCGGACCGCCCATGGCGTGGATGTCGAATTTTCGTCCCATCAGGACCACATCGAGCTGCGCGGTGTGGATGGACAGATTCTGGCTCGGGGAGCCGGTCGGCGGATCGGTATTGTTGCGCAAACCGGAATCATCCTGATGACCGCAGGGAGCCCATCAGGGCTCATCTCGGGGAGGATTCTTCTCGGGATTTGAGATTGCGGATCTTTGTAGGAAATACCAGAGCCGGTATTTCGAAAAGATCGTGACGAGGAGGAATTCGCTTCATCTTCCTTTCCGGGACCTGGAATGCGACCGACGCATCCACCAACGAACTGGCAATTTCTGTCTACAAGATGGATGGTGGCATATCGCATGTCGAGGCCGCCGGCGACGATGCGCGATCCGTGACGAGCCTCCTGGTCCCTTGAGTTGCCCCGCTCGTCGACGCGCCTTTGAAATCATCACCCCTGGAGTCGAATCATGAAACAGCATCGAATTGTCGGTAGATCCGTGATGGCGCTCCTGGGATCGATGGCCGCGGTCGGCTTGGCGGCCACACCGAAGATGCCCTTGATGGGTTGGTCCAGCTGGAACGCCTACTACGAGGACATCACCGAGGCGAAGATCAAAAAGCAGGCCGACGCCATCGTGAGCTCGGGTCTTGCCGCGGCGGGTTACAAGTACATCAACATCGACGACGGATTCTTCGATGGACGCAACGCCGATGGCTCGCTGCGCATCAATTCGACCCGGTTCCCGAATGGATTCAAACCGGTGGTGGACTACATCCACTCCAAGGGGCTCAAGGCGGGTTTCTATTCGGATGCCGGCGCCAACATGTGCGCGCAGATGTACGGTACCGAAACGGGAGGCAAAGGGACCGGCCTCGCAGGGCACGAGCAGCAGGACATCGATCTCGCTTTCAAGACATGGGGCTTCGATTACATCAAGGTCGACTACTGCGGAGGCCGTCAGACCGGCATGGACGAGCAGACCCGCTACACGGCCATCGCCAACGCGATCAAGGCGACGGGCCGCACCGACATCGTCTACAACATCTGCCGCTGGGCCTTCGTGGGCGGATGGGTCGCCACGCTCGGCAATTCCTGGCGCATCGCCGACGACATCGGACCTTCCTGGTCGCATGTGACTCGCATCCTCGATACGAACCGATTTTTGTCAGGCTTCTCGAGCCCAGGGCACTACAACGACATGGACATGCTCGAGGTGGGCAACGGCGGCTGGACCGATGACGAATACAGGGCCCACTTCGCCCTTTGGAGCATCCACTCTTCGCCGATGGTCCTGGGGAACGACATGTCGAACATGCGGGCAAGCGTACTGGCGATCCTGACCAACAAGGATGTGCTCGCCCTGAACCAGGACACCTTCGGCATCCAGGCCAACCGGATCATGGAAGACGGGGCCGGCGGAGAGATCTTCGCAAAGAGACTTGGAGGCTGGAACGGAACGGAGCGAGGAGTGGTGATGTTCAATCGTTCCTCGACGTCCAAGCTGATGAGCGTCCGGTTCAACGACTTGGACATCTACGGACCTTCGGTCATGGTCCGCGACCTCTGGACGGGTAAGACCACCGGGCCGGCGGACTACGAGCAGTACACTGTGCAGGTGCCCGCCCACGGTGCGGCCGCGGTCAGGATCAGTGGAGGCATTTCCAAACTGCAGGAGACCTTCGAAGCCGAGTACGCGTGGATGAACAATTTCAAGTGGACCAAGAGCCTGCAGATCCAGGCCAACCAAGCGAAACCGACGTTGGACGCTTCCTGCTCGCGCGGCGCCAAGGTGGGAAGCCTCGGCAAGCTCGCCTCCAACTACATCGATTTCAACAAAGTGTGGGCACCGGCCTCGGGCAGATACAAGCTGACGCTCGTCTACCTGAGCGGCGAAGCCCGATCCGCCACGATGTCGGTCAACGGGAAGGACACCGTTCTCACCGGCTTGAATTCCGGTTCCTTCACCAAGCGCGACTCGGTGACGGTTCCTGTCGTGCTCAATGCGGGATTGAACTCCATCAAGTTCTCCAACGCCACGGCCTTCATGCCGGATTTCGACGCCATCCGCGTCAACGTGAACAGCCAGGTCGCCGCCATCGGCGACAAGTTCGCGAGGCCGCGATGGACTGGTGAAGCGCGGTTGGTGCGACTTGACCGGTCGACAATCGAGCTGGAAATGGACGCGCCAGTCGAAGGCGTCACCCTGCGCGATGTGTCAGGAAATGTCCTGTGGTCGGGCGATCGCAAACGGATCCCGGTCGGCAACCTCCGAGCCGGTTTGTATTTCGTGGAGGTGGTCACGCCCATAGGGGGATTCGTCAAGGAATTCACCAAGATCTGACCGCTGTGTCGACTCCGGTCCGCCGCTGAAATCGATTGCAGCGAAAGCTCCGCAATCGGCACTGAAGATCGAACGTCTCGAGGCTATTCTCGACCTTCAAAACGACCGTTGACGGGGGGGGGGATGAACCCGTCCAGGTCGGTATTTCCGTATCGGAAGGACGTCGAGATGAAGTCGAGAAGAACGAACCGGTGGATTTCGATCGTCGCGGGGGCGACGGCGTTGTTGGCGAACGCTTCGTTGGGACAGAATCTGCCCACAGCGAAGTCGCTTGCGGCCGAAATGGGCGCAGGTTGGAACCTGGGCAACACCATGGAGCTGATCGGGGTCCAACCCATTCCCACCAAGACCCTGTTCGATTCGGTGAAGGCCGCCGGATTCAAGACCGTCCGCATTCCCGCCGCATGGGACATGCATGCCGACAAGAACACTCACGTGATCGATGCGGCTTGGATGGCCAAGGTCAAGAGCGTGGTCGACTTCGCCATCGAGGACAGTCTGTTCGTGATCCTGAACATCCATTGGGATGGAGGCTGGCTGGAAGGCAAGATCGATTCGGCCGCGAGCTACCCCAACATCCTCGCGACCATCAAAGCCAAGCAGGGCGCCTTTTGGAAGCAGATCGCGACGACATTCCGCGATTACGATCGCCACTTGATCTTCGCCAGCGCCAACGAGCCTGGAGTCGACAACCAGGCGAACCTGCCCATTCTGATGTCCATCCACCAGATCTTTGTGGACACGGTTCGTGCCACGGGCGGCAACAACGCTTCCCGCACCCTGATCCTCCAGGGGCCGAGCACCTCCTTCGAGCACACCGCTGATTGGATCACGGCGCTTCCCACCGACAAGATCGCCGACCGCTACATGGTCGAGGCGCATTTCTACCCGTACCAGTTCAGCTTGATGAGCCAGGATGCCAGCTGGGGCAAACCCTTCTTCTACTGGGGCAAGGCGTACCATTCAACCACCGACCTGACGCACAACGCCACGTGGGGCGAGGAATCCTACGTGGACTCCCAGTTCAATCTGATGAAGCCCAAGTACCTCGACAAGAACATCCCCGTGGTGGTTGGGGAGTTCGGCGCGCTGAAGCGTCTCTCACAGAATCTGTCGCCCGAAAACCTGAAACTGCACATCCTTTCCCGTCGGCACTTCTACAACTACGTC
>JBDKGS010000173.1:0-9515 GCA_039798065.1 Fibrobacterota bacterium | reverse complement strand
GGCCCCAATCCACCACTTTTTAATCCGCCGAGTCTCCTAACCCCGATTCCTCCCCCAATGCCCCTTCGCGTTTCTTCCCGCCTATCGACTACGCCCACCCCAAGAAACGAAAAGCCTCCCAACGCCGAAGGCGAGGGAGGCAGAATCCGTCAAGTCAACTCAGCACGTAAAATCGAGCGAGGCGGGATGAGACGAAGCGACCTGGACCCGAAACCGTCCGCATTGGGACGGTGAGTGGTCCAGGGAGCGAGTATCGCCCGCCGCAGCCGATTTTACTTCACTCCAAGGCGATGGTAGGTCTCTGATACCGTGCCATCCTGCTCGACCACCCGCAGTTTCCAGACATACACCCCGGTGCCGACCGCCTTGCCGTTCGCCGCCCTCAGGTTCCATCCGACGGTCGCGATCCGGCGGCCATCGGCGGACAACGGGAGCGCCCACAGGTCGGTGCGACCGATGGACTGGTTCCAACGGATCACCGGCGTACCCAGATTGTCGTAGATCTCGACAGAAACCGTCGCAGCCTGGGGCAGCATCAGATCGATGGTTTCACAGCGAGACGGATCTTGGCAGGCACGGGAAGCCAGTCCCAATTCTCCACGGCCCGTACCGATCGCCGCTTGGGGCAATACCGAGGTGGGATTGACCGCGAAATTCCGGTTCGTCCGGGTACTGGTCCGGAGACGAACCGGGGTCGGAGGTCCGGGCAGAATCGAAGGCTGCACGGTCAGTCGGACCTTGGCCGCGTTCGAAGTATCGCCCGAATTGTCGATGGATCGCACGATGACAGAATCCGTTCCGGCGAATCCTTCTTCGGGAACGTAGACGAGCTTGCCGGCCTCGATCTTCGCCGTCCCATGATCCGGTTTTGCCGAAACAACCCAGGTCGCAATCGTCCCGTCGAGATCGGAACCTTCCAGCAACAATTCGGCGGACTTGCCAGCATCGGTGGTCAAGGACGTGTCCGAAGCCACCGGTCGATCGTTCACAGGCGTCACGTTCAGGATCCACAGAACGCTTGTCGTTCCTCCGGTGGGCTCCTTGACGGTCACTGTGATGGAGTCGAGGCCGTTGGCGTCGGGCTTCAACGAAAGCGCCAACAGACTGTCCGTGAGCTTCGCCTCCACCAGCGCCGAGTTGCTCTGCGTCCAGGCGTATTCCAGCTTGTCGCCGTCGATATCGCGGAACCAAGGCGTCAGATTCACGACAGGATGCATCGCATCTTCCAGAACCGTGTCGATTCGGGAGGCAACCAGCGAAGCCGGAGCATCGTTCACCGCGGCGACCTTCAAGACGATTTTTGTCCGAGCCGACGCGCCTTGGGGATCGGTCGCGGTCACGACGATCGTGTCGATTCCATGCGCATCGGCGACCAGCGTGATCGCAAGGATGGAATCGTTCGAGACGCCTACCTTGG
Organism: Fibrobacterota bacterium; assembly: GCA_039798065.1. GTDB lineage: Bacteria > Fibrobacterota > Fibrobacteria > UBA5070 > UBA5070 > UBA5070. Next base: position 8,098 of record JBDKGS010000173.1, on the reverse strand, counting down.
CCACCGTGGTGTCTGTTCCCACCGCGGCGAAGGCGAGCTTGGAACCTTCGACATCCTTGAAGAATGCGGCCAAATCGATGCCGGGAACCGTCGCGTCCTCATTGACAGAAATCGTCGTATCGCGAACCAGAGCGACCGGAGCGTCGTTCACCGCCGCCACGTTCAACACGAATTTCGCGACCACGGTGGCGCCGCTGGGATCCTTGGCCGAAACCGTGAAGGTATCCAATCCGTTGGCGTTGGCGACCAGCTTGATCGACAGCAGCGAATCGGACGACAACTGCGCCTTGGCGATCGTGGTATCGGAAGCCACCACCGTGTAGGCGAGTCGATCGCCATCCACGTCCTTGAAGTAGGGCGCCAGATTGATGACGGAAACCGTCGAGTCCTCCCCAACTGCCACGTCCGCCATCGCACGCACCACAACCGGAGCATCGTTGCGAGGCAACACTGCGATTTCGAAGCTGGACTGCACGGAATCGCCCGACGGGTCGGTGGCCGTTACCGTGATGGAGTCCTTGCCATTGGCGTCAGGAACCAGCGACAGATCCAGGTAGACCGTGGTGTCGTCAACCTTTCGGACCAACGGAGCCACCGATCGCGCACCCTTCACAGAGACTCTGAACTTCAACGAATCGCGTTCCACGTCGATGAAATGCGGGAGCAAGGCGAGGGACTGGATGCTGGTGTCCTCGGGGACAACGAGATTTGCGAAGGCGCCCAGAACCCGAGGCGCATCGTTGACCGGATCGATGACGAGGGCGAAGGTGTCCAGAGCCTTGTTGCCGGAGCGATCAAGCGCAGTGACTTCGATGGAGTCGCGCCCGTTGGCGTTGGCGACCAGATTCAAGCTCAGCGTCGTATCGGTCGCGGCCCTGCGTAGGGTGGGACTCGACTTGCCCGCCAGCGAGCGGACAGAATACGTCAAGAAATCACCTGAGTTGGTGTCGGCGAAGTGGCCGGACACGCGGATATCGAGCAGCGACGAATCCTCCTTGGTGCGCAGATCCGCGAACGGAGTCTTGAGCGCCGGGGGATTGCCGGGGAGGACTTCAACGATGAATGTTGTCGAGGCGAACAAGCCAGGATATCCACCGTCTTGGGCGTAAACGGTGATGGTATCGGCTCCTGAAACGCCGTCGATGATGTCGAGGCTCAAACTCGACTGGCCGCGTACGTACGCATCTACGACATAATTTGTCGATCTCACGCCGAAGCTCAGCCTGTCTCCAATCCCATCATGATCACTGAAGTACTTGGTCAGATCGATCTCCGAAATCTTCTCACCTGCGTACACGCGGATCGAATCGAACTGTTTGATCACGATCGGCGTATCGTTCACAGAACGGATGTTGACTGTGAATGTGGTCGAGCGAGTCGCACCCGAGTCGTCGGTCGCCGTCAGCGTCATGGTAATTGGACCATTGGCATTGGCCACCAACACAAGCTTCAATGTGGTATCGGAGGTTGAACTGTCGATCGAGACCTTGACTTTGTTCGTGTCGGAACTCTTCGCCGCATAGTGGAGATGCTCGGGAACGTTGATGTCCTTGAACACACCTGAAATCTTGATCGGGGACAAGACTGTATCTTCGCCGACGCTCAGATTCGGCAAAGTCCTGGCGACGGTCGGCGTATCGTTTGTCGGTCGCAATACGCGAACGGTAACGACGTTGGAAGTTGCCGACAACCCAGACCGATCCCTGGCAACCACCGAGAACTTAGCTGCGTTTCCGATCGCGTAGCCATCGATCGGCAACACGGTGAGGATCGAATCAACAACAGTCGTCGTTATGAAATCTTCGCTTCCTGCATCCAGATTGACGGAATACGTCAATGGTTCCTTGTCGATGTCCATGAAACAGGTGGCCACGTTCAGGACAAACGGAGCGTTGGCCTTGACGAACGCCTCTGAGACCAAGCTGCCTCGCCGACTCGGCGGATCGTTAACGGGCTGGACAGTGAGTACAAACGTATCGGTTACAACAAGAGCCCCGTCGCTGGCGGTCACAACAAGCGTATCTACACCGTGTGCATTACGCTTGGCAAGCAGTTCAACATCGCCATTGACAACTTCCAAATCGTCGAACAACGCAGCGTCCCAATTGGCAATAGAATACGTCAGACGATCTCCATCAAGGTCATTGAATGCCTTCGCGAGATTGATGATTACGAATCCGGTGTCCTCGCGGATGGAGATGTCGGGCATCAACAACACACGCCGAGGCGCGTCGTTTTGCCGCACCACGGTCACTTGGTAGGTGGTCGATACCGTATCTGCGCCATTCTGTGCAGATACGGTGATGGTTCCCGTGCCGTTGGAGTCCGGTGCCAACGCCAGTTGCAACATCGAGTCCTTCACGGACACCTTGATTTTTCCGCTGTCGCTGCTGGTGGCGAAATAGGACAGCGCCTTGCCAGTCGTTTCCTGGAAGTACGGTTTGAGATTCAATGCATCGATCTTCACCTGGTCTTCGGCTACCCGCACCTTGGCGATCGTATCCAGAATCTTGATGGTCGGGAAGGCCACCAGGAACGTGTCGATTGTGCTGTCCACCGCATTGTGACCCTTCACCACCACGGTGTCGACGGCTCCCACCAACCCCTTGAAGGAAAGGAACAAGGAGTCCCCCACCACCGTCGGCGTCACCAACGTGTCGCCGACAGGAACTGTCACCGAGTACGACGTCGCCTGCGAGATGTACGACTTCAGGTAGATGCTTCGCCGAGGAGATCCGACCGCGACTTTCAGATCGGGGAACGGCTTCAACAGCTTGGTAAAGGGAGGCATGGCATGCAGCAAGGTGAGGTCGTCGAGCTCCAGGCTGTCCTGGCTGGTGCCGTCCTCGGCATAGATGTTCGCCCCCCCATTGATCCAAATTTTGACGCTGTAGGCGTGAGCAAGGATGGAATCGCGATGATCGAGGATCCACTTAGCATACGCCTTTTGAGCGGCATTACCTCCGGTGAGGCTCGTTCCATTCGACGAAAGCCAAGTGGGGAGTTTCAGATCTGTTGCTGGAATCGTGACTGTCTGTTGGATCCCGGTCAACTTCGATTCGATCTGAAATCCAAAATCGACCCCTCTCGCCGACGCGGAATCAACAGTGGTGTCCCCCACGCCATAGCTCGATTCGAAGCTAACGCGAACGGATGTCACATCGTACGGCTTGGTTCCTTTGATGCGAAACCGAATGGTATCGCCCTTCAAGTTGAACTGCAGACGATTGGGAGTCCAGAAATCGATTCCGGCACCTGGATATTCGGTTCCATCCAGCGCATACGAGAAATGGACGCTGTTGCCCGACGTCCCCAAAGTGCTGGAAGCCAGGACCGCCTCGGACGTATCGAGATCCGTATGGCCGGTTGTCGTGTTCCAGCCCTCGATGCCGTTCGGGAAATAGGGATTGGGCGTATCGAAGTCGTTCACGACCCAAAGGCCGAACGACTTGCCCACCAACATCGCGACGGCCATCAATACAAAGCCGAAGCGGGGCGACAATTTTTGAGCGGACAAAATCCGTCGTATCGAATTGGACATGCGCGGGTTCCTAGGGCGAATTGATCAGCGATTAACGAATCTTTTGATAAAGTAATTCAGAGAAATCCGCTTCCCTAGCAGGCCGGATCGATTCATTTCCATTTCAAATCGAGGACTGCGACCAAACTCTCATCAATTCGCCCTCATACAAGGACAAATTCCGACACGACCGATTCCCCATCCATCGCAATCCGAATCCACACCTTACCTCCATCTATCCAATCGCTCCCGCAATCGTCATCCCTCCCCCGATCCAACACTTCTCATTTTTCGCCGAACCGCGCTCCGCCCCAGCACCCCGTCGCGCACCCCAAGAAACGAAAAGCCTCCCAACGCCGAAGGCGAGGGAGGCCAAAATCTGTCCATCAAAGGCTAGCCCAAAAATCGAGCGAGGCGGGATGAGACGAAGCGACCTGGACCCGAAACCGTCCGCATTGGGACGGTGAGTGGTCCAGGAAGCGAGTATCGCCCGCCGCAGCCGATTTTTAGTACTGGAACAACAACTCGCGGTACTTGGGCAAAGGCCAGAGCTCATCGGAAACCAGAGTTTCCAAGGCATCGGCCGCGTCGCGCAGGGCTTCCTGGGCGGGGATGACCTTTTCCTTGTAGACCTTGGCTTCGGCGTGCAGCGAGCCAGCCTCGTGAGCGGCGTGGTGCGCCTTCTCGAGAGCTTCGATTCCGTCGACGAGCTTGTCGGCCAGAGCCGAAACCTGGTCGGCGATCTTGGCGATGCCCTTGGACTTGCCTGCACCGGTGAGCTCGCCCAGGTACTTGACCGTGGCGGGCAGGACCATGGTCTTGGCCATGTCCAATGCGGTGTTGGCTTCGATGTTCTGGACCTTGACGTAGCGTTCCCAGTTGATCTCGGCGCGAGCGGCGAGTTCACGTTCCGAAAGCACGCCGTGCTTCGAGAACAGCTTCTTGGCCTTTTCGGTTTCGAGAGCCGGGAGCGCGTCGACGGTGCTCTTGTTGTTGGGCAATCCGCGCTTGGCGGCTTCGGCGTGCCACTCTTCCGAGTAGCCGTTGCCCGAGAACAGAACCTGCTTGTGGTCCTTGATGATCGAAGCGAGGATCTTGGACAGGCCGGCCATGTCGTTGGGCTTGAGCTTTTCGAGCTCGTCGGCCAACTGCTCCATGGAGTCGGCGACCATGGTATTCAAGACGGTCTGTGGCCAGTAGATGGGGGCCGAAGAGCCGACAGCGCGGAACTCGAACTTGTTGCCGGTGAAGGCGAACGGCGAGGTGCGGTTACGGTCGGTGGCGTCCATGGGCAACACGGGCAGGGACGAAACGCCCAGCTCGATCTTGCCACCCTTCTTGGACGACGAAGCGGCTCCGCCTTCCAACTGCTTGACCACATCTTCGAGCTGTTCGCCCAAGAAGATGGAGACGATGGCCGGAGGAGCTTCGTTGGCGCCCAAGCGGTGATCGTTGCCGGCATCGGCCACGGTGGCGCGAAGCAAGTCGGCATGCACGTTGACGCCGCGGATGATGGCGGCCAGAACGGCCAAGAACTGGGCGTTGGCATGCGGGTCGTGGCCGGGTTCGAGAAGGTTTTCACCGTCGTCGGTGCCCATGGACCAGTTGTTGTGCTTGCCCGAACCGTTGACGCCCTTGAAGGGCTTTTCGTGCATCAGCAAGGTGAGGCCGTGCTGAGGAGCCAAGCGCTTCATCACGCTCATGACGAGCATGTTGTGGTCGGAACCAACTGAGGTTGGCTCGTACACGGGAGCCATTTCGAACTGGGCAGGTGCCACTTCGTTGTGACGGGTCTTGGACGGAATGCCAAGGCGCCAGAGTTCGCGGTCGAGGTCCATCATGTACGCGAGGATGCGTTCGCGGATGGCGCCAAAGTATTGGTCTTCCAACTCTTGGCCCTTGGGCGAAGGAGCGCCGAAGAGGGTACGGCCAGCAAGGAGAAGGTCGGGGCGCTGTTCGGCCAGACGACGGTCGATCAGGAAGTATTCCTGTTCAGGCCCGATGTTGGTGAACACGCGGCTGGTGGTGGTGTTGCCGAACCAGCGCAGCACGCGCAAAGCCTGCTTGCCCAAAGCTTCCTGCGAGCGCAGCAAAGGAATCTTGTGGTCCAGCGCTTCGCCGGTGTACGAGACGAAAGCTGTGGGGATGGTCAGGGTCACGCCGTTGGGCTCGACCTGCAAATAGATGGGGCTGGTGACGTCCCAAGCGGTGTAGCCGCGAGCTTCGAAGGTGGCGCGGATGCCGCCCGAGGGGAACGACGAAGCGTCGGGTTCGCCTTGGATGAGGACCTTGCCCGAGAATTCGGCGACGGTCTGGCCTTCGCCAGCGGGGTTCAGGAAGGAGTCGTGCTTTTCGGCGGTGGAGCCGGTCATGGGCACGAACCAGTGGGTGTAGTGGGTGGCGCCGTGCGCCATGGCCCATTCCTTCACGCCCTGCGCGACAGCGTCAGCGATGGCGGGATCGAAAGGCTCGAGACCTTCGATGGTGCGACGGAGCTTCTTGAAAACCGACTTGGCCAGGAACTGGCGCTGAGCGGATTCGCTGAACACATACTGGCCGTAGATGTCTTCGCCGGCGTGTTCGAGGTAGTTCTGGCTGGATGCCACCTTGGAGGTGGAGATGGCCTCGATGGCCTTTTGACGTGCAGTCATTTCGACTCCTATCGACGATTGCTGAATGGTTCGCTGCCCTGTGCCGAGCTCTCCCCATAGTTGGCCGAGAGGAGGTCTCATCCAAGGATCAGAAGGAAAACTAACGGTGATCGACTTTTTCGTCCACGCCCCACAACCCACTTTTCACGGTTTTTCGATCAACTGAGATGTCAGATTCTCATTTGCGCAACATTTCTTCCCTTTTTAACTCCGGTTTCACACACGTATACACGCACGCGGGTCCACCCTGTAAGGGTTGGACCTCATTGCGCGCGCCCGACTTTGGCACAGTCTTCCCAATGATTGTTGGTCATCGGTCGAACGGCAATCCCGCTGGCATCGAACGATCCAAACCCCGCAGGTCCCGGTTCATTCTCGGGAACAGCAATCAGGAAACACACCATGGCTCGCAACTCTTCCACCGCCCCTACCACCACTCCGGCCCTCAACGAGGCCATCACCCTCACCGAAGTGCAGATCTGGCCGGTGCGCAACCCCGATGCCTCCCGCGTCAAGGCCATGGCCACGGTGACCTTCAACGGAGCCTTACGGGTTTCGGGCTGCAAGATCATCGAAGGGTCGAAAGGACTGTTCCTTTCCTACCCCGCCGAGAAAAAGCCCGGCAGCGACCAGTACTTCCCTTTGTTCCACACTGTCGATCGCAACCTCAACGACAAGATCCAGCACGAGGTCCTGACCCAGTTCCACTCGCTGGTCGCCGCTTAACCCACCGGAACGGGCCGCTTGTCGGATTCTGACGGGCGGCCCTTCTCCCTTCGCTTCCCCTCTCTCCCTCTCCGAGGAATCCCCCGATGCGTCCACTCACGGTATCCGATGTCCACATCGTCCACGTCCCCGGCCGACCCAGCAGCGCGTGCGTGCGCTTCGAGGGCGGAATCTGTCTGGACGGCATCCAGGTCTGGCCCGCCCGCCACGGACCTCTAGTGCTCTTTCCCATCGGCGAGAACGGCAACGGCCAAGCCAGCTTGACGCCGCTCCTGCGGACGCTGGTGGTCCAATCGGTGATCGCCACCTGGCGCAAGACGCGACAGGATTTGGCAAGGATCGCGGCATGATCGCCCATCGCCGATCCGCCACCCTGGTGGGACTCGCCGCCGTCCCCGTTCTCATAGAATGCGAAGCCGGAAGCGGCCTGCCCGCGTTTTCCATCGTGGGACTGCCCGACGGCGCGGTGCGGGAAAGCCGCGACCGGATTTTGTCGGCCCTGCGCCACACCGGATTCCGCCTGCCTCCGCGGCGCATCACCGCCAACCTGGCTCCAAGCGACCTGCGCAAAGTGGGGACAGGTTTTGACTTGCCGTTGGCTTTGGCCGTGCTTGAGGCCTGCGAGCAGATCTTGCCCACCAGCGAACACGCCGATCGAGTCTTCATCGGCGAGCTGGGACTGGACGGCAGAATCCGTCCGGTACGCGGCGCCATGGCGTTGGCGATGGGCCTGCGGGAAGCGGGACTGACCCGCATCGCCATCCCCGCCGAGAACCTGAGCGAAGTGGAAGTCGTGCCGGATCTCGACATCGTGTGCCTGGCCGATTTCAAGGAGGCGGTGCGCTTGCTGGAAGACGGTGTGGTCCCCGAGCGCCCCCTGCGCGGACAGATTCCGTCGATCGAATTCCGGGGCCCCGACATGTCCGACGTGCGCGGCCAGGAAGCGGCAAAGCGCGCCCTTGTGGTGGCTGCCGCGGGAGGCCACAATGTGCTCATGCAGGGCCCTCCCGGATCGGGAAAAACCCTTCTGGCAAGGCGCTTTCCGGGCATATTGCCACAGCTTGGCGACTGGGAGCGATTGGAAGCCTCGCGCGTGCATTCTGTGGCCGGTTTGCTCGACGCTTCGAACGCGCTGCTGTCGGCCAGGCCCTTCCGTACACCTCACCATTCGGCCTCCATGGTGGCGCTGGTGGGAGGCGGT
>JBDKGS010000172.1:0-9689 GCA_039798065.1 Fibrobacterota bacterium | reverse complement strand
CGACACGCGAAGATGCTTGCCTTCGCCCACCTTGGAAACGCTGGCGACTTGGACAGATTCCGTCCAGAACATGGGCGACTGGTTGGTGGGCCCCCAAGGTTCCATCTTTTCGATCCATCCCAGCAGCTCGCCGCTCAAGTCCTTGAAGTCGGCACGCGCCTCGCCGGCAACAGGCTTTGGCGCCGCCGCCGCCCGGGCTTCGGTTACAGACACCTCGAATGCCGCGCGGAATTCGGCGGTGCGATCCTTGCGCAACGACAACCCCGCCGCCTGGGCATGACCGCCCCACTTCTCCAGGATGTGCGCGCAACGCGCCAAGGCGGAATGCAGATCCACTCCGGGCACGGATCTTCCCGAACCACGCCACTCTTCGGGCTGTCCCGGATCGGGCGCGAGGATGAGCGCGGGCCTGCCGTAGCGTTCGGCGATGCGCTGGGCGACAATTCCCGACACACCCTCGTGCCAGGTTTCGCCCGAAAGCAGAAAGGCTTGCGGAGGCGTGCCGTCGGCGGCGCACAGGTGCTTGGCCTGGTTGAGCGCCTCGGTGGTGATGCGTTGGTCCAAAGCCTGGCGCTCGTGGTTGAGCGCCTCCAAGCCTTCCATCATGCGGTGAGCTTCGTCCTGGTTGGCGGCCAACAACAAGCGGATGGCCACCTCGCCTTTGCGCAAGCGCCCTGCGGAATTCAATCGCGGCGTGACGCGGAAAACCAATTCCTGTCCACGCGGGACATGATTTGTCGAGACGTTGGCCGACTTCATGAGTTCGGCCACCCCGGGCAACGGACGTTCCTTCAATTCGATGAGGCCCAATCGCACCAGCGCGATGTTCTCCAACGAGAGCGGAACCATGTCGGCAAGCGTTCCCAACGCGACCAATTGCAAAAGGCGATTGGGATCGGAGTCGGCATCGGCACCCACGGCGCGCATGACGGCCGCACCCAGCTTCCAGGCCACACCGGCGCCGCAGAGCCCCTTGTTGGGGTACTCGCAGCCCGCCTGGTGCGGATCCAAGACCACTTCGGCGGCTTCGGGGAATTCCTCGCCGGGCAGATGGTGGTCGGTGATGATCACCTTGAGGCCGCGCTCCTTGGCCTTGGCGACCTGCGTCACCGCGGTGATGCCGGTGTCCACCGACACCACCCAGGTGGCTGTGGTGTCCGAACCTTCGGGCAGTCCGAACACGCCTTCGGTGCGTTGGCAGCGTTCCAGCGAGGCATCGGATAGACCGTAGCCTTCGCCGTCGCGTCGCGGAAGAGTCCATCCTGCGTTGATGCCCGAGCGCCGGAGCGTCATCCAAAGGATGGCAGTTCCTGTCATGCCGTCCACATCGTAGTCGCCGTGGACGACTACCGTCTCCTTGCGGTCGCGGGCACCGACGAGGGCCTTGACGGCGGCATCGAAACCCTTGATGGGCTTGTCGCCGACGGGCGACAAAATCTGTTCACGAAGCTCGGATGGCTCCCAGCAGAACCGGGCCTGGAGCTCGTCGCGCTCCAGGACGCCGCGCGAACGCAACACCTCGAGCAATGGGGCCGGGATCTCCTTCGAAAAATCCTCAGGCATGGGCACCAAGCCATGCGGCCGTGAAGGCCATCTGTGGTTTGGCGTGGTTTGATATGTCTTTCAGGGCTTTCTCCAGTCCCTGGCGAAGTGCGTCCAGGGATTCGATTTCAGGTCTGTTTGTTGTTGTACGCAATCGTTCTTCGAGCTCGCCCAAGGCCGTCTCCAGCAGGATTTGCGAGGAGCGGCGGTCCTTGGCGGACAATTCTTCGGCTTCCTGGATCCAGGAAAAGGCGGCCTCCGGGTCGTTGCCCTTGCAGAGGTCCAACCATTGGCGTGCGCGCTTGCGGGCCTCGCGGGCCTCGTTGGTGCAAAGACGCAACGCCGCGGCGGCACGTCCCAAGGAGCGCGATGCTGCCTCCTTGGAAGTAGCTGCATCGATGCCTCGTTGCTTCAGGAACGCCTCGATGCGATCCGTGGACAGCGGTGACACATTCTGTAAAAAGCTGCGCGAGCGGATGGTGGGCAACACGCGCTCGGCGGCGGTGGCGGCCATCACGAAATGCACGCGATCGGGCGGCTCTTCCAGAATCTTGAGAAGCGCGTTGGAGCTCGATTGGTTGAGCTGGTCGGCGTAAGGCACGAACACCACGCGGTTCTTGCGCTCGGCCATGGCGAGCCGTCCCGCCAAGCCGCGAACTCCCGCCACCATCATCGGGTAGGTGGGATCCGTATTTTCACCACCCACCGGAATCTGGGCAGAATTTGGCGGAGCCGCCACGGTCCATGGATCCTTGAGGATGTGCTCCGGCCCATAGGGCTCGATCTTGGACGCCATGTCGTCGGACACGTTGGGCAACAGCCACAGCATGCGCGAATGCCCCGACGCGAACTGCGTGCAATCCGGACAATTTCCGCACGGCACCAAGTCCTTGGTGTTGGGGCACAACAGGGCTTGCGCCAGATCCAGCAAAAGCGGCAAGCCTTCACCCCGTGGAACGGTCAAGAGCAGGACCGACGGAAAACGTCCTTGGGACGCCGCGGCCTGGAGACCGGACAAGGTTTCGGGAGCGATGCACGCTCTCATCGGGTGAGCCATTCCTGCGGATCCTCGGCCTTCAAGTTGTGGCGGTATTCGAAATAGACACGACCGGGCTCGGCCGCCAAACGCCCGACTTCGGCGCAAGCCGCGACAGCTTCGCCCACCGATACCTTGGATTGTCCCAACTGGCCATAGATGGAAAAATAGCCGCCCGGATGTTCAAGAATCACGGTATTGCCGCGACCCGGCAATTCGGTGACGGCGGCAACGCGACCCGAAGCGGCCGAAACCACCTTCTGATCGGGCTTCCCGGCGATTTCGATGCCCAGATTGCGGGTGACCGTACCCAGCACAGGATTTTTTTCCAGACCGAATCTGGACACGATGCTCCCTTGAACCGGCCAACAAAGCCCCTTTTTCGCAGGCGGCGGACCGGCAAGGGCCTTGTCAGCCTTGGGAGGTGGTGGCGGTGGCGGCGGCAGAATCTTGGGCGGCGGTGGCGGCGGTTTACCTTCCTTTTTGCGCTTCAGAGCTTCCCGCCGGTGCTCCTCTTCGCGGCGCTTGATCTCCTCGTCGCGTTTTTTGGCTTCTGCTTCGGCACGCCTGCGCTCTTCTTCGGCTTTTTCGCGGCGTTGTTCCAGGTCGCCCAGCAATTTTTCCAGCATTTTCTGCGAGGCTTCCAGAGCAGCCAAACGATTGCGCTCGGCCTGCTCCTTGGAGCGCAGTTCGAGCAGGGCCCCTGCCTTGCTCTGTCGTTCCTCTTCGAGTTGCGCCAAATCCTGTCGCTTCTGGTACGAGACTTCCTCCAGGCCCTCCACTCGGATCTTGTGGGACCGCAACTCCTTGCGTGCCGCGGCCTCGCGGACCTTCACCAGTTCCAGAAGGGTGCGGTCGGCCTTCACGACCGAACGGAAGTCGGCAAGGGTGCGTCCCCATTCCGATGGATCGGACTTCCCGATCCAACTCACCTGCGGCGATGGGCGGCCTCGCACATACATCTGACGGATTCTGACAGCCAGGAGATGGCGCCTTTCCATCCAGGTCGACGAGGCCTTGCGCACTTCGATCTGCGACTTGGCCACGAGCTCCTTGTACAGGGCTTCGGTGGAATCGATGCTGGAAAGCAGCCTGGCGCCGAGCTGCACGTTCGATTCCACCTGGGACAGCTCCGCTTCCTTGTCTTTGGCCTTGTCGGCAAGTTCGCGCAGGCGACGTCGCCCTTCGGCAAGTTCGGCCCTCATGCGCGACAATTCCTGTCTCTCCTCCCCGATCCGGTCCTCCAGCTCGGTGATGCTGGCCGCGTGCAGGCCCGACAGGACCGCCAGTAGGGACAGGACCACGCTCACCGGAAGGTTCGACGGACGGTCCACCAGCCACCGGTCAATCCCGCCAGCCCCGAAAAGAGCAAGGTCCCGACGCCGGCGCGCAGCGCCCAGATCGGCTCGAGGGGTACCGGCACGGGAAGCAGGTTGCGGGCCGCCCACATGAGCGTCCAAGGCACCGACGAAGCCAACAGACCGCCCAACAGGCCTTGCAGCAGGCCTTCGATCGCGAACGGCATCTCGATCTGGAAGCGGCTGGCTCCCAAGATCCGCATGTTGTCGATGAGCCGGTCGCGCGAACGCAAGGACAATTGCACGCTGTTGCGGATCACGCCGAAGACGACCCCGAACAGGAGAAGCCCACCCGCGACCCCGGCGCGCAGCACCCATTCCTGGAAACGCGAGAGATCGTCGATGTTGGTGCGCGGCGATTCGACCGCTTCGACTCCCGGAATGCGGGACAGGTGCCCGGCGATCTCGTCGATCTTCCCCGAACCGCCAGTGGCCACCTGCACCCTGACGGAAACCGGCAACGGATTGCTGTCCAAGGCGGCGAGCATCTCCGTTCCGAACCGCTCGATGAAACGCGCCTTGGCCTGGTCCTTGTCCACGAATTCGATCGCGGCGACACCCGACAATTTCCGGGCTGCATCCAGAACGTCGGTTGGACGGGAACTGTCCGCCACGAAGGCCTCGACCCAACCCTGGCGGGCCGCTTCGCCCGCCGACCAGTCGGACCAGACCTGGGCTCCGTACAGGAATACGAACAACAGCGAGCAGGCCATGCCCGAACTCCAGGTGGCGGCCAATGTCGCCCCACCCGAGCGACGGAAGCCCCGCAGCGATTCGCGCGAAAGCCAGATGAACTGGCCGAAGACCGAAATGCGACCGGCCAGGAGCTATCCCTCCCGCTTGGGCACGATGTTCTGGAAGCGCCCGGTGCCGGGGTAGTAGAGATGGAAGGCGTGCATGTTCCAGCCTTCGTGGGCGTTCACGATGCGCAGCACGCACGGGATGCGCCCCTGCGACAACTCCGGGTAAAGGCGTGGCAAAACCTGACGCGCCAGGTTGATGTCGGTGTCGGAGGCGTGCTTGGGATTTTCCAGCCAGGAGCGGATGGCTTCCTCGCCCAGCACCAGCTGGATGTGGAGATCGACCAGGGAAGCGGGCACACCGGTGGGCCCCACGGCTCCCAACCAGACCGCGCTGTAGGCGTCCTGCGCCATGTGGCGCACGGCACGCAAGGCGGACTTGTCCGAGAGGAAGTCGTCGAACCCGTCGACCACGCACAAGCTGGGCATGCCCGACAGCGCATCGTCGCTGTGGCGGAACGCGCGCAACTGCGAGATCATGTCGCAGACGGATTCCGTCGGGTCGTGCGGAAACAGCATGGGCATGCGCTTGAATTGCTGCCGATACTGGGATTGCGCCTGGATGGCCACCAGAGGATCGGAGATCCCTTCGATGTCTTCAAGCACCTTGCCGGCAAGGCGTTCGATTCCGCGCGCGTGGAAGGCGCCAGGGGTCAGGCGTGAACTGGTCCAGAAGGCCAATGTTTCGTCGGTCTTGAGGATGTTCTCGAGCCCCGACAAAAGCCAATCTTGCACAGCACGGTAGGAGTTGCCTTCGATAAGCCAGACTTCGCCAGGCCGAGTCCCGCCGCCGACCTTCGCGTTGAGCGGCTTGGTGGCCACCGGTGCGCGCCAGATCGTCTTGGCGCGTCCCATGAACGCTTCCTTGGCCAACGACTCCAGGTTTTCGATCTGGCCTTTGGCCTGCTTGCCTTCTTCCGATTCGATCTTGAGCTTGGCGCCCTTGGGAAGGATCCCTTCGCCTTCGACGAACGCTTCTTCGCCGTAGGCGACCTCTTCGGTCCAGTCGTTCAACAGACCGTCGGTCCGCACGGAAAGCATCGTGGTGGAATGACCCACACCGCCAGCCTTGGGCGATTTGCCGGCGACAAGTTCCGTCAACATCTGGTCGAGCGAGGCATCGGGTTTGTCGGCGGGCGCATACAACCATCGACCGAGCACCCATCCGCTGGGAAGGTACTGGGGAACACCCACGGCCGAATCGTGCAATTCAGCACTGGAATTGGGAATCAGCTCGATATCGCCTTTTTCCTCGGAGGTGAGACTGTCGCGGAAGTGCTCCTCCAAACGAGCGAACACGCGGCGAACTTCGTCCAAACTCCCGAATCGACGCAACGGCGACGGCTGGAAACGAAGGCGAACCAACACGAAGCCACCCGATGTTTCCACCGAATATTCATTGATGCCCTGACGGCTCATGACACCCGCGGCGATGGCTCCAGCCTGTTCCTGGGTGGTCTTTCCCTTGCCCCGCCACAACAGAACGGTGGAGTTCAGGGTGTCGAGCTGATCCAATGGCGTCGTGCGGCCCAAGCTACGATTGAACTGGTTGTTGCTGCCCGGCTGGTTCAGCAGCGCGCGAGGACGAGGATTGCGGCACACCTGGAGATTGTAGGTGCCCGCGTAGCTCTGGGCGGCCATGCTGAACAAATCGAGATCGTTGAAGAATCCCACGCCGCGAACATCGCGGGTCTTGGGATCGACCAATAGCCATTCCGAGCATCCCAGCTCCAAGTGACCCAACCGTTCGAAAAAGCTCTTCAGGTCGGTTTCCGAAATGGCTTGATCCACGTCGCGCCCTCCTCAGGGTGGCCCCGGTGTTCCCGAAACCTCAGTGGCCAAATGTACCACTGCGAAACTCGCTTTTCCGCACTGGTCTCCAAGCGCCACCACACACGGCGAACGCACATGCCGTACGAAACCTTACAAGGGGGTTACCTTTGCCCGTCCCATGTCCAGCCGATCCGACCACGGAATCCGTATCCCCAATGCCGGGGCCAAAATCCGTCGAGCCCGTCCACGCGAGGCCACAAGCCTTCCCGATGGCCTGCCGCATTACGAACTCAAGCGCGATCTGCGTCCCGATCCCGACATGCCCACGCTATGGCACCACGCCACTTCGGTGGACAGCAATTTCGTGCCGGTGCTTGCCGAGTCGTCGCCGCCGCCGTTCGATCCCATCAATCCCGAGGACTTGCTGGGCAAACCCGGCCCCATCGAGATCGAGATCGGCTGCGGCAAAGGACGGTTTTTGTCGGAATACGCCCAGCTCCATCCCGAAAAGCCCATCCTGGCCATCGAATGGACCCGGCCCATCGCCTGGTACGCGGCAGACAAGCTCGCCCGCCGTCCGGAACTGAAACACGCCAAGGTGCTTTGGGGCGATGCCCCGTATTTTTTGCGCGACCGCATGCCGGCAGGGTCGGTGTCGGCGTTCCACATCTACTTCCCCGATCCATGGCCCAAGGAAAAAGCCAAAAAACGTCGGGTCCTGCAGACCTCGCTGCTGCTGCAGATGCGCCGGTTGGCCGTGGAAGGTTGCAAGTTCTACTGGGGCACGGACTACGAGGAATACGACCAGTACGCCCGCGAACTGTTGGGGTCCACCGACGGAATCCGTCTGATCGATGGAGCCGCACCGCCCACCGACGGCATCATGACGAGCTTCGAGCACAAGTACGTGAAGGAAGGCAGGCCCATCTACCGATCCGTTTGGGAAGTGGTCCCGCAGCGCTGATCCTGCTCGACCCGCACCAAGTTGCAGGAATGGGCCAAAGCCGCGAAATCCAGAATATCAGGGCTTGAGAACCACTCCCACGAGTTCGGGATTGGTTTCGAGCAAAGCGGCAGCTTGTGCCGCGCGGTCGAACGGGATTTCCGCAACCGGTAGGGACTCCAGACGTTTGCCCATGTCTTCCAGCCATTCGTTGACCGCGACCCGGTCGTCGGGGGACACGCCAACCCCCGAAACGATCCGCATCCCACGTGCCCACAGGTCCGCGAAACGGAATGAATCCGGTTCGCTCTGCGGCGGGACCATCAAGAGCACGGTCCCCCCACGGGCGCAAACCGCCAAGGCTTGCTGAACAGATTCCGTCCGAGAGGTGGTCACCACCACCAATTGCGGGGCGGCCCCAACCAGCCCTTCCGCGTCGGTCGCCTGCCGGTGGTATCCCAATTCGCGAAAGGTTTCGCGACCTGTCCCGCGTTCGCAAACCAGGGACCTCGTGGAATCGGGGTATTCGCGCTCCAACGCCAACCCGGTGAGCAATCCGGCCAGATCGGAGCCGAAGACCGCCACCCGGTTCGGCCGAAGCCTCCCGATGCATTTCAATCCATGACGGATTCTGGCGAGCGCGTCCAGGTACAGGCAGGCTCGCACCGAAGCCCGCGCGGGCAATTCGAGCAAGCCCCGCCCCACCGCCCAGGGCCCGACCACCGTCTCCCGCGATAGCCATCCAGGGCTCCAGCGTCGACGGTCCATCTCCACGCAACCGGCGTGATCCCCGCTGGCGCAGGCCTGGCAAAGCATGCACGGTGGCGACGGATCCTGGAACACGTTCACGCCAGGAACGAAATCGGAATCCTCCTGGCATGCCAGAACCTGCCAGACAGCCCCGACTCCTCTGGACCAGATTCCGTCATATCGGGTGACCAGACACTCCTGCAACCCAAGCCCCAGTCCCTCGTCCGGCGGCAAGGGAAGCGGCTCCAGGCGCGGATTCCAGGCCCCGATCGTCCCGCCCATCGAAAGCGTCGCCTCGGGCAGCCCCAGCACCCCGATCCAATCCTTTCCGTGGGCTCCGCCCCTGGGGCGCTTGGCCAGGATTCGCGACAATGGTATGGGCATTTCATTTCCTTTGGACGTCCATCGGTCAAAGTCGGTCTGATGCGAACATTATCCCACCGGTTGGGTATTCCCGACAACTTCCTTTCCGACGAAATCCGTCACATTCCCTGGTGGCTACATGGCGCGATTGTGGACGGCGCGAATGCCGCCATCGCCGGAATTTGGCACCTTTCCCGGTTCTACCGACCAATGACTGCCAAACAAAAAATCCGCCTGACTCTCGCCTTGCTCGCCGTCGCGTTCGCCTTGTACAAGACGATGCTTTCGCCCGGCACCAACTCCGAACCTCGAACCTCCTCTTCGTCCACCGCCACATCGGCTTCCGCCGCCGGTTTGGGTTGCATGACCCCGCAGGAGCTGGCTTCGTTCGATCGGGAGGAGCTGTTCGGGGGATGGCAGCGCAACGACGGAAATTGCCGCAACACCCGAGCGATCGTTCTCCAGACGGAATCCGTCGAACCTGTCACCGGTGCTTGCAGCATCGAGGACGGCAAATGGTTCGATCCGTACACCGGCGACACCATCACTCGCCCCCGCGATCTGGACATCGACCATATCGTACCGCTCAAGGAAGCCTGGCGATCGGGTGCCTGGCGTTGGACCAAGGAAGAACGTGCCACCTTCGCCAACGATACCATGGTCCTGCTTGCCGTGGGCAAACACGTCAACCGCTCCAAAGGCGACAAGGACCCGAGCGAGTGGCTCCCGCCGCGCGAAAGCTTCCATCGCGAGTACGCGCGCCTTTGGGCAGCCATAAAACTCAGACACAATCTGTCAGCCGACCCGCGCGAACGCCAAATTCTGTCAGAACTGGGCGTGGAAGATCTGCCCGTCGAAGCACCGGAAGGGTGCGCCGGAATCTGACACCCAACGCGGTGCGACGGATTCCGTCAAGGCAACCGGTACCGCAGGAACAGACCGATGTTGGGTGAAAAGCGGTATTCCGTCCTGATCCCGACACCGAAATGCTCCCAACCCGCACCCGCTTCCGCCATCAGGTACGGACTGTTCCCTGTCGTCGAACTCGACCAGATCCAACGCGCCGCATCCCTCGCCTCGACCGGACCGAAGAACCCCTCGTGGATCGATGAGGTGTACCGGAG
>JBDKGS010000171.1:0-9720 GCA_039798065.1 Fibrobacterota bacterium | reverse complement strand
GTGCCGCGCCGCACGTTGGGCATGCCGGTGGGCATCCGCGAGAGCGACGCGTTCATGGCGGTGTTGGAAGAATTGTCGGGCAAGGAGACGCCCGCCGATTGGCAGGCCGAGCGCGGTCGCCTCATCGACGCCTGCGTGGACGCCCACAAGTACCTGGCCGGACGCACAGCGGTGGTGTTCGGCGACGAAGACCTGGCCATCGGGCTGGTGGCCTTCTTGACGGAAATTGGCGTGAAGACCACGCTGGTGGTGTCGGGCGGCAAGAGCGGAAAGTTGCTGGAAGGCATCGAGCGCGTGACCCGGTCCTTCCTGGAAAACCCGCCGCGGGTGTTGGCCGACGCCGACTTCCGCGACATGGAAGAATGCCCCGAAAGCCAGATGGCCGACTTTTTCATTGGCCACTCGAAGGGCTACAAGCTGGCGCGCCGTCGCGACGTCCCGCTCATTCGCGTGGGGTTCCCGTTGCACGACCGCTTCGGCGGACAACGCTTGTTGCACCTGGGCTGGCGCGGCGCCCTTTCGCTTCTGGACACCATCGTCAACGGAATCCTGGAAAAACGCCAGGACGACAATCCGGTGGGCTACTCGTACCTGTGAGCGCGCGGCAATGGGAATCGAGCAGCGATTCCAAACGGCGCCGACAAAACCTGTCATAGACGCAATCTGTCATTCTAGAAGGAGATCGGTCATGGTCGCGACAACTGCAAGACTCCCCAAGGAACGCCACCCCTGCTTCAGCGAAGGCAAGAGCCACGAATGGGGTCGCATCCATCTGCCCGTGGCGCCCAAGTGCAACATCCAGTGCGCCTACTGCTCGCGCAAGACCGATTGCCCCAACGAGAGCCGTCCCGGAGTGTCCAGCCGCGTGCTCAACGCCAAAGAAGCGGTGTTGTATCTCCACAAGGCCCTGGCCGCCGAACCCCGCATCGCGGTGTGCGGAATCGCCGGTCCCGGCGATCCGTTCGCCAATGCGGATGTCGTCATGGAAACCCTGCGCGGCATCCGCGACACGGCTCCCGAAATGTTGTTGTGCGTGTCGACCAACGGATTGGGGCTCACCGAAGAAATCGCCAACGAACTGGCCGATCTCCAGGTGTCGCACGTGACCATCACCATCAACGCGGTCGATCCCGCCATTGGCGCCAAGATCTACTCGTGGGTGCGCGATGGCAAGAAGACCTACCGCGGCATCGAAGGCGCCACCTTGCTCATGAACCGCCAGCTCGACGGCATCGCGGTGCTCAAGGGTCGCGGGGTGGAAGTCAAGGTGAACACCGTGATCGTGCCGGGCATCAACGACACCCACGTGGAGGAGATCGCTCGCGTGGTGTCGGGCCTGGGCGCGGATGTCCACAATCTCATTCCCATGACGCCCGCTCCCGGCGCCTTGTTCGAAGACTTGACAGAACCTGACGCCAACATGATGCACCGCGCGCGTCGCGGATCGGGCAAGTACCTCAAGCAGATGATGCACTGCCAGCGCTGCCGCGCCGACGCCGTGGGACTCATCCGCGAAGACAAATCGCAGGACTTCGCGGTTCTGATGGACCAGGCGCGCGAAGAGGCCGCCAAGGATCGCCCCTACGTGGCCGTGGCCACCCAGGAAGGCGTGCTCGTGAACCAGCACTTGGGCGTGGCCGACCGCGTCCAGATCTGGGAGCGTTGCGACGACGGATACCGTCTGGCCGACGAACGCCCCTGCCCATCGGGTGGCACCGGTGCCTCGCGTTGGGAAGAGCTCGCCGAAGTGGTGTCCGACTGCCGGGCAATTCTTGTCGCCGCCGCCGGAGATGCTCCTCGTAAAGCCTTGGAAGCCCGCGGTGTGGCCGTGTGCGAAATGGAAGGGCTCATCGACGACGCGTTGGAAACGGTGTATGGCGGGCAGGACGTGGCCAAGCTGCGCGCCCGCCGCAAAGGGCTGGGCAGCGAATGCGGCTGCGGCAAGGTTCGCGAGCCCGGCACCGGCTGCGGCTGATCATTAGCCAAAAGGCGGTTTTGAGGGGAATCCGGAGGGAAAAATTGGGTATGGAAGAGTAGGGGCGCTTTCTCCACAATAAGGAGACGCAACCCTCCGGACCACCTCAAGGCTCGATCCGCCACCGCCCCCTAAGCTCTGCTGCACGGGTATTGTTTTGGACAGGGATCGATCAATGCGTTTTTGAGCCCAGCTCACGTTTTTTGTCCAAAATCCAACCTTGCGATCGCGATTTTCGACTCATGTTCCGGTAACAGCCTTTTACCGCCCACCAACGGATCCTTGACGCCGCTGCCTGGCGCCAGGGAATATCGGAACAGGAAATCGATTCCCATGCGTGTTCGCCGTTTTCTTCCTTCGTCACTCGGTGCCGGCCTTTTTCTTTTGAGCCTCGCTCCGGCCTCTCGGGCAACAACCATCCGGGGGACGGTTCTCGATTCCCGCCAATCTCCGGTGGCCAACGCCGCGGTGTGGGTCATGGACACGGCCGCCTGGCCGCGCCACCGCGCCCTCACCGATGCCGAAGGCAAGTTCACGCTATCCTTCCCCGGCCCCGACGGCGTAGGGGTGCGTTCCCGCCCGGCCGTGTCCGGATTTCAACTGGACAAACCCGGTATCCTCTTCGTCGAGGTGAAGGCGCTCGACGGCCGCGTTTGCAAACGCGAGACGCTGGCGGTGGGTGCCGGAAATTGGCGCCTTGACAATTTGCGGGCCTTCGCCAACGGACTGCCCAAAGGAACCTGGGTGGTGGAATGCCGCGTGGGAGCTTCCAAATGGACTCGCAAGGTGGTGTCGCTAGGGAAAGACGCGGGACATCCAAAGCTGGTGGCGATTGGACGGATTCCGGCAGCAGGGCGGGCGACGGAGATCGCCCCGATCGGACAGATTCTGGTCCGCAAGGCTGGGTTCGAAGCGCTTTCCCTCGCGCTGCCCTCATCCGACACCGCGCTATCCCTGACAATTTCCGACGGCCGCTTCGAAAAGCGCATCGACTCGGTGATGGCCACCATGACCCTGGCCGACAAGATCGGACAGATGACCCAGGGGCTGTACTCCATCAGGTCGCTTTCGGCCATCGCCAGCAATCGGCTTGGAAGCGTCTTGTCCGGTGGTGGCGATCCGTTGGCCGATTACAACATCCTGCAGGCCCAGACCCAATCCACCGCCCGCAAGATCCCGCTGCTCTACGGTGTGGATGCCGTGCACGGCCATGCCAAGCGCGAAGGGGGAACGGTGTTGCCGCACAATATCGGTCTGGGCGCCACCCGCGACACCGCCTTGCTGCGCCGCCTGGGCGAGAACACCGCCAAGGAGCTGTGGGCGGGCAATGCCGACTGGGCCTTCGCTCCGTGCCTTGCGGTGGCGCGCGACGAACGCTGGGGGCGCACTTACGAATCGTTCGGCGAGGTGCCGGAACTCGCGGCCCGCCTGGGGTCGGCGTACATCAAAGGTTTGCAAGGCGACGCGGTATCCACGCCGTGGCGCGTGGTGGCTTGCGCCAAGCACTACCTGGCCGACGGCGGCACCACCTACGGAACCGGAACCACGTCATCTGCAGCGGCCCAAAAAATCCTGAACGAAGGCGACGCCCGGATCTCGCAAGCGGAACTCGATTCCCTGCACATGACTCCGTACCTCGCTTCGGTGGCGGCGGGCGTTGGCACCCTCATGGCCAGCTACAGCTCGTTCAACGGCGTGAAGATGCACGCCCACAAGGCGTTGCTCACCGACTCGCTCAAGACGGATTTCGCCTTCGACGGGTTCGTGGTTTCCGATTGGCTCGCGGTGGAACAGCTCAAGGGAACCTTCTCCGAACAGGTTGCCACCGCCATCAACGCGGGCATCGACATGTCCATGGAGCCCAAACGCGACACGCTGTTCATCTCCACGCTCACCGCGCTGGCGGGATCCGGTGGTGTGCCGCAATCGCGCATCGACGACGCCGTCCGGCGCATCCTGCGCGTCAAATTCCGCCAAGGTCTGTTCGAGTCTTCCGAGCGCCGCACCGCATGGGACACCGAGATCGGATCGGTCGAACACCGCGCCCTGGCCCGCGAAGCCGTGCGCAAGTCGCTGGTGGTGCTCAAGAACGACAACACGGTGTTGCCGCTGCCAAAAACCGGCAAAACCATTTCGGTGGTGGGAACCCACGCCGACAACGCCGGCCTGCAATGCGGCGGATGGACCAAGGTCGGCGGCATGGACAACGTGGCTTGGAACGGCGCGGCGGGAGTGGTCCAAGGCGCCACCTCCATTCTTGCCGGCTTCAAGAGCCTGGCCGGGGCCTCCATCCAGACCGCCACCACGGGTGCCGATGTTGTTGTGGTGGTGGCCGGCGAGCAACCCTACGCCGAAACCAGCGGCGACAAGGCCGATCTTCCGCTGCCCGCCCAGGCCGCCACGCTGCTGGCAACCGCCAAGGCCGCTGGACAAAAAACGGTCCTGGTCCTGATCTCGGGTCGCCCGCTTGTCCTGGCCGAGGCTGCCGCCAATGCCGACGCGATCGTGGCCGCATGGCTCCCTGGCTCGGAAGGCGCGGGCGTAGCCGACGTGCTGTTGGGCGATGTCGCCCCTGTGGGGAAGCTGCCCATGACCTGGCCCGCGAGCATCGCGCAGTTGCCCATCAACATCGGCGATGCCGTCTACGCGCCACTCTATCCGTATGGACACGGCCTGACCTGGTGACTCAGTCTGGCGGCGAAGGTGCCGTCAGGAATTGTCATTATCTCGACTGGTACCGGTTCCCGGAACAGGAAACAAAAAAGGCGACAGACCAAAATCTGTCGCCTCTTCTTTTGGATCGCCGACGTCACGGCCGTGACCGCAACGAACCGTTCAGTTCCCCAGGATCTTCCAGACTTCCCGGCCGCCAGGGCCCGAGAGTTCGGCGAACAGGATGCTGTTGGAAGGGATGGCAAGCTGCGCGGTGCCGTTGGAAACTTGGGACTGCGAGATCAATCGTCCTTCCAGGTTCCGCACGCGGATCGTCGACCATTTCTTGTCGATTCCCTCCAGGAACATCGCTCCCCCCGAAACCTTCCACGAAACCCCTGAGCGGCGCTTGGGAAGAACGGGATCGATGCGGTCGTTGAGTTCCACCCAGTTGAGGTTGAACAGGCTCTTGGTGGCCGCAGGGTCGGTGCCCTGGAACGAAAGCCGCAAGCGAACCAACCCCAGAGGCAAGGTCACCATGTTCACGCTGTCGGTCACCGTTTGCCAAATCTGCCAGCCGCCGGTCACGGGAACCACCGCCGCCGCCAGCGACTTGCCCGCTTCGTTCTTCAGCACCAGCTTGCCGCCCAGGCCGTTGCTGGCCACGCGGGCGTGGAAGTAGAAGGGGCCGGCGCTGGTGACGTTCACCATGTAGTCGGCCCAGTCGTTGTGCTCGATGTAACCCAGGTCGTCGGTGCGGTCCTCGTCGGCGCCGGATTCTGTCTGCACACCCGACATCGCGGTGAAGCCTTCCGATTGGATGCGGCCGGGAACCGAGGCGGTGTCGGGCTTGTCGCCCTCCGGGGGAGCCGGGTACACCATCGCGGCGTTCAGCTCGCGCGTCTTGCCGCGCACGTAGAGTCCCGAAGGCGAGATGACAGAATCCGTCCACCATCCCTTGGAGCCCGCCGCGGGAAGCAGCGCCGCCGAACTCTCGTTCTTGGCCACCACCGACCAGTTGCACCAGCTCAGGTTGTTGGTCTTGGCCCAGGTCATCCACTTCTCGGCCTCGGTCAAATAGATCGCGCCCTTGCTGGGTCCGGTGGGCGAACCGCCGTCGGCAGCCGATGTTCCCCATTCCGACAAGAACAGCGCCAGTCCACCGGCCATCGCGTTGTTGCCTTCCGTGCGCAATGCAGCCGAATGGCTGCCCGCGTAGAAATGCAGGGTGTAGGCGATGTTTCGGTATTTCGTGTTCAGGAACGATCCCACGAAATCGCTGGGGTTCTGGTCCCAGGAGCGGTTGCCCACCAAGATCAGGTTGGCGGTATCGATGGCACGGATGGCGGCGATCACGGTGTCCGAATAGGCCTCGATCTCCTCGTGGGGGATTTCGGAGGATTCGGTGTTGACGTCGGCGCCCATGGGCTCGTTGTAGATCTCGTAGATCACGTTGGGGTAGGCGCCCCATTTGCGGGCCATGCGCTGGAAGAATTCCACCGACTTGGCCGTGTGGTTGATCGCGTAATGGTCGTGCCAATCGATCACCACGTAGATGCCGTAGTCGATGGCCGCCTGGATCACGCTGTCGGCACGCAACAAATTCGCTTCGGCGCCCTTGTTCACCGAATCCAGATAGTTGCCGCCGCCATCCACGCCGATCGCCGCGCGCACAACGGAAATCTTCCAGTCGGAAGCCAGCCAACCAACCGTCTTGCGGTTGTAGAACTGTCCGGCCCATCCCGACCAGAAAAGGCTCATTCCAACCAGCTGCGTGGCCTTGTCGTTCTTGTCGGCGATGGTCAACCGCCCGTTGTTCTTCAGATCGGCGGTGTGCAAAAAGCCATGCACGTCCACGGGGCTGCCCACGGGCGCCTGTGCAAAGGTTTGGACGGCAAAGAGGCACAGGGATAACACCCCGAACCCCAAAATGTTTCCGCGACGCATATCGAACTCCTGTTTCCCCGTTGACCATTCCGGTATCAGTCCAGGATAGCATCCGGAACCCACCCACCGCATGAGCCCGTTGAGTTGCCAACGCCGGGCGGAAGGTTCAAACCCCGGGTCGTGGGCCGATCGGCTGGGGCCAACAAACGGTCGATTAGGGATGCGCCATCTTCGCGATCAGCCGGGTGCCGTCCAGCTGCAAGCGCACGATTCGGTTTCCCGCTCCTTGGGGGCGCAGAACATGGCGTCCCGCGTCCAGCGATCCCAGTTCGCGGCTCGATAGAAGCCGGCCTGTCAGGTCCACCACGTCCAGGCGCGCGCGGCTCGAAGGTTGGTCCAGATCCAGGATCAACTCCTCGCCCCAGGCTCGCAGCGACTTGAACGATGCCGGGCGGGCATGGATGGCTGTCGACACCGCCACGTCCCACGATTCCATGGTGGTGCTTTCGCCGCCCTGCGAATGCCGCAGCGTGAGGATGTCGCCGTCGGGTTGGGCGTACCATTTGGTGATCGAGCCCTGGGGCACGACAGAAACCGTCCGCACCGAATCGCCATCGGCGTCGAACAGCGAGATGGCATAGCTGCCATCGGCTTCCTTCACGCACGCGAACCCCGATCCGTCGGGAAAGCCGCGCCCAAAGACCGAACTGATGTCCACTCTTGCGGTGGAGGAAGGATGGATGGTTCTCGTCCGCGTTGCGGCCCCCTGCATGGACAGATCCACGATGCCCGGTTCGAAGCGAAGACCGCCGGGAATCTGGTGCGATCCCAAAAGACGCAGATCCCCGTTCGCCAGGAACCATCCTGTTGCGGCGTAGGCCAGATCCAGCGTGGTGTCACGGACGCGTTGCAGGCTGTCGCCCAGTGCCGACCAGCTTGTCACCCGCACGCGGGGGAACTTCGCCGTCAGGTAATCGGCGGCGCCGGAATCCGTCACCAGCACGTACGGCCCAGGGCCGACACCTTGACGGGTTTTGACGAAATTGGTGAGGCCCATGCAATCCAGGCTGTCCTCGTCCAGGATGCGGATGCTCTGAGTCGAACCCGCGGCGATCGATCCTAGAAGCAGGACGTGTTCCGTGCTGGACTTCGCGTAGGCGACCTGGAAGTGCGCCACCACCCGCGAGCCCACCGCCGTGAGGCTCAGCAAATCGCCCCGGTACGGGAGTGTCAGGGAATCGAGAAAGATCCCCGAACTCGAGAAGTGGTGCACCGTGGTAGGACGTTCGCTGTGCGTCTTCGCCGCGACCCAAGTTTCCGTGCCTGCGGCCACCACCGAAAGCGAGAGCACGGTGTCGTAGGACAGCGTCATGGGCGAGCCTAGGGTCGCACCCAGTGAATCGAATCGGTACAGCACCGAACCTGTCATGCGCGAAGCCGAGGTGTCGAAACCCACGATCCAGCCGCCATCGGGAGTCGCGACCATCGCGTTCACCAATGGCTTGCGCAAGACGGCTTTCGAAGGAACCTTCATCCCGACCGTCCAGCGCACCTGCCCATCGGGGTTCAAGATCCGCAACCATCCCGAATCGACGGTGCTACCCGATTGGGCGATCCTGCCGTTTTCCGTCACGAGCGACCCGATCCCGGTGTCGACGCGCGACCACGCGGGTTGCGCGACCACCGACGCAGCTTTCGCCGATGCGCAGAGGCCCAGCGCCAAGGAGACGAGAGACAATTTCTGGATACGCGAAATCATGGCGCCAAACCTTTGTTGGAATAGATTCTCCAACAATAGCGCCAATATCCGTCGGATGCACCCTGTGTTTGGTGCCGGTGTGATCCCGGTCACGCTGGCGCTTCGAGCTCTACGCCCCGAACTGCCTCAAGTGGTAGTCCAGATGCTTCCAGGTGAGTCGTCCGCGTTGGGCCACCGTCAGCGGTCCGAAGGCGGGATGGTCTGCCATGGGCTTGTCGGCCGGCCAGCATCCCGATTCCTCCAACAACGACAACACACGGTTTCTGTCATGGTCCAGATCGTGTGGCCGCGTGCCTTCCCTCGACGGATCCATCTTCTCCGAGGTGGGCGCGCCCTTCACCATGGGAAGCACGTAGATCACCAGGAATTTGAGCACCGTGCGCATGAATCGGTTGGAACGATCGCGGTCGCTGCGCCGTCCCAGCCCCTGCTCCATGGCGTCGGCCACGTGGCACAGCATTCCGTCCACGGTCAAGGAACCCCAGCGCCGAGGGGTCTCGGGAGTGAGCGACAAAAATCGTCCGGCAATCTCGGCCCGGTGTTTGGCGTCAAGAATTGACTTGGGCATCTGGAAAGTCCCCCGAAATGGGTCCGTGGCGGAAAACCGCTACTTTACCATCAATTCAAGAAGATGTGAATCATTCCCCCAAACGCCAATCGATCGGTGGCTGACCGGCCTTGACCAGGAAGTCGTTGGCCTTGCTGAACGGCTTGCTCCCGAAGAACCCCCGGTAGCTCGAAAGCGGCGACGGATGCACGGACGCGATCACTCCATGGCGCGACAGATCCACGCGCTCGGTCTTCTTGCGCGCCGGCGACCCCCACAGGATGAACACCATGGGCTCGGGCCTGGCGGCCAACAGTTCCACGATCCTGTCGGTGAACTTCTCCCACCCCTGGTTCTGATGCGACAACGGCTGTCCGGCACGCACCGTCAGGCAGGTGTTCAACAGCAACACGCCATTTTTTGACCACGGCTCCAGACTTCCGTGCTTGGGGATCGGGAGCCCCAGGTCGGTGTTGTACTCGGTGTGGATGTTCACCAGGCTGGGCGGCTTGGGGATTCCCGCGGGGACGGAAAACGACAACCCATGCGCCTGCCCCGGTCCGTGGTACGGATCCTGTCCAAGGATCACCGCGCGCACCTTGTCAAAAGGTGTCGAGTCCAAGGCGGCGAAGATGCGCGGACCCGGCGGATAGATGGTGGCTCCGGCGGCCTTCTCTTCCTTCAGAAAAGCGCGCAACTTCGCGAACCATTCGGTCTGGAACGTGGGCTCCAGACGCGATCGCCAGCTTTCCTCGAGTTTGACTTCGGCCATAGACCTCCAAAGGTAGATGCGACGTAGTGGTGGGGGAGGTCTCCCCCTGGCCTGCGGCTACGCCCGTTGCGGATCTGCCCTGCGCTTACAACCATCGCCGATCCGCAACGGGCGTGATCCTCCGGCAC
>JBDKGS010000170.1:0-9728 GCA_039798065.1 Fibrobacterota bacterium | reverse complement strand
CGCCCATGGCCTTGAGGGACAGGGAGATGCGACGCTTCTCCTTGTCGACCGACAGGACCATGCAAGTGACGGTGTCGCCCTTTTGCAGGACTTCGGAAGGATGATTCACCTTCTTGGTCCAGCTCATGTCGGACACGTGGATCAGGCCATCGATGCCTTCCTTGATTTCCACGAAGGCGCCGAACGGAGCCAAGTTGCGGACCTGACCGGTGATGACCGTGTTCAGGGGCAAGTCGGCTTCGATGGTGCTCCAGGGATCCGGCTCGATCTGCTTGATGCCCAGCGAGATCTTCTCGTTCTCGGTGTCGATGCGCAGAACGACGGCTTCCACGGAATCGCCGACCTTGACGACCTGCGAAGGATGCTTGACGTGCTGGGTCCAGGACATCTCGGAGATGTGGATGAGGCCTTCGACACCCTGCTCCAGCTCCATGAAGGCGCCGTAGTCGGTGATCGAAACAACCTTGCCGTTGACGCGTGCGCCTTCGGGATACTTGGTCGCGACAGTCTTCCAAGGATGTTCCTGGAGCTGCTTGAGGCCAAGGGAGATGCGTTCCTTGCGATCGTTGAAATCGAGGACCTTGACGGTGAGCTTCTGGCCGATGTGGACGAGCTCGGAGGGGTGCTGGATGCGGCCCCAGGTCATGTCGGTGATGTGCAACAGACCGTCAACGCCACCCAGGTCGATGAACGCACCGAAGTCGGTGATGTTCTTGACCACGCCGTCGCGGACCTGGCCACGCTCGAGGGTGTCGATGATCTGGTCGCGGAGGCGGCCGCGTTCTTCTTCGAGAACGATACGACGGCTGACCACGATGTTGCGGCGGGACTTGTGGACCTTGATCACGCGGAAGCCCATCATCTGACCGATGAGAGCGTCCATGTCCGGGATCTGACGGAGGTCGATCTGCGAACCGGGCAAGAAGGCTTCGATGCCGAACAGGTCGACCACGATGCCGCCCTTGATGCGACGCAGCAAGGTGCCTTCGACCACTTCGCCGGTCTCGTAGGCGTCGCGGATGCGTTCCCAGACCTTCATGAAGTCGGCGCGCTGCTTGGAAAGCACCACGGCGCCGTCGTCGCCTTCGATCTGCTCGATGTAGACGTCCACGTGGGCGCCGACGACGAGTTCTTCGGGGTTCTTGAATTCAGCGCGGGGGATGACACCCTCGGACTTGAAGGAAATGTCGACGATGACGTTGGTGTCGTCGAATTCCAGGATCGTGCCGGCCACGATCTTGCCTTCTTCCACACCTTCGAGGGTGGCGGAGTAGGCGAGGAGGAGAGCTTCCGCTTCCTCGGGGGTGCGCGTGGAAACCTTGCCTTCGATCTCCAAGAGATCAGCTTCGGTTCCGTAAAGGAGCTGTGCCATTTTTTGACCTTCGTTGTAGATCGCACGATCGTTCTCTGCCCGATAAGCAGAGATCGCTGTTTCCCGTTCCCAGAATTGAGAACAGGGTGCGAAGGCGTGGAAGTTTAGAAATTCTAGCCAGGAAGCACAAGTCCAAACCTTCCTTTGGAGGTACATGCCGCGATTTCACGGCTATGGAAGCCAAGTTCCATCGAACCGCACTCCCCACCACAGACGCGAGGACGGGCCAAAGGTGTTCGTTGTGTGTATACGAGTGCTAGATTGCTCCCTACCGACCATGATTAGACTTCCCGTTTCCCTCGCCGCGGCTTTGGCCGTTTTCTCGACCGCACTGTCGGCCGCGGAACGCAGCGCGCCCAGCCGCCCCACCACAGCCCGATCCATCCAGTCCGTCCCCGTCGTCGGGTCGGAACTCGCTCCCGCCCCCGATCCGATCGGGACCAGCCTGCCCCCGGCAGGTCCATCTCTTGCGCTCGGTTCCGACGATCTTTCCACGCCTTCGGGCGGTCCGATCATGGAGCCGACGGAATTTGTCGACCAGGACATTCGCGACGTGCTGCGCACGATCGCCAAAGCCTACGATCTCAACATCTTCCCCTACCCCGAGGTCAAGGGGAAGGTCACGGTCTCGCTCCACCGCATGCCGGTGCTGGACGCCATCCGCAACATCGTGAATCCGCTGGGCTTCGAGCTGTTCTGGGATGGCCAAGCCTACCAGGTCCGTTCCCCCAAACCCAAGACTCAAGGCACCATCGAAGTGGGCCGCAACGCCATCACCATGACGGTGAAAAACCAGGATATCCAGGCGTTCGCCGACGAATACGGAAAGCGGACCGGACTCAACATCCTGGTCGACCGCAATGCCAAGGGCCAGGTTTCCGGCACCCTTCGCGGCGTGGACCCTGTCGATGGCCTGAAAGCGATCCTCACCGCCTCGGGCTTCGAGTTGCGCAGCCAAGGCGAAGCCTGGATCGTGTCGTCTTCCGACGACCGCCAGAACAACAACAATCCAATGGGCTACATGAGTGGGGGTGGTCGCGGCGCACGTCTCGATCTTTCCGTTCGCAAAGGCAAGGTCACCGCCAACCTGAAACAAGCCTCCCTCTCCGACGTGGTTCAGCAGTTGGCCGACCAAGGTGGGTACAACACCATCACCTGGGGCATGCTGGGCGGTACCGTCGACGCGAACTTGAAAGATGTCCCGCTCACGCAAGCACTGGAACTGATTCTGCAAGGAACGCCGTTCACCTTCGCCATGCAGGACTCCATCCTCGTGATCGGCGATCGCAATCCCGCTTCTTCGTCGGGCCAGGCCTTGGCCGTCACAGACATCTTCTACTTGCGCCACCTGCGGGCCGACAAAGTCATGCCGCTGCTTCCCAAGAACCTTTCCGCCCAGGGCATCCAAGCTTTGCCGGAATTGAACGCGCTCCTGCTTTCCGGCACCAACGAGTCGAACTCCAAGATCAAGGATTTCCTGCAGACCATCGACCAGGAAGTGCCTCAGGTCGTCATCGAAGCCGTGATCGTCGAATTCACTCGCAAGAAGGTCGCGGAAGTCGGCATCCGCAAGATGAACCAGGACATTCCCGCCGCGGGCAAAGGATTCACGACGGGGCCAATCCTGGGCGCGAAGGTCCATGCCGACGGTTCGAGCTCCAGGCTAGCCAAAGTCGGACCGTTCGACCTGGCCACTTTGACCTTGCTCCCGCAAGACTTCATGGTGCAGCTCAACGCCATGGAAAACGCCGAGCTCGCGAAAGTCTTGGCGCGCCCGCGTCTCACCACGCTCAACGGCCAACCCGCCACCATCAATATCGGCAGTTCCGACTACTTCCAGGTGAGCACCACCAACTCTTCGGGCGTGGTGTCCAGCGATTACCGGGCGTTCAACTCGGGAATCACGCTCACCATCACCCCGTACCTGACCAAGTCGGGTTATATCACTGCCGAAATCAAACCCGAGGTGCGCACCCCCACCTCGACCGCGACCGGCGACGCGAACAAACCTCCAAGCACATCGACTCGCAGCCTCTCCAGCAACGTCCGCCTGAAAGACGGGCAGACTTTGGTGTTGGGAGGTCTCATCCAGACCGTCGACCTCAAGTCGCAGGAAGGACTGCCATTGCTTTCCGCGATCCCGTTGATCGGTCGTTTCTTCTCCTACCACACCCAGAACAAACAAACCACGGAATTGGCGATCTATATCACCCCCCATGTGATGACGAGCTCGGATTCCAGCGTCAACATCCGAAAATCCATGGATATCATGGAAAAGCGAATCAACGGCTGGTCGATCGATGTCCCTTTCGCGAATCCAGACAAGCTTCCGCCCACTCCAGAATCAATTTCAACTTCTAGCGCCGCGAAAATCGTTATTGATTCCACAGCAAAAGTGTTGGACAATTCGATCTCGAAATTGCCAAAGCAAGAGGCAGAAGCGAATTTGCCGGATTCGACAGCAAAATCGGCTCCTCAAGCTCCCACGAATCGCTCCAGTGCAAGCGAATCGACAGGACCAGCCACCGGAAAAAGCAATCCAATGCGCTGATTTGTGGTAAATAACGAGCTGCGCAACCGACAAACTGACAATATGTTCACAACCATCGTTTACGACTTTCTCTCATTCTGAGATACGCGCCCAATCTGAGGAACTTCGCCGAATATTCTATGCCGCAGGAACCAAACACAAAACGTTGTATCGCTTTCATCGATGCCCAGAGCCTATTCCACGCGGCTCGTCAGGCGTACGGCTCGTTCTATCCCGACTACGACCCGATTTTGCTCGCCCAAAAACTCGCCGAACAAATGGGCTGGGATCTCCAGCAGGTACGCGTGTACACCTCGGTTCCTTCGGCAGAAGAAAACGAGTACTGGCATCGCTTCTGGATGAACAAGCTTCGCGCCTTGGAGCACCAGGGCGCCATGACATGGTGGAAGAGCTGGAAAACCCGCAAACGTCCGGTTCATCAGCCCGACGGCCGCACCGTCATGCTTCCCGTGAGCATCGAGAAGGGTGTGGATTTGCGGATCGCCCTGGACATCGTGCAGCGCGCGCATTCCAAGGCCTTCGACATCGCGTTGGTCTTTTCGCAGGACCAGGACTTCGCGGAAGTGGCCGACGAAATCCGCGCCATCGCCCGTGAGCAGGACCGCTGGATCAAAATCGCCTCGGCGTACCCCTATTCGTCTGCTAGCCGAACCTTCCGCGGCATCGATCGCACCGACTGGATCCAGATCGAGCGCGAAACCTACGACCTGTGCTTGGACCCCCGCGACTACCGTCCGCGCCGCCGAGTCGTATCGTCGGAAAATCCCGAAGGCAAGGAAACCGACGAGGCGGAAACCGAGCCATCGGAACACCACCACGACGAAACCCATCACGATGAGCGAATGCCCATCGACGGTTTGGTTCCCTGAACGGTTGATCGCAGTTTGAATTAGGGCGCCTCCCCACCGAGCCCGGTGGGGCCGCCACCCTGCGGGCTCCGGCCGTTCGGCCTCCGGTGCCTTTCCCATTGCGGGCGATTCATGAATCGCCCCTACGATTTGCGGCACCCACCTGCGGCAGCCCTTCGGATGGCTGGCGCGGATGGCGTGTAGACACCGGCTTATCAACTTGCAAGACTCGCCCGACGGCCCCTCACGGATCTACGTTTGCATGTCTCCATGAGCTTCGTACATCTCCATGTCCGCTCCGAGTATTCCATGCTCGAGGGCGCTTGCCGACTGATCGACAAGCGCAAGTACGACAAGGAAACCAAACAGAAAATCGGCCCCGCAGCCGCACTGTCCGCCAAAGCCGCCGAGTATGGGATGCCTGCGGTGGCGCTCACCGATTGCGGGCACATGTTCGGGGCGATCGAGTTCCAATCGGCCTGCAAGGACGCCAAGATCCAGGCCATCCAGGGCACCGAACTCTGGATGGCGCCGCAAGGCCGCAAGGAGCGCAACCCGGGCCACAAGCCGTTCCCGCTTGTGGCGCTGGTGGAGCGGCTGGAACCCGGCTACCGGAATCTGTCCAAGCTCATCACGATGGCCCACACCGAGGGGTATTCCGGCCGGCCCCGCATCGATCGCGAACTTTTGGCCCAGCACAAGGAAGGCCTGATCTTCCTGTCGGGCGGTCCCGAAGGCGAGATCGACCATTGGCTCCATGCCGGCGAAGACGCCAAGGCGCTCGAGATCGTTCGGCTCTACAAGGAGATGCTGGGACCCGACCACTTCTACCTGGAGCTGCAGGACCACGGTCTGGCCGAGGAGCGCGAAGCTTGTCGGAAATTGTCCGCCATCGCGAAGTCCGAAGGTCTGCGGACCGTCGCGACAAATTCCGTCTTGTGCCTGGAGAAGGAGCAGCACGAAGCCCTGGAGGTGATGGGCTGCATCCGCACCGCCACGCGCCTGGCCGACGCCGACCACCCCAAGCTCGCCACCCGCGAACACCACTTCAAGTCGCCCGACGAGATGCGGACGATTTTTGTCGACCATCCGGAAGCCTGCGACATCACGTTGGAGATCGCCTCCCGCTGCCAAGCGAAGATCCCCACCGGCGACTACTTCTATCCCAACTTCCCGCTGCCGCCCGGGTTCGCGGACGACGACGAATACCTCGCGCACATCAGCCGCGAAGGCCTGAAGATGCGTTGGGCCGAACCGTCGCGGGAGGCGATCGACCGGCTCGAATACGAGCTGGCCATGATGAAGAAGATGAAGGTGGCCGGCTACATGCTGATCGTGGCCGACTTCATGCAGAAGGCCCGCGAAATGGGCATTCCCGTGGGGCCGGGTCGTGGTTCGGCGGTGGGTTCGCTGGTCGCCTACGTCACCGAGATCACATCGGTGGATCCTCTCAAGTACTCGTTGCTGTTCGAACGCTTCCTGAATCCCGAACGTATTTCGATGCCCGATATCGACTCCGACTTCTCGGACCTCGATCGCGAGCGCATCATCGAGTACGTGAAGGAGAAGTACGGCAAGGAGTGCGTGGCGCAGATCATCACGTACGGTCGTTTGAAATCCAAGGCCGCGCTCAAGGACACCGCGCGCACGCTGGGAATCGACCACAACGAAGTCAATCGCCTCACCAAGCTGTTCCCCCCGCCTGTGGCTGGCAAGGAGCCCAGTCTCGACGAGGCCATCCGCGACAGCCCGCCGTTGCGCGACGCCGTGGAAGCCGACCCACGGTTCCAGCAGGCCTTCGAGATCGCCAAGCAGATCGAGGGGTATGTTCGCGGCGCTGGAATGCACGCCGCTGCCGTGATCATCGCGCCTCGCAACGTGGAGCATTTCGGACCTCTGTATTGCCCCGAAGGCCAGCCCGACCAGGTCGTGCTGCAGTTCTCGAAGGACTACGCCGAAAACATCGGCCTGTTGAAGATGGACTTTTTGGGTCTCCGAAATTTGTCGGTGATCCAGGAGGCATGCCAGCTCATCCTGCGAAACCACGGCGTGGCGGTGGACCCCGAAAAGATCGAGGACGGCGACGCCAAGACCTACGAGATGCTGGGCCGCGGCGACACCATCGGGGTATTCCAGTTCGAATCGGGCGGCATGCAGAACTATCTGCGCCAGCTCGGCCCCGAACGGCTCGAAGACCTGATCGCCATGAACGCCCTGTATCGACCGGGACCCATGGAGCAGATTCCGGTCTACATTCGACGCAAACAAGGTCGCGAGGAGATGGACTGCTACCATCCCGACCTTGAGACAATTCTTGGCACCACCTACGGCGTGATGGTGTACCAGGAACAGGTGATGGCGATCGCGCAGCAGCTGGCCGGCTACTCGCTGGGCGGTGCCGACCTTCTGCGCCGCATCATGGCCAAGAAGGACCTGGAGAAGCTCCAGAAGGAGGAGCACACCTGGATCGAAGGCTCGGTGAAGAAGGGCTACACGCCCGATCTCGCCAAGAAGCTGTGGGACCTGCTCATTCCCTTCGCGGCCTACGCGTTCAACAAATCGCACGCCGCGGCCTACGCCGTGGTGGCCTACCAGACCGCCTGGCTCAAAGCCAACTACGCGGCAGAATACCTGGCAGCCAACTGCAATTCGGAACTCGACAACACCGAGCGCATGGTGGTGCTGGTGCACGAGTGCAAGCGACTGGGAATCCCGGTTGTCGCGCCCTCGGTCCAAAAGTCGGAACCCAAGTACGACGTCCAGGACGGAAAGGTGATCTGCGGCTTGGCGGGCGTGAAAAACGTGGGTCGTTCGGTAGCCGAAGCTATCGTCGCCGATCGACGCGAGAACGGCCCGTTCCAGGATGTGTTCGATCTGTGCAAACGACTGGGGACACAAAATGTCAACCGCCGAAGCCTGGAATCGCTTGCCATGGCCGGGGCTCTGGACGACCTCCCCGGCACCCGCGCCCAGCAATTCCACGTGGTCCCCGAGGCCCTGGCTTTTGCTGGTCGAAGTGGCGATCGCGACCAAGTGAGCCTGTTCGACATGGGCAACGACGATGGCGGCATGGAGACCGCTCCCCCATCGCTCCCCGATGTCGATCCTTGGTCGTTCGAAGAGGTCTTGGACAAAGAGCGCGAAGTCCTGGGCATGTACCTGTCGCGCCACCCGCTGGACCCGTTCCGCGACGACCTTGAAGCTTGTTGCACACCCTTGATCCACATTTCCGAGTTGGCCACCGAGAAGGTGGTGCGCGTGGGCGGACTGGTCAGATCCCGTCGTACCCGGCTCAACAAGGACGGCCGCGAATTCGCCTTCTTGGAACTGGAAGATTTTTCCGGCACCTGCGAGGTCGCCTTCTGGCCCAACGCCTGGAACGCCGACGACCCCGAAGAAGGGGAAAAGAATCGCGACATCGCCACCGAAGGTGCCCGAATCGTGCTGTTGGCCCGCGTGCGCGAGGCCCGCGACCGCAACGACGAAGGCAACGACGACGTCCCTGTCACCAAGGCGTTGGAAGGCGTGCGCGCCAGCCTGCTCTCGAAGGTTCGGACAAAAATCGTCGACACGTTGCATTTGCACGTGGACACCCGCCAACTCTCCGACCCCATCCTGGATCGGATCCTGGATGCATGCCGCCCTCATCCGGGCCGGTGCCGCTTGGTGTTCCATGTCAAGTCTCTGCAGGGCAACTGGTTGATGGAATCGCGCAAGGTGAAGCTGACCCCCACCCAGGAGCTGCTCGACGAACTCCGTTCCTTCCTTGGGGAAAAGAACGTGAGCATCAGCTCCAGCGCCGAACTCCCGAAGCTGGAACAGGAACGTCGATTCCCTCGACGCCCCGGTCCACCACCAGGGTGAACATTCGAGGCGACAATTCCTGGAGTTCGTGGTATCGTTGTGCATTACTTGACCCTTCCAAGAATCCCACATCAGGATTAGATTTGCCCCCTCCAGCCACCGTAGCTCAGTTGGTAGAGCAACGCATTCGTAATGCGTGGGTCAGCGGTTCAAGTCCGCTTGGTGGCTCTTTTGGCTAGTCAACCCCACTTACGCCCGAACTCTCGGATCGTGGGATATGCCACCGTTGCCGTGGTGACTTTGGCCGTTTTGTTCTTCAGCTGGCGGATCTACACCTACACCGAGCTGGAGCGAGATCACATCTGGGTTCATTTCTCCGGGAATGGAGATCTGATCGGCAGTTTGCAAGAAGACGACCCCGTGGCCATCCAAGGCGTCAAGGTGGGTCAAGTCGAAGACATCAGCTCCGACCCCACTGGCGTTCGGGCTCGTCTGCGTTTTTGGAAACACCAACGCATTTTCCGCGACGCCCATGCCGAGAATGTCGGAAACGGCCTGATGGGCATGCGCTACGTGCTCCTGGATCCAGGTGTGGATTCACTCCATCCACTGGACCGCAACGCTTTGGTGGAAGGCATTTTCCGTCCAGGCATCGCCGAGGTGATGAGTGGAATCAAAAGCGTGGTGGCCAAAGTCAACGACATCCGCTTATGGATTGGACTCCAGGCAACCGGGAACGACTCGATTTCCCCTTTGCATGAGAAAGTCTTGTTCACTCTGGACCAGACCGATGTCCTGCTGCTGGAAATCGACCGGATCGTACGAAAGACGCAAGGACTGGGGCCCTCGCTCCAAGCCGCAGGTCAATTGAGTCGGAGTCTCGCCGACTCGTTGCATTCCATGGAACCGAACCTGATTGACGCCTTGAATTCTACGGATTCCATTCTGCGACAGACCCAGGATCTCCTCGGAAAATCCGGAAAATTGGTTCGGCGAGCCGACACGCTTGCCCGAACCGCCGCCGCCCCACTCGAACCGCTGACAAAAAACGACAGCTTGCTGCGCAAAATCGAACGGACACTGAAACTCGTCGACAAGGTCCAGAGCTTCGTGGACGGCAAGGCCAAGCTGAGGTATCGATTCCATATCATCG
>JBDKGS010000169.1:0-9731 GCA_039798065.1 Fibrobacterota bacterium | reverse complement strand
CCACTCGAACCGCTGACAAAAAACGACAGCTTGCTGCGCAAAATCGAACGGACACTGAAACTCGTCGACAAGGTCCAGAGCTTCGTGGACGGCAAGGCCAAGCTGAGGTATCGATTCCATATCATCGGAAACAACCCGTCCAAACAAGGGGAATGACGGTTTCTTTCCTGTGATCCCGACCTGCGATCACCCGTTCCTGAACTGCCATTTTGGCGGGAAATCAGGATTGTTGCAACAACCACTCCCATTTAGGGAGTTTCGGACCTAGATTTCCAGATACGCCGGTCCGCCGTCTTTTTGGAAGCGCCTCACCCGGCATTGCTTGCGGTTTCCCAATTTGACCAGGAGTTGATATGTCTGCCTCTGCCACGCGCCCAACCACCCCTGGGGCCGGCCTTGGAATCGACATCGGCGCGGCAAGTGTCAAAGTTTGTCGTGTCGACGGAGCCAACATTCTCTGGTCCGATTCGCGCTCCCACGACGGCGATCTGCCAGGCACGCTCAAGAAGATCCTGCAGGAACATGCTGTCGAGGCTGGAATTCCGGCCCTGATCACAGGCCAGGAGGGGCGTCGCCAATTTCGTGTCCCAGATCGCATCGCACCGGCTGCGGTGGAGCGCGCCGTGGGCAATTTGGGCGAAGTCGTTGATGCGGTGGTGAGCGTGGGTGGCGAAGACCTTGTGGTCTACACGCTGGACAAGCAAAACCGGATCGTGAACACCTATTCAGGCAACAAGTGCGCGTCGGGAACGGGTGAATTCTTCGCGCAACAGCTCAAGCGCATGGGACTTCCGGTCGAAGCGGTCTTCGAGCCCGAAGTGTCCAATTCGCAGGTCTGCAAGCTCTCCAGCCGCTGCTCGGTGTTCATGAAGAGCGACTGCACGCACAAGCTCAACAAGGGCGAAGCCGACAAACACGACATCGTGCTGTCGCTGTCCAACGTGATGTCGAAGAAGGTGGTGGATTTCCTGAACCGCGCCCGCATCACCAAAGGCCGCGTCTTGCTGGCTGGTGGTGCAACCAAAAATCCCCACCTGGTCCAGTTCCTGCGCGACGAACTCCCCAACGTGGAATTCCTGGTGCCCGAGCAGGCCGCTTGGCTGGAAGCCTGGGGCATGGCCGACCTCGCCATCACAGAAGGCGCTCCGCTGCCAGAAATTGACGAATTGCTGGGCGATGCCAACATCCAGTACCCGCGCGCTCCATCGCTGGAGTTGGCCAAGGACAAGGTCCGCTTCGTGGAATCCAAACGATCGCTCGCCAAGCCCGGCCGCAAGTACGTGCTGGGCGTGGATGGCGGATCGACCACGACAAAAGTTGTCCTGCTGGACATGGAGACCAAGGAGATCGTGGCCAGCCACTACGGCCGCACCCTGGGCGATCCGGTCACCGCATTGCGTCTGTGCCTGGAATCGGTACGCGAGCAGGTGCGCAAACCCCTGGGCCCCGACGCCGACGTGGACATCCGCCTGGTGGCCACCACGGGCAGTTCGCGCGAACTGTTGGGCGTGTTCTGCGAGACCGGCGGCATCTACAACGAGATCATCGCGCACACCGTGGGCGTGACCTATTTCGACCCCGACATCGACACCATTTTCGAGATCGGCGGCCAGGACGCCAAGTACGTGAATCTGCGCAACCGCGTTCCGGTGGATTACGCCATGAACGAGGCCTGCAGCGCGGGCACCGGATCGTTCCTGGAGGAATCGGCATCCGGCGACCTTGACATTTCCCGTCCGGAGCAGATCGGACCCGCCGCCTTGGCCGCCAAGGCTCCATTGCGGTTCGGCGAACACTGCAGCGCGTTCATCAACTCCGACATCCGCAAGGCCATCCAACAGGGCGCCACCCGCGACGACATCGTGGCGGGACTGGTGCTCTCGATCGTGTCCAACTACTTGAACCGCGTGGTCGGAAATCGTCGCGTAGGCAAGCGAATTGTCCTGCAAGGCGGCGTGGCCAAGAATCCGGCCGTCCCGATGGCCTTCGCGTCGTTGCTGGGCAAGGACATCATCGTGCCCCCGGATCCGGAATTGATGGGCTGTTTTGGCGTGGCCCTGCTTGCCATCGAGAAGAACGCATCGGGCGACCTGGACGAACACGACTGGAGCATCGCCGACCTCCTGGCCCGCGAAGTGGAACACGGCAAGACCTACCGTTGCAAAGCATGCGACAATTTCTGCCCCATCCAGATCCTGGACGTGGGCGGCAACAAGTACCACTTCGGTGGCCGCTGCAACCGCTACGCGAATGCGCGTCGCAAGAACACCGGTGCCGAAGATTCGGTCGACTACGTGGAAAAACGCCACGAGCTCTACTTTGACAAGTATTCCGCGAAGGTCGACCAGCTCCCCGAGTCGGCACCCGTGGTGGCGGTTCCCGAAGCCTTCAGCGTGCACACGTTGTGGCCTTTGTATTCGAACTTCTTCCACCAGTTGGGAGTGCGCCCGCGCCTGGTGTCGAAAATGGACGAGGGCGGAATCGCCAAGTGCGAATCGTCGTACTGCTTCCCGGCCGAGATCGCGCACGCGGTGACAGAAACCGCCCGCAAGTCGGATGTCGAGTGGTACTTCCTGCCGCAGTTCAAAGCCATGCCTTCCTACCAGGAAGACATCCACGCCTGCCTGTGCCCCATCATGCAGGGTGTCCCGTATTACCTGAGGACGGCCTTGGGGCTGGACGACTCCAAGATCCTGCGCCCGGTGCTGGACTTCACCCGCGGATTCGACGAAGGTTCGGACCCGATGATCGACGTGGCCGTAAAGCTTGGATTCAGCAAGGCCCAAGGCCGCAAGGCTTGGGACATCGCGTTGCATTGGCAGAAGGCCTGCTACGAAGAAGGACGTCGCATCGGCGCCGAAGTGCTGGCCAAGGCCGACG
This sequence comes from Fibrobacterota bacterium, assembly GCA_039798065.1. Classification (GTDB taxonomy): domain Bacteria; phylum Fibrobacterota; class Fibrobacteria; order UBA5070; family UBA5070; genus UBA5070. Next base: position 6,851 of record JBDKGS010000169.1, on the reverse strand, counting down.
CATCGAAAAAGCCCGTGATCGCGCTTTGCGGACGCCCCTACAATGCTCTCACCAGCCAAGCCAACATGGGCATTCCGCGCAAGTTCGCCACCCGCGGCTACACCGTGATCCCGTTCGACTTCCTGCCCATCCAGGACGAAACGATCACCGACAACATGTACTGGTACTACGGCCAGCAGAACCTGAAGACCGCCGTGCAGGTGAAGCAGCACCCGAACCTGTTCCTGTGCTTCGTCACCAACTTCTCGTGCGCGCCCGACAGCTTCATTCTGCACTACCTGCGCTGGATCCACAACACCAAGCCGTTCCTCATCCTTGAGCTCGACAGCCACACGGCCGACGCCGGCGTGGACACGCGCATCGAAGCGTTCCTGGACATCGTGGAAGGCTACCGCCGCGCCAAGGTCACCGAAGAAGAGATGATGGTGAAGCGCGACTGGGACCTGCAGTTGGAAGGCAACAAGACCTTCGTGCGCAACAACGCTTCGGGCGAAGTCATCGAGCTCAACGACAAACGGGTGAAGCTTTTGTGGCCCTCCATGGGTCAGCTCGCTTCGCGCATCTTGTCCGGAATCTGTCGTTCGCACGGCATCGATTCCATCGCGCTTCCGGAAGCCGACGTGCACACGGCGGGCCGCGCCCGTGCGGTGGCCTCGGGCAAGGAATGCATTCCCTCGTTGCTGGTGCTAGGCGCGTTCCTGGACTTCTTCGCGAAGACGGAAATCGACCCCAACCGCGTCTACCTGTTGTTCATGCCGCTCACCACGGGCCCTTGCCGCACCGGCCAATACGCCATCTTCTACCAGAATCTGTTCCAGGAGCTGGGCTACAAGAACGTGGTGTGCCTGTCGTTGAACTCCGACAACTCGTACGGCGAGCTCGGCACCGATTTCAGCACCCGCGCCTGGGTGGGCGTGATCTTGGGCGACTTCATGCGAGACGCCCAGAACACCATCGAGACCTTGTCGGCAAATCCTGTCGAGGCCATGAAGACCTTCCGGGCCATCGAAGAGGAAATCGCCAACGCGGCATCGGGCGGCCCCAACGCCATCTGGCAAGGGCTCCCCGGCTGGACCGATCGATTGGCCGCCATCCCGCTGCGCAAGAAATTGTCCGACTCCCGCAAGGTGCTGGTTGTTGGCGAAATCTTCGTGCGCCGCGACGAGTATTCCGTGGGACCTCTTACCAAGCTGCTGTCCGGACGCGGCATCGTCGCCAAGATCACCGGTTTGGGCGAATGGATCCACTACCTGGACTGGGACCAGGTGCGTCGCTACAAGAAGCTCATGAACGCCTTGCCGATGCTCAAGCGCCCATTCTCACCGGAGTTCCGCAAGCTCGCCTGGCTGAAGATCGAACTGCTCTGGAAGCACCGCCAGGAAGTGCGCATGGGCAAGCTGTTCGAAAAGACAGGCTTGATTCCCCACGCTCCGCACGACATGAAGGAGATCATGGCGCGCTCGTTCGAGTTCGGTGACCCCGAACTGGAGAGTGAAGCCTCCCTGTCACCCGCCGTATCGGCCATCGCGATGGAAGAAGGCTGGGACGGCGTGGCGATCATCTCGCCCTTCGCCTGCCTACCCGGGCGCCTGATCGAGGCCACCTACGGACCTTGGGCCCGCGACCGCGGCATGCCCGTGATCGCCATCGAAAACGACGGCAACGCCTATCCGCCGAATGTTGTCAGCCGCATCGAGATCTTCGCGCACAACGTGTCGCGGGGACTGCGCGGCGAAGCGGTGCAGGACAAGCCGTTGCACCTGGTGGCCTGCGAAGTCGATGAAACCCCGATCGACGCTTCCGCAACAAAGGAGAAGCTCCAACCAACGAGGTGAACATGGATGTCCTGGTGATCGGCGGAACGGGTCTGATCTCGACCGCCATCGTGCAGCAGCTTCTCGATCGCGGCGACCGCGTCACGGTATTCAACCGGGGAACCACCGCCATCCGCTTCAAAGGCGAGGTCGAGAAGCTCTCCGGAAATCGCTGGGAACCGGGTTCGTTGGAAGGAGCCGTGGCCGGTCGCAGGTGGGATGCGGTCATCGACATGACAGCTTTTGCCCCCCAGAACGGCACCCAACTGGTGGACACATTTTGGGGGAAGACTTCCCAGGTGGTTCTGTGCTCCACCGCCTGTGTCTACGGTGGGCCTGCCGTCGAGCTTCCCATCAAGGAGACATCGACACGTGCGCCGTTTGGCATGTACGGCGTCAACAAAGCCGCCATAGAGCGCATCCTGCTGGACAACTCCGGTCGCGACGGAACCCACGCGACCGTCATCCGCCCATCCTACAGCACTGGCGAAGGCGCCACCGCCTGCGGCCTGTTCTTCGACGACTCGATTGTGTCGCGGATGCGACAGAATCTGCCTGTGATGCTCATGGACGGCGGCTTCACGCCATGGGCCATCTCGCACGTGTCGGACGTCGCGCGCGGCTTCGTGGCCACCCTGGGCAACACCAAGGCCTACACGAACGACTACCACCTGACTTCCGACGAACACACCGACTGGAACGGTGTCTACGCCGCCCTTGCCGAAGCGGCCGGCGGCAGGTTCGTTCCGGTCTACGCGCCTTCACAATGGCTGCGCCAAGTGGCTCCGCGCCGCAGCTTGGGCGCATGGTTCATCTACCGCTTCCCCAGCATCTACGACAACTCCAAGGCCAAGGCCGACCTGGGGTTTTCCACCACCGTGCCGTTGACAGAAACCTTCCGCCGACAGATCCTGTGGATGGAGGCGACCGGCGCCCTGAAGAATGTGGACGAGGAGCCTTGCGAAGACTGCCTGATCGACGCCTGGAAATCCGGCAAGACGGAAATCGTCGATCCGCGCTGGGTCGACTGGAATCCGTGGGGCAACAACACGGAGAATTGAAAACGGTCACCCTTCGCCGTTCGGTATTGTAGGGGCGATTCATGAATCGCCCCTACAACAATTCCAATCTCTGGGCGGCCTCGTTCGAAAACGAAAAGCCCTCCCGGTTCGGGAGGGCTTTTTGAATGTCCCAGCGGCCGACGCCGCCGGATCTGTTTCGCGGAAGGCTCAGCGCACCACGGGCAACGCCAGGACCTTCCGCTTTCCTTCGGCTTCCAGGATCGCCCACTGGGGACCGGCCGTGGCTCCCAGGGATAGCGAAGTCGCGCCAATTCCTGTCAGGCGCTTGTTCACGCGTCCATTCGGGCCGACAAGGCGCAAGGTCCAGTTTCCGGCTTCCGTGATCGACAATTTCCGTCCGCTTAGCGACAGGATCTGTCCCTTGGCCGAACGGCGCACCCCGACGTCGATCGCCTGGCCCTTGGTGCCCAGGAAGTAGATGTTGTCGATCTGCATGACGATGGTTCCCGCACCGTTGGCCGAGAAACCCATGCCGGAGATGGAATCGACGTTGAACGGAACCGCGTCACCCCAGCCGCCCTGGGCCAAGTCGGCGAACATCACGGTGTCGCGGATCCAGGCCCCTTTGGTGTTGGGTACCGAGATCGAGTAGTCGTCGTAGTCCTTCACGGTCGATAGCTTCACGGCCATCGAGAACGTGCCGGTGCGCAAGGAATGCTTGGTCGAGATGTCGAACACCACGCCGACGAGCCCGAACGCGGAATCCAGCTGGTGCGCATTCGTGATTCCGGAGAAGCTGGTGCCGAAGTTGGTGTAGTTCAGATCGGCGGGTTGGGTCAGGACCAGGGAATCCTTCATGCAGTAACCAGTGCTTCCCGCGTGGGGTACGATCCGCACCGTGGCCTTTGTGTTGTCGGCGGCGTACGGGTAGAACACAAGCCCGGTGACGGTCGTGGCCTTCTGGGTTTCGAAATCGGCGACGAGATTCACGGGACGGATCGTGCCCGAAACTCCCACGCCAACGGAATCGACGGCGATTTTGTTCTGGTCGTCGGCGAGAGCGATCTTCAAGGTGTAATCCCCTACCCCAAGGTCGACGGCAGGAATTGTCACCGTCCAGGATTCCGAAGGTCCGTCCCACGCGCCGTCCGTGGCGGTCAGATTGCCGTGGGCATCACCCATCGACCAGGTGCCGCTGGCGAGTTTGGCCCCTTCGCTGGTCGTCCAGCCCGACACCACCAGCGTGTCGTTGATGGTCAGGTTCCTGGAACCGACCAGCCAATGCGCCGTGCGCAACGGCTGCTTGCCACGTCCCGCGGCGCGGACAGCGAGCATACCGTACGGTGGGATCTTGGCGCTTCCGTTCCAGCTGCCGGAAATTGTCTTCGAGGAAGGTCCGTTGTTGGGAATCGCCCTGGCGTCGGCATCCGTGCCGTTCCATAGATACTCCCCGGTGCCCCACGAGAGCACGTCGCCACCGTTGGGAAACAGAGCCGGATCCAGGTTCAACGCCAGCGAATCGGCGGACATGTTGATGGCCAACACCGACACGCGACCGTTGTTGCGCACCGCGAACAGACGCGCGCCGGCAACCTGGTCGATGGGCATGATGGTGTCGCCGCCCGCGGTGTCCAACCACTGCCGCATGATGGTGCGCGAGGCCCAGAACGATGCGTTGGGCGGATAGTTCAGGGACGACCATTCGCCCTTGGTGGGCTTGACGAAAACCGACAAGCTGCCGTGCGATTCGTCGCTGCCCTTCAGGATGCCGGTGTAGAGCTCCCAAGTGTTGGTCAAGCCGCGATCGCCGAAGCGCTGGATGAAGTGGGCGAACTGCAGGGCGAAAGCCGAACCGGCGGAAGCCTCCATCTCAAGCGACGAAGTGGCCGTGCTTGTGTTGAATTCCGTCATGAGGATCTGGCGCGAACCGGGGTTGGCCATGCTGCGTCCCATGAGGGCGATCAGGCTGTCGTATTGGGAGCCGTTCTTGTCGCAGGCGGCGAACATTTCGTCCACGTCGGGCGAAGCGCTGAACCAGTAGGGGTAGTTGTGGAAGTCTATGCCGTCGACAAGTCTTGTCCCCAGCGCCTTCTCGGCGGAGTCGACGTAGCGCAGGAATCCTTCCATCCAGGTGCGCCCATCGAAGTCGCCGGATGCCTGGGTGACGAATTCCGTCCCCGCCAGGACCGGCCCTTCGATCTCGATGGTGGAATCCTCGGCGCGCATCGCCTTCGCGAACTTCACGAAACGCTCGGCGTACTGGCGGGCGGTGACGCAACCGCTTTCCTCCCATTGCCCCGAACTCTCGTTGCCAACCTGCCAACGCTTGATCCCGTAGTTCTTCACCTTGTTGGCGTAGTGGATCCATGCCGCAGCCTCTTCCGGCGTGCCGGTGCCGTAATTCACGCAGATCATCGGGATCGCGTCGGGGTAGTTCCGGATCCAGGTCATGTAGGTGTCGAAATCCCAGTTGGGCACGAAATTCTTGGAGCGAGATGCAGGGTGCGCGGATGCCGTGTACACCTGGGTCTGGCTGGTGCTCGCGACATTGACGGAAACCGACGTCTCGCCCTTCAAAACCTTGAACTCCCTGGCTTGCCAGCCGTTGGCAAGCACCCCGATCGGACGCACGCCGATGAATCGAGCGGAAACCGCGGTGGCAAGCTTGAAGCTGACAAAATCTGCCGACTTGAGCCGGGCCACCTCGATCCATTTCGCGCCGTCCATTTGCTGCATCGGAGGCGGGTAGATCGCGTTCGCACCGGTCCACTGGATGATCTGGACGGAATCCGACCGGACCGCGCCCAACCAGAGCGCGAAGGAATCCAAGGACTTCGCGGCTCCAAGATCCATCATGAGCCAGCCCGGAGCGCTGGGATGATCGCCGTTGGACCACCAGAATGTCGAGGTATCGCCATCGTCGATCAGGCTGAGATCGGAGCCGTTGGTTAGACCCCGATGGATCGAAGTGCTCGCCCATCCGGGAGTGTACTTGGTGTCGTCCGCAACCCACACGGAATCGGCCGAATACGCCCCGGTTCCGTTCCAGTGGTAGATGTCGGAGTACGACCCATTGGGGAAACGGAAGACCCGATCGGCCCGTTCGCGCATACCCGCCCGCAGGGTGGTGAAAAGAGACGAATCGTTCCACACGCAAAGCGGCAATCCCTGCAGAGTGCTGGCTCGCACCGCCACACCGGGGGAGGCGGCGTTGATCGTGACACTGGCCGGTACAGTGGCGGCCAGGAGGGCAAGCAAAGACATGAAGGACTCCTCAAGTCGGATTTCTAGAGCAATCTGATTTAGTGTGAAAGTGTACCGACAGGTCGGGTGTTTTCCTTTCGACTCGACAACCATTTCGTTCAGAGGACTGAACACGTCAGCCGGAACGCGAATCGACGCGACGCCCCTAAGGAAGACTGGTCGACATCGGGATGAAGCTTGGAGGTTGTTTCTTTATTTCACCTTGCGAACCTCGATCTCCCAATCGACGACCAACGAACTCATCGATTCGAATTTCCAACCCTTCCTCTTCGCCAACACAACAACGACGCCTCGCGGGACCAAACTCTTGAATTTCGTCAAAAGCACAAATCTTGTCGGATTCCTGATGATCCTGCTCTGGGCGGGATGTTCCGTCGAACCAACCCAGGGAGGCGGCGGGTTCGAGGGAGAGACGCTGGCCCTGCATGGTACCGCGACCCACGCCGGACGGAATTTGTCAGGCGCTTCCGTGACCTTCCAGGATCTCGGCACCAACGCGAATCTGGGACGGACCACCACCGACGCGGGCGGCAATTTCTCCTTGCGTCTGCCCAAAGGCTCCAAGGGTTTCCTCGAGATCACCTCCGGAGACTCCGCGCTATCCCGAACGCTTGTCGAGAACGCCCCTACGGCGCCGATTTCCGTTACGACGGAGACCCCCTCGCGCTGGAAGGCCCGCCTAACAAATTCCGGCAACCCCGTGGCTGGAGCCACCTTGCGCATCCTCGGCTCGTCGGATTCCGTCAAAAGC
>JBDKGS010000168.1:0-9776 GCA_039798065.1 Fibrobacterota bacterium | reverse complement strand
CTCCCCAAGATGTTCAACGACTACATCCGGTTCCAGCTCGACGCCAAGGCCGCCGCGGACTACGGTCTGACCGGCGACAAGGCCAAGGCCGATCGTTGGGCCAGCATCGTGGATCGCATCCTGGGCGACAAGGTCAACCGCGATGTGCTCGGAACCCAGCAGGGATTCACCGATAGCGCCATCCAGAAGTGGGCCGCCGGACAAGATTCGTCCGTGCGCAAGCTTTCCCTCGATTCGCTCCGTACCAAGGGCGGACGTGCGCTCGCGCTGGTCGGCGCCAACCTCGACTCGGTGTACAAGGCGAACAAGGAATCCTTCAAGACGGATTCCGTCCACTACAAGCCATACGACAGCGTGAAGACCACCGTCGAAGACATGTTCGTGAACGCTCGCCAGGAAAAGATCCGTCGCGAATTCCTCCCCGCTCTTCGCGAGCGCTACGGTATCAAGCTGGTCCCCAGCGTGCGTCCCGAGCCTTCTGAAGACACCCTCAAGGCCTACTGGAAGCTAAACCAGGAACGCTGGAGCTCTCAGCCCATCTACACCCTGATCGCGCTGGGTTCCAAGGATTCGAGCAAGCTGGCCAAGGCCTTGTCCACCGTCAAGGACGCCGCCGCCTTCAAGAAACTCGCCTCCAAATTCCCGATCGGCACTCCCGCCGCTCCAGAAGGCGTCCTGGGCAAGGTGAAGCAGCAATTCGCCCTGCCCTACGGGATCGGCATGGTTCCCGGCTTGTTCCCCGTCCTGGAAACAGGCAAGACAGGTTCTGTCTTGAGCGTGGTTCGCGCCAACGACTCGCTGTTCATGGCCACCTGGATGGAAGCGAAGGATTCCGGAGCCGTCAAGCCCTACGCCAAGGTGAAGTCCGAAGTCCGCAGCGCATGGATGGAAGCGGTCAAATGGACTCCCGCCCCCGGCACCATCCAGGCTAGCTGGGACAAGGGCACCTTGTTCACGCGCGGCGATGTCGATTTCATCTCGGAAGAAGTTCCTCCCCAGATGCGTTTGAACTTCCCTGCCGAACGCGTGCTCGATTTCATGATCAACTGGAAAGCCTACGGTCGCTACGCCCGCGAAACCGGACTCGACCAGCGTTCCGACGTCAAGCAGACAATTTCCGACAACGAGAAGATCTACTGGTCGCAGGAATTCCGCCAGTCCAGCTACGCCGCCAACTTCCTGTTCGAAAAGAAGCACCTCGACTCCCTGACCACGGTCTGGAAGGACAGCCTGTTCAAGTCCATGACCGTCGATTCGTCGAAGGGCGCCAATCGCGACGGCGCGCGCCTTGCGCTGTTGACCCCAGGCTTCCTCCACCGGACCTACCTGCTCGACATCGACAAATTCCGTCATGACTCCACCTTCGAACCCTACGATTCCGTGCGCACCCGCGTCTACGGCGATCTGCGCGGTTCGCTCGACGAGAAGGGTCGCGATCGCATCGACTCGGTCCTGAAGGCCCGCTACGAATTCAAGCTCCTGCCCGCCGCTCCGCAGGTGGCCGCCGATCTGCCTTTCGCGGCGGCGTTCGATTCCGCACGCGCCAACCACGATCGCCGCACCCTCGACATGGCAGAAAAGCTCTACCACCAGGTGGAACGCGATGCGAAGGCTCCGGATTCGGTTCGGGCACAAGCCTTGTTCCAGCTCGGACAGCTCTACGGCGAACAGCAGAACTATCCTCGCAGCCTCAACGCCTACCGTTCGGTCCTTCTGCAGTTCGGCAAGTCGAACGAAGCCTACAAGGCCCAGTTCATGATCGCCTTCACGTACAGCGAATACTTGAAGAACGAGAAAGCCGCCTTGTCGGAATACGGCAAGATGCTGACCAACTACCCCAAGAGCGACCTGACCGACGATGCCGATTGGATGATCCGCAACATCAAGTCGGGCGGAGCGCTCATGCCGAAATTCGACGATTCCGCGTTCGTGGCCGATTCCATCGCACGCGCCGATTCCTTGAAGAAGGCGTCCGCCAAGTCCGACACCGCCAAGAAGGTCGCTCCGGTCGCGGGCGCCAAGACCGAAGCAGCCAAGGCTCCTGACGCAGCCAAACCGGCCGCAGCAGCGAAGGATTCTGTCAAGTCCAAGGTCGCCGCCAAGCCCGTCGCTGCGGTCAAGGATTCGACCAAGGCCAAGCCGTCCGCGGCCGTTGCCCCCAAGGCCGATACGACCAAGGCCAAGGCTGTTCCCCCTGCAGCCAAGGACACCGCCAAGGCGAAGGCCGTCAAGCCTTCCGCCGCCAAGGCGGACACAGCCAAGGCTGGCGCGAAGAAGTGAAGTCCTCGATTCCGGGGGCCTCCCGGACCGGCAGAACCATCGTGTTCGTCCTCCTGGGGTTGATCCTCGGGGGGTTCATCGGAGAAATCCTCGCGGTGGGCAGCGCTCATTTGGGAGAAATCTCGGGTGCAGGACGCGAGAACGTGGTCTACCTGCTGCTCTCGAAGTTCATGGCGGTCGACGCTGGATTCGGACTGCCACCTTCGACGGAATTCGTCATCGATCTGTTCATTGTCAAAATCCGTCTGGGGTTCGCGTTCAAGTTGAACATCGGATGCATCCCCGGACTTCTGTTGTCCCTCTATCTCGAAAAGTGGTCGCGCTGAGGTTCCGCAAGGAACGTAAGCGTCAAACCCATCGGAGCGATCCATCAATGCCAGCCTTGACCCTTTCCGAAACACGCCGCCGACTTTCCGAAGGCGAAAGCTGCGAGAGCCTCGCGGAGAAATCCCTGGCTGCGGCCGAAGGCTCGAAGCTTGGCGCGTTCGTTTCGATCGACAGGCAAGGCGCATTGGAGCGTGCCCGCGACCTGGATCGCCGCAAGGCTTCGGGCGAAAGCCTTGGACTTTTGGCTGGCGTTCCTGTCGCGATCAAGGACAACTTGTGCACCACAGGTCTGCGCACCACCTGTGGATCGCGCATCCTGGAAAACTTCGTCCCCCCGTATTCGGCCACCGTGGTCGAAAAGCTGGAAGCGGCCGGAGCGGTGATCGTGGGCAAGACGGCCATGGACGAATTCGCCATGGGTTCCACTTCCGAATCCAACGCCTTCGGCGTGGTTCGCAACCCGGTCGATCCGGACCGGGTGCCCGGTGGCTCGTCGGGTGGCTCGGCGGTTTGTGTCGCCGAAGGCATCGTTTCCGTCTCCTTGGGCTCCGACACCGGCGGCTCCATCCGCCAACCTGCCAGTTTCTGCGGAGTGGTTGGTTTCAAGCCCACATACGGCCGCGTTTCGCGTTACGGCTTGGTCGCCTACGCGTCCTCCCTGGATCAGATCGGCCCGTTCTCGCGCACCGTGGAAGACACCGCGCTGATGATGAACGTGATCTCGGGCCACGACGTGCGCGACAACACCAGCTCGACAATTTCCGTCCCCGACTACCTGGCTGGCCTGGAAGACGGCGTCAAGGGACTGCGCGTGGGCATTCCTGCCGAATATTGGGGCGAGGGCCTCGACCCGGTGGTTCGCGCCTCGCTGGACGAATCCGTGGCCCGCCTGAAGGACCAGGGTGCGATCATCGTCCCCGTGAACCTTCCCTCCACGCGCTACGCCATTTCGGCCTATTACATCATCGCGCTGGCCGAAGCCAGCTCCAACCTGAGCCGCTACGACGGCGTGCGCTACACCGGCCGCGCCAAGGACCCGAAGTCGCTTCTGGACATGTACAGCCGCACCCGCAGCGAATTGTTCGGCGAAGAAGTCAAGCGACGGATTTTGATCGGCACCTTCGTGTTGTCGGCCGGATACTACGACGCCTACTACGCCAAAGCCCAGCGCGTGCGCGAAGTCATCCGCCGCGAATTCGAGCAGGCCTTCGCCCAATGCGACGTGCTCGCCACACCCACCGCCCCCACCACGGCCTGGAAGCTCGGCGAAAAGATGGACGATCCGTTGGCAATGTACCTGTCGGACATCGACACCATCGCGGTGAATCTGGCAGGCTTGCCAGGACTTGTCGTGCCCGTCTCCCCTGCCGCGGGGCTTCCGGTTGGCTTGCAACTCGTCGGACCTGCGTTCTCCGAAGCAACCCTGTTGAAGACCGGCCGAGCGGTCGAGCGCGCAGGAATCGTCTGAGCATGGCGTTGCGGACGGTTTTTGTCCTGGCGTTGGCTCTCGTCGTGGGAGCCCAGGCAGCCAAGCAAGCGCCCAAGTCCGCGAAGTCCGACAAGTCCACCAAGATCGGCAAGTCGAACAAAATCGGCATGTCGAACAGGGCGCGCAAGGCCAAGAAGCCGCGAAAAATCGTGAATCGCGAAAAGATCCGCGAAGAGTCGCTGGCCGCTTGGCCGAAATGGGCCGAACTGGACATGCGACCCACTCGTGTTGGGGTGCCGGAACTGGATCGTCTTCTGGTCGAACGCCCTCCGTTGGGCGCTCCCGTGACGGAAGATCCCGCAGCTGGTTCCGAGGAATTCCCGGCGCACCCGATGCCCTCGGACAACCGCGATCGCGGCCTGGGTGCTCTGGCCATGTCGGCGAGTGGAAACGAGCCCCTTGATCAATTGCGCAAGGTCGCCGAGCCGTTCCTTGGCTCCCCCTACCGCACCGGAGGCGCGTCGGCAAGCGGCTTCGATTGTTCCGGATTCGTACTGACCATGCTGGGAGCCTTTGGTCAAAAAATGACCGGACGCTCTTCGACGGAATTCTACAAGCAGGGCGAGCCGATCGAGAAGCACCGATTGCAGACAGGCGACCTCCTGTATTTCGCCGACCATCGACGTTCCATCGGGCACGTGGGGATCTACCTGGCCGAGGGCAAGTTCATCCATGCCAGCGTCCAGCGCGGCGTGATCGTCTCGGGTCTTGACGAGAAGTACTACAAGGGCAAATACAAGGCCGCGCGTCGGTTGGAAGGGTTCACAAACGCCTTGCGTCTGGGTGTGCTCCCCGAAGACAACCCGCTCTGATTCCGGATCCGGTTTTCGGGGAACCGGGGACGGAAGCAAGTTTTCGCATTTGGTGGTGACATCTCGCGTTGGCCGGTTTGTTCAATGGTGTAGATAATGCCGGCGCGATCCGATTTCGCGCCACCACCGAATCCACGGAGAATTCCCAAATGCATCACAGCGTCCTGTTTTCCGCGACCCTGGCGCTCCTCCCGTTTGCCGGGCAGTTGTTGGCGTCCGATTCCACAGTGACCGAGGCGAAAGCCCCGATGGCAACGGAAATTATCAAGTCAACTCCTATCGCCGCGCCCGTCGGCTGGTGGAACACTTTGGGGACCGATTCGCTTCCGTACGATTCGCTGCAACGGATTCCCGTCAATATCGGCACGATGCCCACGATGGACGCGAACGGCAAAAATCCTGGCAAAGTGGCCAATTCCCTCTCGCTTGCAACCGTATCGTCCGAGGCCGGTGCCATCCGAGGCCTTCAAGCGTCTTTGGCGATGAACGACGTTCACGGCTCGGTTCGGGGTGTTCAAGTCACTGGCGGATTGAACCTGGTCGGCGGAAACGTGGTGGGCGTTCAAGGCGGCGGATTGAACTTGGTGAAAGGAAATGTTTCAGGTCTGCAATACGCTTCGGTGTTCAACCGCGTGGGTGGGAACTTTTCCGGCGTTCAGTTCGGCGTGATCGGAAACGTGGCCGAAGGCGAGGTCGTCGGTGTCCAGACGGGCTCCGGCGTCAACAGAGCTCTGTCCATCAAAGGGATCCAGGACGGAATAGCCAACATCGCGTGCCAAGCCAAAGGCGTGCAATCGGGCATGATAAACGTCGCCAACACCATCGAAGGTGTCCAGTTCGGGCTGATCAACATTGCGAAGCACATGACCGGACCCCAGATCGGACTCGTCAACATCCGCCCCGACTCCCGCGTGTTCGTCGAAAGCTGGACGGATGAAACGGGCCTCTCCCACCTCGGACTCAACTACGGAAGCCCAGGCTGGTACAACCTGTTCGAATTCGCGGGCAAATCAACCGACGGCAACCGGTTCGCGTTCGGGTGGGGATTCGGTGGACGTCTGCCTGCAAAGCGATTGATCCTGTCAACGGACCTTTCGGCGCTGTTGGTGGGCGACCCCGATCGCCTCGACCAAGCGGAAAAATCCAATCCTGGTTCCGACAGCTTGACCGCCGACCACAAGGACGCGATCAACGGTCTGTTCCGCGCTCGGGCCACCGTGGGCTGGCATCTTTGGAGCCGCCTGGCGGTCTTTGGCGGGGCTTCGTGGAACATCCTTGCCATCCCCGAAGGTGGGCACGGTTCGCGCCTTCTGCGCCCCTACGAATCGTACCACTGGGATGCCAACAACCATGTGCGGATGTGGCCAGGCGTGTTCCTGGGAATCCGGATCTGAACCAGCCATGGCCCTCGACGTCGAAGAACTCTACCGCAAGTACGGCCCCATGGTCCTGAGACGATGCCGACAACTCCTGCGCGACGAACACGCCGCCCAGGATGCCCTCCACGACGTCTTCGTGCAGGCCTTGGACAAGGCCGACAGATTGCGTCAAGACTATCCCTCGAGCCTCCTGCACACCATGGCCACCAACCACTGTTTGAACCGGCTGCGCGAACGTTCCCGCCGCCCCATGGACCGCGACGACGAGATCCTTCTGAACATCGCCTCGCACGACGAAGGGCACGACGCCTTCGAATGGGGATCGGTCCTGGACCGGATGTTCGGAAGGGAACCCGCATCCACCCGGACCATGGCCGTGCTCCACTACCTGGACGGGTTCACCCTGGAACAAGTCGCCGCCGAAACCAAGATGTCGGTGTCGGGAGTCCGTAAACGGTTGCGCGTGCTGCGCGAGCGCAGCAAACTGGCGGAGGTGGCGCTGTGAACCACGACAAATCCTGGCTGGACGAACGCATCAAGCTCGGCGAAGTCGCCACCCATCTGGAAGCCGACGCCGCGGCGCGGCGCCAGGAACCCGATTTCCGGACCAAATCCGAACAATTGACGGAATCCGACAGACAGATCCTGTCCGAACTCCCTCCCGATCGCTTCGCGTCCGAGGTCCTGCGTCGCGCCGCCTCCGCCCAGCGGATCGAACGCGCCCGGAATCGGGGACCGTCGCGAGCGGCATGGGGAAGCGCCGCCATGGCCGCATGCCTGGCGTTGGCCTTCGTGGTCGTACGAGATCCGGGCGTGGCTCCCCCGCCTTCGGATTCGCCAACCGTGGCCGAGCCATCGGGCAAACCCGGTGATGCACCTGTGCCTCCACCCCAAGTTGCCACAACCTTGCCAGCGGCGACACAATCCGTCCAGCCCGACCGGATCGCGGCGGATTGGCGCACCAAAGGCGACATCGGGTTGATGCTGGAGCGAGAAACCCCGGACGGATTGCGGTCGGTGACAAATTCCGACACGCTCTCGGCGGGAACGAGATTGCGACTGTCGGTGCCCGCCGCTTTGCCCTGGGCGGCGATCTATTCCATCGATTCGAAAGGCGAAATGGCCCAGCACTGGCCGTTGCAAGGGAGCCGAGCCGAGCCGCTGGCGCAAGGAGCTCTCCCCCGGGCCTGGGAACTCGATGCCACGTCTGGCCGCGAAACCTTCGTGCTGATCCGATCCGAAAAACCGTTCGGGCTGGAAAACGTCCGCAAGGCGATCTTCCTGAACCGGGCGGCGCCACGTCTTCCCAAGGAACTGCACGTATCCGTTGTCGGCGTGGCCAAATCCAGCGAGCACGCCAAATGAGGTGGTCGCTCGCCATTTTGCTTCCCTCCCTGATCTGGGCTGCGGCGCCAACCACAAGACGAATCTTGGTGGGGACATGGGCTCCAACCGGTCCTGCGGGAAAACCGCGTTTGCAGCACGGCGCGGCGGACGCTCGCGATCTGGCCGATGCCTTCCAGCGGCTGGGTTCGGTGGGCGAATCCGATACCGTTTTGCTGGAAGTCTCCGACACCACCGCATTGGTTCGGGCGTGGGACGAGGCGACCACTCGCTCCGAAAAGGCCAGGTCCCAAGGGTTGTCCGCCGAATTGATCGTCTTCCACACCGGGCACGCCGACGCGCAGGGATTCCGATTGGGCGATCAGGTCCTGCCTTGGAGCCGCGTTCAACAATTCTTGTCCAAACGCGACGGCTCCATGAAAGTCGCCTTCCTGGACGCCTGCGCCTCGGGCAACGCCCTGCGCTCCAAGGGCGGAAAGTTCGTCTCCTCCGCTGCGACGGAATCCGTCGCGGGAAGCGCGGTGCTTTCGTCCAGCCGGTCCAACGAACTCTCGACGGAATCCGACAAGGACGGCGGATCGCTGTTCACGCGCGCTGTCGTCGCGGGCTTGCGTGGCGCGGCGGACTCCGACCACGATGGCCGTGTCACCCTTTCGGAGACGTTCCGGTACGCAGCCGTCGAAACGGAACGCAGAGCGAGCGCTTTGGGCGCGCCGGAACAACATCCAAGCGGATCCACCGAGCTCGTCGGCGAAGTTGACCCCGTCCTCACCGACCTGAGATCGGCTCCTGCCCGCTTGCGGTTCGAGGCCGGATTTCCCGCCACCAGCCTTTGGGATTCCACCCGCCGGGTGATCGGCACGGCCTCCACCGGACCCCGGGATTCCCTGGAACTGGCGCTTTCTCCCGGGCTGTGGACGCTTCGCACCGACAGCGGGTCGGCTCGGATGCAAGTCCTGCTCCGCGAAGGCGAATCGCGCCGCATATCCCCCTTGGAAATGGTGACAATTCCTGTCGTGCCACGTCCAGCCGACACGACGGACACCACCACGCGCTGGGTACCCATCAATTTCGGAATCCTGCCACCCGTCTCCATCAACGGCGCCAAACCAAGACGGGTGAAGAACGCGTTCAGCATGGATTTCATCCTTGGCGAAGCCAAGACGGTTTCCGGCTTCCAATTCTCGGGAGTCATGTCGCGGGTCTTCGGTGACGCGAGTGGACTCCAGATGTCGGTGGCCGGAAACACCGTATTGGGAAACATGTCGGGGTTCCAATTTTCGAACGCCAACCAAGTCGATGGAAACCTGGTCGGAGCCCAACTCGCCACCTATCTGAACATGACCGAGGGAGACCTGAGGGGCGCCCAGGTTTCGGCCCTCATGAACGTCGCCAGGGGCAACGTGGAAGGCGCCCAGCTGGGTGGCGCCGCATATGCAGGCAACTTGCGCCACGGCGCCCAGATCGCCTTGGTGACGGTTTCCGGCAAAGCGGTGGGCGTACAGGCCGGACTCGTGAACGTCGCTCGCGAAATGGACGGGCTGCAACTGGGTCTGGTGAACGTGGGTTCGGGCAGCGGAGCTCGCCTGGGGTTTGTGAACGTGGTTCCATCGGGCAAGCCCATCAGCATCGGTGCGCTCAGCGTGGGCTCGCAACTCGAGCTGCACCCGATCGTGCAGATCAGTCAAGATCTGTCAAACCGTCTCCTGCTTCGCACGCGAATGGACTGGTTCCAATCGGGTCTGTCCTGGGAAGGGCTCCCCTATCTTGGTGGCGAACGCATTCTGTCCATCGAGACCAGCGCTCGACTGGAACGCCTGTTGGCGACCGAACTCGGTTTCGCCTGGGTGTTTCCAGGATGGTCGCCCAGGCTTGTGCCGGAAATCGTCGCCGGTTTCTCGCTGCCGTTGATGTCCCATCTGTCGCCCATCGTGCAGGCCAGATGGTCGCTGGAAACCAAACGAGCCACCCTTTGGAGCGGCGTCGAATTCTGACCTCACTCGTGAAGGCGGTTCAGTAACCCTCTTCCAACCGCCGACATAGATCTTCGACTTGTACTTCATCCATCAGAACCTCTCGAGCTTTCGAGCCCCGGTCGCGGCCCACGATGCCCATGCGCTCCAGCTGGTCCATGATGCGACCGGC
>JBDKGS010000167.1:0-9823 GCA_039798065.1 Fibrobacterota bacterium | reverse complement strand
ACGAACCTACCCCGACACCCGCGTCATCAAGCATTGCAAAGACATCCATGCATCACTCAACCGATCACAACGGTTCCATCCCCGGAAAAATCGGCGAAACCAGCCTGCTGGATCGCTCGAAGGCCAGGCCTCCCGCGGACTTCGACATGTCGATCTTCGCCAAGCCCAAGGAGTCGTCGGGCCCTGCTGCTTTGGCAAAATCCGTCTACAACACCTCGGAATACCTGAAGAAGCTTCGCGAAGAAGACCCTTGGCCCGAGCAGATGCCCAAACCGGAGACCGTGCTCAAGATCGCCAACTGCCGTTTCCTGGATCCGGCGCCCATCGACCTGGCCAAGCCGGTCCGAGTCGCCTGCGATGTGACAAGTCTTGGCGTACCTCCCACCGACGCCGACTATCTGGATTTCAAGATTTGGGGTATCCACCGCGAGCCGGAGAAGGATTCCCAAGACAAGCTGGGGAACGTCGAGACCGCCAAACTCAAGCCGCAGATGACACAAACCGTCGAGGTCCGGATCGATCTGAGCCGCACCCTCGACACCAACCACCTGGCCCCTGGCACGGAAATCTTCCTATTGGCCGAGGCCTTCCGGGCCGACAAGGGACTGTCCGAAAAGTCGAAAGCCATCGCGACGGTTGCCGGACCGACCCGCACGTTTCGATTCCGCATTTCGGGGGCGGCCTTCGATCTGGGCAAGGCTTTCGTGCTGCCCGAAGCCCTCCCCGCGGTCAAGCAGATCGTCCAGTGGTCGCAGCAAAATCCACTCCGCAAAATGGTTGTGGTGGGGCATTCGCAGCCTTCCGAAAGTGACGCCTCCCTGGGGCATTCTCGCGCCGAGGCGTTCGCGGCATTGCTGACCAACCGATGGGAAAAGTGGCTGCCCTGGTTCGCTCCGGAAAAACCGGCGAGTGCGCGCTGGGCGGTGCGAGAAGCCCAGCTGATCTTGGAGGCGCTGAAGCTCTACAAGGGCCAGGCGGGCGGAGCCATGGACCCCGAGACGGAAACAGCCATCAAGGCGTTCCAGAAATCGGCATCGGAGAAAGGCGCCAAGCTGGAGGTCACGGGGAAGATCGACTCCAACACCCGCAAGGAACTGTTGCGGGCCTATTTCGGGCTGGAAGGCACCACACTTCCCAAAGCCGCCGATCCCAAGGTGTATGGCGCGCAGAAATTGTCCGATACCGCCGCGATCGAAGTCTTCTTCTTTGAGCCGCGTTTTGCCCCCGAGCCAAAATCCGACACGCTTTCTTCGGGGGATTCGGCCTATGCCGAATGGACCAAGGCCATCGAGGAATCAAAGGAATTCGAAACCCATGCCCTGCACGTCCAGGTGGTCGGTTCCGACAAGCGTCCCACCGCAGGCACCAAGATCACGCTAAGCGGCCCCATGCGATCGGAATCTGTCACCGATGCCGCAGGCTGGGTCAGCTTCAAGAACCTGCGCAAAGGCAGCTACCGCCTCGAATCGTGGGACGGCGACGAACGCCTGAGCGAAACCAAGGTGGAAGTGCCCGTGACCACGACAGAAAAGGGTGCGCCATGAACCTGGGCAAGATGAGTGTTCCCACGCCCCCGGCGGCACCGGCAATCCCCAAGGTCCCCGACCAGGTCGGAACCGATTTCTCGAAGGGGCCGGCTTCGGGCAGCGCGGGGATCGGTGCTCCCAAAAATTTCGATCCGAACAACCCTTCCGTCCACGTGTCGGGAACCATCCACAATCCGACAGGAATTGGCGGCGACCTGAAGGTCGATCGCGACGTCGCGATCCCCAAGAATCTTCCCAATGTTGCGGTTCCAGACCTTGGTCTGGGCGGTGGCAAATCGGGCGGTGGCGGAGGCGGTTTTGGGATGCCAAGCCTGCCCAACTTGTCGGCGCCGAATCTCTCCATGCCCGGCATGCCGAGCATGCCTGGTCTTCCCAGCATGCCCGGCCTACCCAGTATGCCGAACATGTCGATGCCTTCGATGCCCGGACTCCCGAGCATGCCCAGCATGCCTGGAATGTCCATGCCGAGCATGCCGGGGCTTTCAATGCCCAGCCTGCCCAGCATTGGAACTCCTGGCATGCCTGGATTCCGCTTTTTGGATTTGCCGGAATTCGACACGCCCGACCTGGACATGGGCTCGTGGGGCATGTCGATGCCCGACCTCATTCCCGACTGGGGCGGTGACTCCGAAGATTCCCCGGCCCAACCGCACAAGCGGCTGACCAACGACGGCAAGCTCCAGATCGAATTGACCCTGGCGACAGAAAATGGCGACAGCCTTCCCTGGGCGACCTTCCTGCTGAAGAACGACGACGACTGGAAACAGGCAGGCAGCTTTGGCAAGGAAAGCAAGGCGACCGCGGAGATCCCAAAAGGGGATTTTTCGATCCTGTTCGGGGCAACAAATTCTGTCACCGCCTGCGCGTTGGGGCAATTGTTCAAGAAGGCATTGGCTTCCTCCGACAAGAACCGCACCCTGGGCGCGCTGGCCGCATATCCGTCGCACCTCAAGGAAATCGAAAAGATCTGGGGCGACATCCAGACCAACGACAGCAAACCGTTCTCCATGACCATCCGCGCGTTGTTCGCCGGATCCCCGGAGCAGAATTGGGCCGAAGCCCTGTTGTCCCGTGGTGGCCTTGGCGCCTCCAGCCCGGTGGTCTACGGTGTTGGTGGATCGACCCCGTCGCCGGAATACACCATCGTGACGGACAATCCCGCCAAGGTTTTCGCGGTCGGACAAAAATTGAACCTGCAGGCTCGGAGCGCATCGTCCGCCGCTTCGAAATCCCCACCAGCCTCCGGAAACTGGTCGGCGTTGCGCGTGACACGCTTGGGCGAACCAGTCGGCAAGGTGGTGGCGGGCCCGTCAGGTGGTACCTGGAAAGAGCTTGCGCTCGATACCGCAGGCACTTGGCTCTTCGCTTGGACCGGAGCGCGCCCCTCCGAGCTCTACGTGACGGAAATTCGCGTGGTCGACAAGGTCGATCCAGCGCATGCCCTTCCGCTGCGCGCTGGCAGCCTGGACGATGCCCGCTGGGCCTTCGAAGCCGCCAAACGCTTCCGTGAAGCCGTCCACAGAATCGCACAGGATCAGCCTCCCGAAGACTCGAAACAAGCCAGCCACCAGCGAGATTGGGACCAACTGACTGCGGTGTGCGAACGTCTGTCAGGTTCTGTCGGACCCGATGCAAAGGTTTCCCCGAGTGATGCGGCAATCTTGGAGCCTCTATTGGCGGGACTGAAAACCCCGCTGCGCGAAGAACCGCTTTCGTCCATAGCCTGGTGCCATCTGTTCACAACCTCGGAGCCTCCCCGACTGCGTCTACCCGCCATCACGGCCAGACACCACCCCGATGCCCTGACCATCGCCTGGCATCTGGCGGCGCTTTCGGGCAAGAAGGACCCAGTCTGGAAGCGTGGAGCCAAGATCAAGACGGATTCTGTCAATGGACGATTTTTGGGCGCAGTCCACAAGGCCGAAGTCCAAGGCGTTGTGGTTCCCGAAAACGTTTTCTCAGATGCAAAGAAGATCGTGGAATCGGACAGCAAGACGCCATGTCAGAAATTGACGGAGCTGCTCACTCTGGTTTCGCGCTCCATGACAAGCTCGCCCGTGGGAACAATTTCCATCAAAGGGGACAGCGGCGACCTCGACAAGCTGATCCACAAGACGGGCATGCTTTCGCGCGACGTGAAGGTTTCCACCTGGCTGGACGACCTGTCGGACGACGACGAATCCTTCGACTGGACCCAGGCGCTGCGCGTCGACGGCTCGACCAAGAAGCGCAAGGTCGACATCGTCGCCTCGCTGACCTTCGTGGAAGCCGAACCGATCGGCTGGAATCCCGACGCGGTGCCGCTCCACGAGCGGGGGCCGAAGGGAGATTCCTTGATCGCCTTGGTGAACCATTACCTCGATTCCACCGCGAACATCGAGATCACTTGGAGCAACCAAGCCGGCGAATCCGGCAAAGTGACCACCGATGCAAACGGCCGATTTTCACTGAAACCCATGCCTGGCCTGATTTTGTTGAAGTATCGGCATGGGAATGCCGATTTTTGCGATCAGTTGTTCTTGTCACTTGATCCCATTGAAACTCTTAGCGGAAAATGGCAACGCCTGACGAATCTTGGTTACATCCATCGGCTATTGGCTAGCGCCGCTCCAAATGAACCCGCTACAAAGCAGGCTCTATCCTCCTTCGCAATGGAATCGGAGCTCGATGTGAATGACGAATCCGCCGTATTGAAACAACTTTCCGCTCGATCGGGAGGATTCTAGATCATGGCCCAAAAAGAAAATGACACATGCCGAGAATCTGTAAGTAATGGCAGCCCCGTTTTCCTATGGGTAGAACACCTCGACCCGCGCGACGGAATAGGCTTTGCAAGTGCTGCAACCAGAGGAATTAAAGGCGCAGGAAACCCTTGGTGCAATCTGCTTGATCATGTCTTTAAAAATCCGGATGATAGGCCAGCCCCCATACCCGTTGACGACCCAGCCAAACGTGAAGGAGTGAAATGTCGAGAATCTTTCACAAGCAATACCTTGCATTGCTATAACCTGGAATACGATGGATGCAAAGGCACCCTCGCGTACAATGTTATTGAAAATGATGTGAATGAAAATCAGTCTATGCTAACCCGTCCAAGATTTAATATAGGATGTGAAGAAGTATCACCAAATATATACATCCTTAGTGGACATGGAGCCGGCGGCAAAATTTCCGGCGAGGGGAATTATATAGGCGAAATCGAAATTTCGTCCCTGACCCCATTTGATTCAATGAACGTGCTGATTCTCCCGGGATGTTCAATTGCCGGCCATGGCCTTGCTCCTATGTACAATAATCTGCATGCAT
Organism: Fibrobacterota bacterium; assembly: GCA_039798065.1. Lineage (GTDB taxonomy): Bacteria > Fibrobacterota > Fibrobacteria > UBA5070 > UBA5070 > UBA5070. Next base: position 4,970 of record JBDKGS010000167.1, on the reverse strand, counting down.
CTTCAAATTTTTACTGTATACTCGGTTACTGGAATACGTATCCAGGAGATGCAGTATCCAAAAAATTAATGGAAGACTTTGTCACCCTTATGCGCAAAGGCAAGCCAATTATCGATGCATGGATTTCGGCAAATACAGCTACCTCAAAGAGAACCGGGGCAACTTTCCCTTGGTCGGCTATTTATTCAGAATCTTGCAGAAAACATACAATTTCTCACATCGAGAATCGGACCCAGAGAAAACTAGATGAATACATTCTCTTTGAATCCAGTGAGTGTCCCACTCCTGTCAAAGTAATGCGCTCTGATTACCAGTCAGCATTCGCTTCAATCAGCTATAAATCAGACTCTGATCGAACAAACTTTTCCGATGATTTAAAGTCGGAGATCGAAGAAGGAGAAAGCTATTTCCGCACGGTACGAAATTGTGTGATTAACAACAAAAGATACACAACTTACTGGGTAATCAGAAACTCAAAAAAAGCTTTAGAGCCAGGCCAGGTTCTTATTATAAAAATGGCTGTGATCAGACCCAACTGGGACAAGCAAATTTCATTCGCAAAACTTTTCGAGTCTATCGACACTCTTAATGAGGCGGGGTACACGATTTCATTCCCCCAAACAACCAGTGGAAACATTATTCGTATAGACATAAAAAAACAGATTGATTCGGTTGTGATTCCGGTCCTGCTCAAGCCAGGAGCAGGAAGTGAAATGAAGAAATTGGCGACTCACCGAGATTCAAATGGAAGAATAACACAATACAATAGCGCCGTAATTTGCTATTTATTGGAATGTCGTACGGTCAATGGCGAATTGATCATTAACCGATCGAACAGCATCTTCCCACCTAGCGGACCAAAGTCTAACTCATGGTGGCGAGAATGCCTAGAAGTCCATGATCTGACAGAATTTTCCTGTGAATTTCACGGTTAGTTTATAGCCGTGCTTTATTCAATCGCCCTTGCATTTAGTGTTGTGGCTTTCTCCTCGCGCGCAGTGTCCAGAGTGCCGGCTTCCGATAGTCCGCGACCGATCTCGAGTCTCGACGACCTCGCTCGCATTCGACTGGACTCTAAAGCTGCATACATTCTTACTGCGGATATCGACGCATCTCCAACAGCACGATGGAACGATTCCGGAACGGATAGCACCGTACTTGAAGGTTGGCGGCCATTCAATTTCGAAGGTACCTTGGATGGAAACGGCCACAAAATATCGCACTTGACCGTCCGGCGGGCCAATCAAGATCGAGTCGGGCTTTTCAGTACATTATCCCCGGGCCTCAAGAGTTGTGGTGTATTTGGATCTTGGAAATCTGGCGGCATTGATTCCTGCGCGTCCGAACGGATTATTCGCATTCGAAACCTAACGATCCAATTCGACACGTTGATTGGCCGAGATCGAGTTGGTGCTCTTGCCGGAGAGGCACGAAACGCCGAAACCAATCAGGTTTCTGTAAATGGCTTTGTCCGTGGACAAAACATGGTCGGGGGCATGATCGGAACAGCGGGCCCATGGGTCTCGCTCGCGAACAGCTCAAGCGCGACAAATATTGTCGGCCAAGACGATATTGGCGGCGTCGTGGGCTCGTTGGTGCATGTCAAGCTGGATACATGCGAAACGTCAGGCCATGTTGTCGGCCGTGACCGCGTAGGGGGCGCTGTTGGTAGCGCCTACGGTGCCAGGATTTTGAATATTTCCTCTACAGCCGATGTTGTGGGCCAAGATTCCGTTGGCGGAGTTCTTGGATTGGCGATCGGCTCAAGCCGCGGAACCGACCTGCTTACGGCCACAACAAAAGCTCGTCCGCAATTTCAATTGCTTGGCCGGGAGGAAACGCCTCGGGATTGGAAGCATGAATATGTCCAATACCCGAAATATCCGACGACCCACCTAGCGCCATCCGAGGACGATGGCGGATTTCCTGTAGATACGCGGCTGTCAAATTCAGTCTATCGCGGATCGCTCAAAGGCAGAAGATGGTGTGGCGGCATTCGTGGTGGCTGCCGCGGAGTGCCACTTTCTTTGAATCGGTGCATCAACAGCGGATGGCTCAGAGGTCAATCTCATGTTGGCGGGATATCGGGCAGCAGCGATGACCAAGGTCGGCACATAAGTCTGATTCAAGCAGGTCTCGTGGAAGGAGACAGCGCAGCTGGCTTGTTTGGCGATGCCGCCGTTCCCATCGGCGACGTTGTGATCGCATCGCCACAGAATGAAAGAATTTCCTGCAACGACCTTTTTGCTGGTTGCGATCCAGAAAACGTCACTGCTGCGATTGGGTATGGAGTCATCAATTGGACCGCATCTGTTTTCCCCGACGGACTCTGGGGATACGAAGGCTCCGCTCGATCGCGAAACCTCGTCAGATACCTGGGCTGCGACAGGGAAATTTGGGCCCCGGAGGACCCACAAACGGCGTTGTTTCCTATCAATGCCATCGGACATCATTCATACCCCAGTTCAGGACGCCACGTCAATTCTGTTTGGAAGTTTGAAACATTGATCGGAGACAAACACAATTCGCTTTGGGTTCCTCCCATTCGAGTTGGCGCTCTTCCTCAACTACCCCTGAAGGGATGCTCATCACTCTCGGACATATTCATGGTCTTGCCGCCAATGGATCCAGAAATTCGATTCCGTCTGCGTGATACAACGGCAGGATACACGATACGTTCCGACAGCTTGTGTTCCACTGATTCAACCGTATCACACAAGGATTCCGTGGCTCTTGAAGTTTCGTCAAAAAATGCCGGAACCTTGCTTGTGCTGCTACGTGAAACCCAGCTGAATCGCGATTCCTCGCGCACGCTCCAGGCATGCCCCCTCTGGCCGGCGGGGATGCCATGACCACACATTCTGCAATCACGCTCCTGACATCTTCTGTCTTCGCTTTTTCCGGAGGCGATGGTAGTGCAAGCAAACCATTTCTAGTCGGAACTTTGGACGAGCTGTCGGCCATGAGAGACCATCCAAGCTCTCATTTCCGTTTGATCGCCGATATCGACGCGTCTCCCACACGTCGCTGGAACGATTCCGGGACCGACAACCGGGTTTTGGAGGGATGGAAGCCGTTCGCATTTTCAGGCAGCCTTGATGGCGACGGCCACGGAATCAATGGATTGTCCATCGATCGCCAGAACGAATCGATGGTAGGCCTTTTCTCGCGCCTTGGCGAGTCGGACACAAATTCGCGGCGGCCTGGCCATTTGACCCTGCCCACCGCGAAAGTCGTGCGACTGACCATGGATAGCGCGAGGGTCCACGGCAAGACACAAGTCGGCATCTTGGCTGGCAATGCCGATTTCGTCGCAATTCGACAGGTCTTTGTCTCTGGCTCCTCTTCCGGCACGGAGCGCATCGGCCAACTCTGCGGAACTATTTCCAACGCCCAACTCACAGCCATCCGTGCGACAGGATCTGTCAAAGGAAACGATGTGCTGGGCGGAATTGCAGGGGAAGCGCAGCGAATGTGGAGCCACGGAATTGTTTCGGAATCTGTCATCACAGGTATCGATACCCTGGGTGGTCTGTTCGGCTTGGTGCGCGAAGCCACCCTCGGCATTCACAAACGTTGGACACCCCTTCAAATTGACACTCCGGCTACAACCCAACCCCGAGTCCCCCAAGGCATCCGCGCTCAACTGCATCCATTCCAAGGTTTGGGCGAAGCGAGGACTTGGATCCAGGTTGCTTCGTTTCGCGGGTCCATTACCGGGCGCGACCATATCGGCGGAGCCATTGGCGTTTCAACTCCCTTGGCTCCCTCTGTCCGCTATCTGATCGTTTCGGGCCACATCCGAGCGTCGGATTTTGTCGGTGGCATGTGCGGAAGTTGCGCGTGGGACGGAACCCACCGGCGGTTCGAGAATTACGAACAACGCCATATTATCGCTTCCGGATCGATTCGCGCATCGACCGGAAGTGGCGTATACGGCGACACCGGCGCTCCGCCATTGGGCGTTTTCCTCGCTTCAAGGCGCTCCGATCCTCTTGAAACAGATCCGCTGGCCATCCGACGCGAGGAGTTCGGATGCAAGGACCTGTTCGGACAGTGTGATTCCTCCAGTCATCTGCGGATCACCGACCCATTGGACGATCGAAATTCGCCGGAGAACGGAGGCCGCGGTGAATTCGGCCGACGAGTCTACGACGATGTCTGCCTGTTGCGGAATCCGGAATGCCTTCGCATCGACCGCCGATTCGCCAGCATCACTTGGCCGCGCAAGCAAGGCCTCTTCAAAGGCCAAGAATCGGAGTCCGACAGCACGCTTCGCGAATGGGTGAAGATCATCTACCCCTTCGGCGACCTGCCTCCCGCCCAGCGCGATCGACAGATCAAGCTGGCGCGCGGACAATGCCACGACCTACGTCCACGATTCATCCGACTTGGCCAGGATTCCATCACGTTCGTCTTGGATCCGGCTGTGGAAGGCCAGGAATGGGCAACGCTCTCGAAGGCGAGCCTGTGCATTCCTGGGCAGACAAAATCCGACACCCTTTGGTTGGCCGCGAAAAGCTCCAGAGAGCTCACCCGCTTTTTCGTCACGACAATTTCCGACTCATCCGTTCGCGCTCGCTGATCTGAGACCGAATCGACGATCATCGCATTCCGTCGCCCGTCGATTGGCGGCCCTCCTACATCCAGTCCCACGTGGAATGCGATGCCCACACCATCACCCAAGTGGTCAACCTCGAGTTGTTCCAACGCCTGCTCGCTCTATGTGCAGGTCGCGTTGGCCAGCTCGTCAACTACTCGGCCCTGGAAGGTGAAGTCGGAGTATCCGACAAGATCCCTCTCCGCCGACTCTTCGCCTCGCTTTTTCTCGGTTCCGATCCAGAGCCTTCGCCATCCGGTTCGGTGGCGATGTAAGCAAGATCACACACCTGGTTGCCAAGTCCGCGACCAGCGATCGATATTGCTTGTAGCTGCTTAAAATCCAGCACCCCCGCACGAACCTACCCCGA
>JBDKGS010000166.1:0-9868 GCA_039798065.1 Fibrobacterota bacterium | reverse complement strand
AAGCACGATGTCGCGCAATTTCACCCGGATCAGCTGGAACCTGGAGAAGACATCCGACATCAGACGCATCCCTTGCACCTGGTTGTTGTAGAGCCCGTCCGATCGCTCCGTGATGGCCTTGATCGAGACCATTCCGACCGCCCCGATCACGCAGCACAGCAGCGCCACGAACAGGAATCCCCCGATCAATTTGTTGCGCACCCTGATGTTCTGGAACATGCAATTCCCCTCCGCGTCTCGATGTTTGGTGATTACAGAATTTGTCAGTGTCGGAATTCGTCGGCGGCCTGTTCCCGCATCGCGGGAAGGATTCCGGCCGGTGCCAGGACGACCATGAGCCCGCTGCCGGTGCGCGCCACTCCCAGCGCGATCCCCTGGCGGGCTTTGCGGCGTTCGTCGAACTGGGAGGCGCCATCGGCGATCTCGCCCGCACGGCGGTCTTCGATCAGGCGTGGATCGATGGAGATCACGTCCCCCAGGGCGTCGACCTGCACCCCCATCGATTCTCCCACGGCGTTCTTGAAAAGGACCAGTCGCACGTCGGTTCTGGTTTCGGCGGGTGCGAACCCGAAGATGCGGCGAAGATCCACCACCAGATGGAGCTTTCCGCGGATGTTCACGATACCCGAAACTTCGGGTGGAGCGTGCGGAACCTCGGCGATGTTCACGTGTTCCACGACTTCCTTCACAAGACCGATTTCGGTCCCGAACAGACGCCCGGCGAGCCGGAATGTGCAGAGTTCCATGTTCACCTCGACAATTCCTGACGCAATCGCGACTCGTCCAGCAGAAGGGTGCGATGTCCTCGCAACAATGCCGTGCCCCTGACGAACGATCCTTCCTCCGGGCTTTCGTCCATTCGAAACCGGTATTCGCCCGAATCCACGAGAGCGCTGGCAAGGATCCCCCAGGACCGATCGTCACCGGAAGGCAACAGCAGGAATCCATCCTGCTGCGCTGGCGCAAGCGACAACGACAGATGCCTGTCCAGGCGTTCGACGCGAACCGAACGTTCTTCCAATTGGACGTACTCGCGCTCGCCGCTGCGTTCGATCTCGTCGGAGCGCAACCGCACCACGCGGCGCAAAGCCGACAACGGCAAGCCCAACTGCTCGTCGGGACCGGCCCGGAACAGGAGCATGCCGAGAGCCTGCTGCTCGTGCGCACCGACAACCGAAGCATCCAGGTCGGCGGGTTGCAATCCCGCATGCCGGCACACGCCCTGGGTATCCAGGATCAAGGCGATTTCCCCGTCGCCAAGAACTGTCGCCCCGGCGTAGATCCCCGGATTGCCCAAGCCTTGGTGGAGTGGCTCGACCACGATTTCCTCGGTCCCCAGGATCTTGTCCAGGATCAAACCGAAGCGCCCTTCGCCCGCCTTGAGGACAGCGAAGGTTTCCGAAACGGCCACGCGCTCGCCTTTGCGGAATTCGTCGAGCCTTGCCGTTCGCGCCACCCGATCGGCTTCGCTGAACGCGGCCCGATCATCGGCTCCCAAGGGCTCGCGACTGGACAAAACATGTCCAAGCGAAACAAGCGGAAGAAGGTGTTCGCGAAGCCTGTACAGATCTTCCCTGCCGGCGCTCTCGATCCTTTCCACGTCCTCGTCGTAGAGCCTCACGAGTTCGTCGACGCTGGCTTGGGGGATCGCGAACCTGCACCCGCGAGAAACCACCACCAAGGCCGGCACGATCGCCAGGGTGAGCGGAAGCTGCAGATCCAGCGTCGTTCCCGAACCTGGCTCGGAATCGAGGGTGACCGCCCCACCCAATCGCTCGATGGCGCTTCGCACCACGTCCATGCCCACGCCCCGACCGGACAGATCGGTCACGGATGCCGCGGTCGAAAAACCGGGCAGGAAGACGAGCTGGCGAACTTCCCTGTCGGTCATCCGCGACAGTTCGTCCTCGGCACGCAATCCTTTTTCCAACGCCTTCGCGCGCACCGCGTTCGCGTCGATTCCCTTGCCGTCGTCCTTGATGCGGATGCGCACCCGGCCGGCCTCGTGCCATGCTTTGACAGAAACCGTCCCTCCGGCGGGTTTTCCCGCGCGCACCCGGTCGGCGGGTTTTTCGATGCCGTGGTCGCAGCAGTTCCTCACGATATGGGTCAGCGGATCGGCAAGCGCCTCCAGAAGGGTGCGATCGAGTTCCGTCTCGCCGCCTTCCACGTTCAAGGCGATCTCCTTCTGGAGCTTGTGGCCCAGGTCGCGCACGATCCGCTGGAATTTGGACAGCACGTTCCCCAAAGGCTGCATCCTGGCGCTGAGCACGGCATCCTGGATTCCCGCCGTGACCTGGTCCAAGCGCTGGGATGTCTCCCGATCCGCGATGCTCGCGCCGTCCAGCCGGCTCAATTGACGATTTCTGACAAGCACAAGTTCGCCCGCCAGGCGCATCAGGCGATCGAGGACGTCGAGCCTCACGCGGACGGTTTCCGTCGCCGATGGATTCGGCGTCTCGTGCGTCCCCACCGCGGGTGCGGCAGGCGCCTCGGGAATGCCGTTCCCGGCCTTGTCCGGGATCGCCGGCCGCACTTCGATCATCGGATCGGGGTGCAGCACCGTCGGCTGCGGCTTTGTCCTGGGCAGCGCCTTCGGTGGCAACGGAGGTGGCGGCACTCCCGGTTCGAACTCGCGCAGCAGGCTGCTTTCATCCTTGGCGATGTCCGCCAGCAGCTTGCCCAGATCCAACTCCTGAATGCAATCCAGGGGAAGATTCGTGGCTTTGGCGATATGGGTGGGCTCGAGATCCGTCGAGAACAGCACAAGAATGGAAACCGCCTCGTCGGGCAGCACTTCGCCCATCCGGACTTCCTGGAGCTTGTCGTCGACCAGATGTCCCAGCTTCTGCAATTCCCTGACCAGCGCGACAGGCGATTGGCCCACCGCCTGCCTTCGAGACAGCTCCCCTTTGGTGTAGCACAGGATGTACTGGTGCCGATGATTTGACGGAATCTGTCGCAACCGGAATGTCGTCGTGGACATCGAGCGACCCCGCGCGCCCAGTTCATGGAATTCTTCGGACTCTTCCATCACCGATGCGGCGGTCGGCGGATCCAGAAGACCCTCGAGCTGCCCGACGATGGGCCTGGAGTCGACTCCACCATCGCCGGGAGCCGCCTCCAGAAGCCGCCGCAGCACGTCGACGGCGCTCAACAGGCTCGCCGCGACACCTTTTCCGAATGTCATCTTGCCATCGCGCAAAAGCGACAAAACCGTCTCGGCCGCATGCGAGACCGCGCCGATTCCTGTCAATCCAAGGAACCCCGCCGCGCCTTTGATGCTGTGCGCCGATCGGAAGATCCGATTCAAGTCGTCCGTGCTGATCCCGTCCCGCTCCATGGCGAGCAGGACCGACTCCAAGGTGGCAAGATGATCGCCGGCCTCTTCGCGAAACTCCTGCAGAATCCCCGCATCTTCGATTTCGCTCATTGGTGGTTCTCCAGGCGGTGCAGCCCAGCGCTCGGGACAACGACGACTTCGATGGGTCGTGCAACCACATCGGCTCTTCGGCTTTGGAATTGTCGAGCTCGGGATCGGTGACGATTTTCCATAGCGCGGGCGCTTGGCAGATCGTTCGATCCGATACTCATCGGAAGCGATCGTATCACTCGCGATCCTAACGCGCAATGCGCTACAGAGCGGCGGGGAAACACATTGGAAACCCGAGTCGCCAAGCCGAACCATCGTGCAAAAGACAACAGCAGCTCAGACGGAAACTCCGCTACGACCTTCTACCCAAACTCGATTGCCTCTGCTCAGGAGCCCGGTGCGATCCATCCCGTAGCGCGAACGGAACCGGCTGGCCGACGCAACAGAATCCTCGCGGTATCCATCGGCGACAACGAGTCGGTTTTCGGCAGGTTGGACCAATGCCGACGGATCGAATCGAGGTCCGACGGAAGAGGACCCGTCGGAACCGGAAGCGACCGGGACGGGGTCGGGCTGGCCGGCGGCGAAATGCGGATCCTTGCGGTGTCGGCTTCCATCGTCCTGACATTTTTTGTCGTATCCCTGGCCGAATCCCCGATGACCGGAGCCTTCGATTTCAGCGAATCCACCCAGTCCGCCTTCACCGAATCGCGCACGCTCACGGTATCCGCCGCCGTGTCGGAAGGAACCAGTGGGCGCAGCGGAACGCCCGCAAGCAAAGCGATCATGCGGTCGTGCAGTTTGCGGACCGGTCGGGCCGATCCCGTGTATCCCGAGCACAGGAACGCGAAGGCGAGCGTATCCCGCCCCGGACGCACCAACACGCCTGCCAGATTCGCCACCCCATCCAAGGTTCCAGTCTTGGCGGTCACCCGCGAAGGGTCGGGCAATTCCTTGAATCGCCGCCGCATGGTTCCTTCTCCGCCTCTGGCCATGAAATCCACCAATCTGTCACCCTTGGGCCCACGCAAGTCGGCGGTCAACAGCTTGGCCATCTGGCGCGCGGTCACCAGGTCGTAGCGGGACAACCCCGAACCATCGTCCAGCACCATGCGCCACGGCTCCAACCCTTTGCGCGCCGCCCATTCCTGCATCCTCTTGCGTCCAGCATCCCGCGGAGCCACGCGCGCCTTCCCCATTCCCATGGCAAGCACCATGGCGTCGGCGTAGGGGTTCACCGACTCGCGCAGACAAATTCTGGCAACCTCGTCCAGAGGCGGGCTCGCCACGCTTCCCACCCGCGACCAGTCCCTCCGCGAAGACAAGGAATCTCCGCGCACCTGCACCGTGGTGTCGGTTCCTGTCACCGAGATGTTCCTCGCCGCCAACGCCTTGCGCAACGCCTTCAATGCCTCGGGCCTTGGTTCGGGAATCGATTTGTCCCAGATCCGGTTCTGCGCCCAATTGAGGCCCAGCACCGGCGCACCATATCCATCGCGCGCGCTGTTGATGGTCCACCCTTGCGGCCAAGCTTCCAGACCACGGCCCACCAGCGTGTCGATGGCCACCAGATTGCCCCGCACCTCCTGCACTCCAAGCTTGGAAAGCTGGTAGGCAATTCCTGTCAAACCGAGACCGTCGGCCCCGCCGAGAGTGGGATCGCCGCCACCTTCCAGCAGCAGGTTGCCGTGCAACACCCTGCCTTGGATCCTTCCCTGCGCCCACAGCGTCGTGCGCCACCGGAATCCGGGGCCCAACTCGGATAGCGCCGCCCCTACGGAAAACAATTTCTGGGTGCTGGCGGGAAGCATGCGGGTATCGGGTTGACGGCTCCACACCAATTGCGAATCGCGGGTCCGGATCACCATCGCGCCCAGCACGCCGCCACCAGCCAGGTAGTCCGCCTCGGCCAGCGAATCGAGAGCCACCCACATCGCGGTGTCCACGTCGCGTCCCACCCGCAGCAGACGCGGATCCATCGGAGGCGGGCACCTGAGGGGCGGACAGATCTTGACCGGACACGCCTTGACCACCGTGTCCACCCGCGCCACGTAGGATTGTGGCGAGTTCTTCCCGGCGCATCCAGCGAGAAGAAATCCCGCGATCGCCAAGAACATCGCTCCCCGAATCGTTCTCAGACCACGATCCCTTCGGACATTTCCTGTCCACGACTTCCCGCCCAAGCCACCGCGTCGTGGGCGTGGATGCTTTCCATGGAACGAACGTGGATGGACGCGCCCGCGAAGGCGGCGGCATCCAGCGCATCGAGCAGGCAGGTCGCCGCGTCCTCGACGAAGCGGAACGAATCGGTACGCGAAAGGATGTCGATGACTTCCTTTTCGTCTTCGCGGCGCAACACCGGATGCACGCGATTGGAAGCCGACGCGTCGATGGCCGCCAACAGATCGGAAATCCTCGGGACCTGGTCGCCATCCACTTCGGCTTGCAGGATGCCGCGCTGGTTGTGGAAACCCAGATCGCCCGACAACGCCTTGGAGCAAGGGCAGGCCAGCATCGCGGCCGATTCCACGCGAGTGCGAAGGGTCACGCCCGCGGTTTCGGTCCATTCGGCGCGCATTTCCACTCGGTATGGGTGAAAACCGCGCGAAGAGGTCATGGGGGCGTCGCGAACCACGAGGTCTTCCCATGCCAGGGTGGCCACCAACTCGGTGGTTTCCTGCGCTTTGGCGGTCTCCAGAACCCGCTCGGCGAGGTTCCCGATGGGCAGATCGGATGTGCCTGCCAAAATTCGGTACAAGCGGCTCATGTGCACGCCGCGATGGCCCGTCGGGACCTTGGCGGCCACGCGCAAGGTGGCGATAACCTTGTGGCCCGTGGGTAATAGAACCGGGATCTTGACCCGGTCGATGCCGGCCAGAACTTCAGAGCGAGCGGGCCGGGCGGATTCCGACTGGACGTCGGGCAGATTCGAAGCGTTTGTCATGGAATGGGGAAAATTACACGCCCGGAGGTCCAACGTTCACCCTTTGGACCGAATCTGTCCGCAACTGTCCGCAGGATTTTCACAAGCATGATAAGGACTCAATTTTTCCCGCTCATCCCCAGGAGCCCATGAAATGGGCATTCTCGAAGGGCGAACGGGACTTGTTGGGTTGGAATTCCTATCCCACCTTCAAGGCGGCAGGGGATGGAATTGAGGCGTAAAATTCGGCCCGCAGCGAAGGATTCGACTGGAACGCCCCCGACAACTTGCTGGTGCGCGTCACGCTCGATTCGTCCTCCACGCCGCGCGTCTTCACGCAAGTGTGTACGGCATCCACCACCACAGCCACGTCGTCGGTGCGCAGGATCCGCGACAACGCTTGTTGGATCTGGACCGTGGCGCGCTCCTGGACCTGCGGGCGCTTGGCGAAGAACTGCACCACGCGGTTGAACTTGCTCAAACCAAGCACCCACCCTTTGCAGATGTAAGCCACGTGGGCCCTGCCAAGAATTGGCAGGAAGTGGTGCTCGCAGGTGCTGTTGAAGGTGATGTTGATCTCCACCAGCATCTCGTCGTAGCTCATCTTGTTTTCCACAACGGTGATCTTGGGGAAGCTCTCTTCGCGAAGCCCCGCGAAGATCTCGTCCACGTACATCTTGGCCACGCGTTCGGGCGTTTCGGAAAGCGAATCGTCGGACAGATCCAGTCCAAGGATCTCCATGATCTCGCGATGGCGCTTGGCGATCTCCATCTTGGCCGTTTCGGGGTCCATGCGAGGCCGGTCCGACATCGGAGTCGGGATCACCTGCGAAAGCAGTTCGCCCACGTTGACCTCGTAGCCATTGGACGAAATCTGTCGGTGCGATTTTTTGGAATTCATGTTGGCGTGGATTTCCAGGCCATTTCCGGTGCGTACCGTATCGTGCATGAGAATCTCTCCGTTATTAGGTTTCATTCTCAATCTACCCCCGCCGCACCTCCAAAAGCCAGCAACGAATTGTCCGCGACACATTTGTGACGGAATCCGACAGAATGTGGGAGTTCCCATTCCATCAATCCTCTTGGTCGATCGGGCGCCCCGGCCCGCATGCAACGGGCCGTCGGGCCCTATGCCGCCTGACGTCGGCACGCAGCCCCCGCCAATCGATTGCGTAGTTGATCGGCTGTCGGGGCGATTCATGAATCGCCCCGACATCAGCCCGACACCACCATCGAATGGCGGGGGCTGCGCCCATGCCGGGTCACGGTCCCTGGCGCAGGTCGTCACCGAAGATTCCCGATATTTGACGCAATTGCCTATTTTGACTCCCATCCTCATTCTCATTCCTCGAACGAAGGCGACAAATCGTGTCACCAGCTCTCCTCCTCGCGCTCCTTGTTTCGGCACCCGACCCGTGCACCGATTCCACCTACCTGCTCCTGCGCAACCGCCCGTTGGCTTCCATGACGGACGTCGAACGCGAGTACTACCTCGCAAAAGACAGATTCTGCATGGAGATGGCCCGGAGCGAACGCCTGTCTCCCGCGGCCGACTCGACGACGGCACCACGGCAAACCACCGCCAAGCGCGACGCGAACACCGATTGGCACCGGACCGGAAAGCCCGCCGCGCTGCCAGCCGGCCATTCCGCATCGAACAATGCTCAGGTCGGCGCTCCGGTCAGTCCCGGAGGTGTCGGCGGCCTCCTCGCGGGTGCGGCGGCGCTGCTATTGGTGATCTGGATCATCAGCCACTGATCGGCGGGCCACAGGTGCGGCCAGCGCGCAGGATAACAAATTCCGTCATCCACCCCACGGCCACGCCCACCGTGTACGCCACCAGATCCATCGGGTTGAACGTCGTCCCCAAAGCCAGGTAGCCAATACGCGTCGCGCGCACGGAATCGATCCACGGGTCATGGTAGAGCTGCGCGAACTCCACGACAAAACATGTCGCCAACGCCCACGCTGCCACCATCGACGACGACATTTTCCGTCGCAGCATCCCGATCAGCAGGAAAACCATTAGCGCCCACAGCGCGTCGCCCGGATACTTGCCGAACATGGTCGGGAACAGATCCCAACGACGCGACGCCAGCCCAAATCCGGTGACGATGTTCAACGCCAACAGCGACTTCCAGAACACCCGGCCCGACCGTTCCTCGAGGTCCTCCGCCTCGACAAATCCTGCCATCGCGTCAAACATGTCCAACTCCGTTGCGCCTGGCGATCGGTTCGATCTCCTCGATCCGCTTCGCGTCCGCCAGAAGTCGCAGGTAGATCCGGTCGTTCTCGGGCGGGAATTCGTGCACGATGCGCGGATCGAAGTCGTCCGTAGGGTTCGCGCAGTACATGCACTGCCTCCGGCCCCAGCTGAATCCGGGCTTGCGGCATTTCGAACAGATCACCGACGACGATCCCATGGAATGCTCTCCTTCGCGAATTGCGCCACCCGCGCGATACAGGTTGTCAGATTCCGTCAACATGTGTCAGACCCCGCGAAAGCGATTGCGGGTCACCCACATCACGAACGCCAGGATCGCGAAGAGACCGCCCGAGCCCATCAGGAGCGACCAGTCCTCGGCCTTCAGAAGCGTGTACAGGAATCCGTACAACCCCAGCGTCCCCGATCCCAGGAACAACGCTCGCCCCCATCCCGAGAGCGCCGAAGCCGCGTATCCGGAAATGACCAGGGTGGTACCGCCCGCCGCGATCCAGTAGGCGGCGTCGAATCCGATGTGTTCCGAAATCGCCAGCGTCAGCAGGTAGAACAGGCAGTTGGCCAATCCCACCAGGGCGTACTGCACCGGGTGCATCGGCGTGTCAAGAAACGTCTCGAACAGGAAGAAGGCAAGAAATGTCAAGGTCAGGAACAGGAACGCGTATTTGAGCGAGCGATCGGACGAGTCGTAGTCGTCCACCGGTTCGACCATCCGCACGCCCAACAGCGGCACCGCCGCCACCCGCCAGTTTCCCTCCCAAACCATGGGCACTTCCAGGTTCAGGTTCGAGACCATCCACGTCGCCTCGAATCCGCGTTCCGACTCGCTATGGGAGGTGGGCAAGAAACGTCCATCGTACGACGGGCTCGCCCAATCCGAAGTCAGTTTGACGGAAGTGGACCGTGCGAGCGGTTGGATGGCCAGCCTCCCTTGGCCACGGGTCGAAACCTGGAGGCGGAACGGAATCGTTCCGCCAACCACGGCCTTTTCCAGATGCACCGTGCCACCAAGCCTTGGCGTGGGTTCCAATTCGGAGACCGAGCTGGCATTCGAAACCCGGTCGTCCCCCGCCCGATCCTCCACCTGCAACGGCACCACAGGCCGCCCCTCGCCGGTTGGCGAAAGTTCCACCGCCTTGCCCGCCACTTCCAGCACCGCCGGACGAGCAAGCGATTGGATATCACCGACATCCGCCGCGATCTGTGCCTCTTCCCAGCGAGGGACAGCGCCCTTCAATCCCAATGTCGCCGGATCAGGCAGACGGAATTCGCCGTGGAGATCAAGGCCCGCCAGATACAACGGAACCCGGTAGATGCCGCGCTTGCGGATCTCGGTTTCCATCTTGCCCAC
>JBDKGS010000165.1:0-9915 GCA_039798065.1 Fibrobacterota bacterium | reverse complement strand
CTGACTCCGTTCCCGGCTGGCTACTCCAATCCCATCAGTGGCGACAGCTTGCGGCTTTCGTGGGATGGTGTGGTCGACAAGTCGGGTAACGCTCCGGGCACCAAGGCCAAGTGGACCCAAGTGTTGGCCAACATTCGCGTTTATCCTCCCACCATCCATGTGACGAACCCCATCCTGGAGAGCTTCGCCAAATCCGGAGATCCAATCACGGGTCCGCAGACCGAAGTCGTGGGACGCGGTTCGACTCAGGATGGAAGGAATCCGTGGAATACCATGAATGGGGATAGTTGGACGCCGGGTACCAGCACCTACACTCCAGGTGTCGGCCCGAATGGACCTGGAACCGGTTCGATACAGGATGCCTTTGGAACCGTCGTCTTTATCCAGACCAACGTTCCGACCACCATCAAGCTTTACATCTACGACATCGTCGGAACCTATGTGGGCAAGGTCTCGCAGTACATCAGCCAGGACATGCTCGATCGTCTTGCCAAGACCTCCAACAGCCGTACTGGCATGGTCGACGTGGGCATTCTTTGGAAGGGACAGCGCGAAGACGGCCGCTTGGTCGCCTCGGGGATCTATCCGATTCGCCTGCTCGCCCTTCGCGAGCCGGTGGAAGAAGAAAAGGCCGCGGGCAAGGTGAACAACTCCATCTACAACCGTCTGGTCAATGTGGGTGTCAAGCTGCGGTTGAAGTAATCGACTTCCTTCCGAGGAATTTTCAGCACCAAACACCTTCGGTCCAAACTGGCCGAAGGTGTTTTTCTTTGATGAAGGATTCAACCAAGAATTGAAAGGTGCCAGATCGGTCCAAAGGGAGGAACGCAGTGAGGCAAAGTCCAAAGATTCGTGTTCAAGCAGGATACTTGGCCTTGGCGATTTGCCAGTTCTCTGGTTGTGGGGATCCGTCCGGGGCATCTTCGAATTCGTCGGGGCTCATACTTGGGAAGGTGGAGCTCCCTGCCGCCTCGAAACGGGATTCCATACTTGTAAACGGTGTGACCCGAAGTTGGCTCTTGGTTCCACCATCGCCAGCGAGTTCGGCTCCCGTGGAATTGGTCTTTTACTTCCACGGCTATGGCGGCAGTGGGTATGAATCGGGTCGGAGGGATCTCGGCGTACCTGGACGAGTGACGGTCTATCCAAATGGCTTGGCCCAATCGTGGTACCAGAACGCTTTGGGTTGGGACAATCGCAGCAACTCCACAGACGACGTTAAGTTCATCACCCAGCTCTTGGATACCTTGTTGGCTCGCTATCCGATCGACCCCACGCGGGTCTATTCGACCGGTTTCAGCTGGGGAGGGTGGATGTCCAACACGGTGGGATGCGCTCTGGGCGATCGACTGGCTGGAATGGTTTCGGCAGCAGGCGGCGGCCCTGGGGGTTCAACGACCACGTGTGCTTCCCCGCTACCGGTCGAGATCCTCCATGCCACCAACGACGGTGCCGAGGACCAGTCGGAAGGAGTCAAGAGCCGCGAGTTCTGGCGGACAAAAAATGGCTGCAAGACCGACTCGATGCCCGTCGGAACCCACGGCTGCGTCACCTACAAGGCTTGCGCGAAACCGGTGATCTGGTGTTCGCACGACGGCGGCCATTCGGTGCCGGGCTGGTGGTTGGAGCAGGCGTGGAGTGGGTTCGGCAATTGACCATATCGATCATGGATTCTGGTCATTTTCTGTCCGGGCAGGGCAATTCTCTTGCCGTAAATCGTGATCGCCGACATCTACGAGCTCATTCCGACCTTTTCGAGCTGCTCGGCAAGCTGCTGCATTTCGGAGAGCGACCGCTTGATGGTTGCGATGGAGCTCGCGGTTTCGACGGAGCGTCCGCGGATTCCATGGATGCCGTGCTGTGCGCCTCGAAGCTCGGTGGAGGCCACCTCGGCTCCATGCGCGATTCCGCGCGCGACGGTTTCGGTTTTTGATAGCGACTGCGACATTCCGTTGACGGTTGCGCTCTGCTCCCGAACTGCTTGCAGGACTTGGTTGGAGAACACTTGCAAGCTTTTGTTCACTTCCGAAATCTGCTTGATAGAAGAAACGGTCTGGGTGACCGCCACGCGCATCGACTCCATCTCCGAGCCAATGCTCCCTGTGGCTTGCGCCGTCTTGCGGGCAAGATCCTTGACTTCGGAGGCCACCACGGCAAAACCTTTGCCCGCCTCTCCGGCTCGCGCCGCCTCGATGGTCGCGTTCAAAGCCAGGAGGTTGGTGTTCGCGGCGATGGAGTCGATGACTTCGAGGATTTTCGAAACTTGCTGGAACTGCTCGTCCAAGTGGTCGACCAAATTTTCGACTTCACGAGCCTTTGCGGAAGCCTGATCGGATATCTGGAGTTCGTTTTCGCAAATCTGCGTGACCTGCTGTAGCGAGGCGGTGAGTTCTTCCGAGGCTGCCGCGATGGTGCTCACCGACTCGGACAGGAGCAGAACTTCCTGACTCAGAGAGGTGACTGAATCGCTGACATTCGATGTCTTCTGATCGACAAGGTCGGCATCTTGAGCTCCAGCGTCGGATTGATCCGATACATGGGTGAGATTGCTGTAAATTCCTTTGGTCCCTTGGGCCAGATTTTGCGACATCTGGGAGAGATTTCGAAGGACCACACCCAAATTATCCGAAAATTGGTTGATCCAATGGGAAAGCTGGCCAAGTTCGTCGGCCGGTTCTTCTGGTAGTCTTTTGCCAGAGTCGGAACGTCCTGTCGCGATTTCCTTTGCGATATGGATCAAGTTTTCCAGACGATGAATCAAGACGCGCCGGATGATGATGGTCATGCCGATGCCAAGAATGGCGAGCGCGAGACCCATGACAACCGCGATATCGGCAAGGTTTCCCAAGAACTGTTCCTTGAAGGACGGCGTCTCCAATTTGAATAGGAACGACCCAAGCTTGGCTCCGCTGGAATTCGTGACTTCCTGTCGGAACAATCCAACAGAATCGCCATCGTCCAGGCCTTTTGCCAATGCCGAGTCGGAGGACAGTTTGCCTTCTGCGTCAAAGAAGCCGACCCCTCGAATCGAGGAATCCCGAGCCACCTGGTGGGCCATGGAATCCAATCCCACGTAATCCAAGTTTTCGTAGGATTGGCTCGAGAGTTTCGCGACAAGTTGGGCTAGCGCCGCACCCTTGGAATCGAGGGCCGCTTCCATCTGCTGGGAGCTGCGAAACGAGAGTGCGCCCCCCATGCACAAAAGGGAAATGGTCACCAGCACGAGTGCCGGCCAAAGGATTTTACGTGCAAGGGATGCGATCATGTCCGCCGTCCAGAGATGCAGAGTTTACTTGCCGTCCACGCCGTCTTTGAGGAAGTAGTAGTCCTTGTAGTCGGCGTCTTCGAGGTAGTACTGCAGCCATTGGGTTTGCTTGCCCACTGCATCGACGATGAACAGCGTCTTGCCTTGCAGCTTTTCCTTGAACTGGGCGTTCGCGAGCTGTGCGACCAACTTGTCGAAGGGGAAGTTCGCTGCTTTGGCCAGATACGCGGGGATCACCTTGCGTTGCATGGCGTCGCGGGAGTCGATCAGAAACGCCGAAGGTTGGGCACTGCGCTTCTCGAATTCGGCGAGGGGGAGCCTTTTGGCTTCGAATGCGTCCTTGGAAATGAGCTTCTTCGGGTCGAGCGGAGTCTTGCCCAGTAGGGTGGTTTTACCTGGTTGGGCCTTGGCCCAAGCCATGATTCCTTCATCGTACACCTTGGTGTTCACGTATCCGGCCTTGATCGCCTTGGCGGCGGCATCGTAGCTCTTTTCGCAGGTGACACCATTGCAGTAGGTCACGATCAGCGCGTCTTTTTGATTCTTGGCGGCCTTCTCGAAATCCGGCAGGAAACTCGCCTTGGCGACAGGAACGTTGATGCAGTTGGCGATGTGAATGACATCGAATTCATCGACCGCTCGGACATCGAAAACAACCGCTTGGGGCGAGGCGGCAAGTTCGGCGGTGGATATGGGCTTCACCATCGGGTACTTGGCGCGGAGTGGGAAATCTTGTGCGGTGGTCAGACCAGCGCCAAAGGCGATGGCGGTTGCCCAGAGGGCGAAAGGACGGATCATGTGCAACTCCTGCTTGGGTGTACGGAACTCGGTTCGAGAGCCGGTGCGGCGACTCCATTTTTGCATGGTTCGCGTTTTCGGCGCAACAAACTTCCCGACATTGCAGGCGGAGAGGACAGTGGGGGGAAAGGGGGATTGGAGGGTGGAATTCTATTGCGGAGATGGAATTTCACGCAACGCTAAAGCCCGAGAAGGCCTGGCCTTCTCGGGCTTTAGAAACACTGCCGATGTGGGCGAGGACTACTTCTTCTTGCCCTTGTTGCGCGCGATCATATCCTCGCGGGGGCCGCTGATGTAGTCCTCGTAGGTTCCCTGGTAGTCGATCATCTGACCGTCGATGATCTCGATCACGCGAGTGGCCAGCGAGCTCACGAAGGTGCGGTCGTGCGACACGAACAGCAGGGTGCCCTCGTAGACCTTCAACTCTTCGTTGAGGGCAGCGATGGCTTCCAGGTCCAAGTGGTTGGTGGGCTCGTCCAGGATGATGGAGTTGGATTGCTGCGCCATGAGCATGGCGAACAACAGGCGGGCCTTCTCGCCACCAGACAACACCTTGGTCAACTTCATTTGCGCATCGCCCGAGAACAGCATGCGTCCCAGCAACGCGCGGATTTCCTGCTGGGTCCAGGTGGGACGGAACTGGTAGAGCCAGTCAAAAGCTGTCATCTCGGGGTCGAGCAGTTCGAACGGATCCTGCGGGAAGTACGACTTGTTGGCCGACTGTCCCCAGATGACAGATCCTGACACCGGTTGGATCTGTCCCATGAGCAGCTTGAGCAACGTGGTCTTGCCCACTCCGTTGACACCGATGATCGCCACCTTTTCGCCATTGATAATGTCGATGTTGACCTTGGAATACAGGACCTTGTCGGCCTCGAAGGCCATGGTCAGGTCCTTGAAGCTCACGGCCTGGCGGCCCGAGGGCTTCTCGATCTTCAAGACGGGACGAGGCGCCACGCGCGAGCTGGGACGCAGCTCGACCATGTCTTCCTTGATCTTCTCAAGCTGCTTTTGACGCGAGCTGGCCTGGGCGGCCTTGGAAGCGTTTGCCGAGAAGCGCGCCACGAAGTCCTGGAGGTCGTCCTTCTTCTTCTGCATCCGGTCGTTGTGGGCCTGGGCGCGTTCGCGTGCCTGCTTGACGGCGGTTTCCCACTGGCTGTAGTTGCCGGTGAACTGGTTGATTTCCTTGTAGTCCACGTCCAGGATGTGCGTGCAGACGTTGTCCAGAAAGTGTCGGTCGTGCGAGATCACGACCACCATGCCCACGTACTGGTTCAGCATCTTTTCCAACCACGAGATCGTGTGGATGTCCAGGTGGTTCGTGGGTTCGTCCAGCATGAGGATGTCGGGGCGGGCGAACAAGGCCTGCGCCAACAACACGCGCAGCTTCCAGCCGCCGACAAGACTTGTCAACGGGTCGTTGTGCTGGTCGGTGGGAATGCCAAGACCTTCCAACAGCTCGCCTGCGCGGGCTTCGGCCATGTAGCCGTCCAAGTCGGCAAATTCCATCTCCAGTTCCGAAACCAGGATTCCTTCTTCCTCGGTCATTTCGGATTTCGCGTACAACGCTTCGCGCTGCTTGTGCACTTCCCAGAACCGGGCGTGGCCTTGCAACACGGTGTCCAAAATGGAGAAGCCGTCGAAGGAGTTGTGGTCCTGGCGCAAGTAGCCGCGTGTGCGGTTGGGCTCGAACTCGATGTTGCCATCGGTCTGGACTTCTTCGCCCTGCAGGATCTTGATCAGGGTGGTCTTGCCCGAACCGTTGCCGCCGATAAGGCCGTAACGGTTGCCGGTCTTGAGCTTGAGATTGACGTTCGAATAGAGGACGCGGTCCCCGAACTGCATGGAAAGTTCGCTGATGATGATCATAGTTGGGCCCAAATGTACTCTGTTAGGCCCAACCCTCCCCATTCCTCCCTACCAGGGAGGGAGCTTTTTTGCCGCCCGCCCTACTACCGCTACGGCAATCACTAAGCAGGCGGGGCACCCGCATGGGTGCCAAGGCGGGAGCTTTTTTAACCAACCCACCCCGATGCCCGCGTTGGTTTGCTTGTTTCAAGGATCTTCGGTTCTTCCTTCCTATTTTGGGTGCAGATCGACGGATCCCCGTTTCTGCGCGCGTTTGGTTCTCGAAAGGCTCCATGCATGTTTTCAGTTCTGATCGCGGTTATGGTCGCGGCCAATGCCGTCGAACCTGATTCCCCAGTTGCCTCGACAGTTGCCTCGGCCAACACAACGATGAGTTCGTCCCGACACCCGGGGTGGCCTTACGAATGGCAGGTCGGGATTGGCGGCGGCATTCCTCAAATGGGCGGAGTGATGGTGCGCTGGTGGTTGGATGAGCGCAACGCCGTCGAGTTCCGTGGGCATGGAGCGGCCCACCGGGAAACCCGTTCGGACCCTCTCGAAGGCTCGAACTACTGGTCCGATTCCGGTACCACCGCCTCCGGAGAATTCGCTTTCGATCTCAAGTACATCCATGCGATCTTCCAGTTGGATGGCAGAAACCGACTGTCTTCTTTCGCTTCGCCGACATGGTTGAGGGGATTGGCGTATGCGGGTGCCGGGGCCTACGCCTTCTACGAAGACAGAGTCTTGCGCAGGAAAGCATACGGGCATTACAAGATCGATCCTTCGACCGGAAGGGAAGCGATGGAAATCGTCTACGCCGACGACGTGGTGCACATCGAGGACCGGCGATTGAGCGCCGTGGGCGGAGCGGGTGTCGAGATCGGATTGGGCAGGATCTCGGCGAACGCCCTATTCGGATACGCCGTCGGTTTCGATTCCGAGTTCGAGCAGTACGAGCTGGGGCCTTCGTTCGACGTCGGCGTCGCCTTCGGATTCTGAACCGTTACCGGGCTCGAAGAACCCATCCGACCAAGGGCCAAATTTTGACGGCGAGCCGAAGATCTTGGTAGGTTTCGAGACATCGACTCGTCTCCGCTCGCATTGACGGATTCCGTCACAACGAGATTCTCCGAACCACGAAAGGGATTCTTCCCATGTTATCCATCCTCGCCTTGACCGTCATGGGTTTGGCACGCGCCGAAAACCCTCCCCCCGTTCTCGATTCCGTGCCCGTCGTCGTCGCGGTGCCGGCACCCAAGCCTGCTGTCGTGCGGGTCGTACGCAAGCCTGCCGACACCTCCTCCACGTTCGATCGCTACGGTGCTTGGCAATTCGGTGTCGCGGGAGGGAATTCCACAGGGGGTGGATTGGCTGTGCGGCGCTGGTTCGATGCCAAGAACGGAATCGAATTGCACGGATACGTGTACCTGTCCAAGCGGACCTTGCCCGCCGACCAAGGTTCAGGATTCGGTGGCGACTACGCCGCCGATGGCTACTACTACGGTGACGACACCGGTACCGTCGCCGAGGGTGAAATCAATCTGGGAGTCCAGTACCTGCACGAAGTTCTCCGTGCCCACTTGTTCGACGGTTCGGGCATTTTCAAGGGAGGAAATCACCTCCGCGGCCTGACCTTCGTTGGTGCCGGTGTGTACGCCGAATTCATGGATCGCGAAGTTCGCCGTGGCCATTCGGTATACAATTACGACTACTCCACGGGCAGATCCACGGAGACATACGTCACCGGAATCAACGAGAAGCACACCGACATCCAGCAACTTCTTGGGGGTGCGGGGATCGGGCTCGAGCTGGAACTTTCGCGTTTTTCGTTCCATGCCTTGGTCGGCTACGGCGGTTACTACGGACTCAGCTCCGACGACTACCAGCTCGGCGCCACCTTCGACGGCGGTCTGTTCGTCAGATTCTGACCGCTGGTCAGAAAATGGCTTTGGCCTCCAATGACAATTTCTGGAACCAAGGGCTTTGCGGCTCCTTGCGCGCCAGCCAGTCGGCGCGGGCTTGCACGTGGTCCTTCCACGACCACTCCAAACCCGCCGAGGCCCTCCATGTGGCTCCCGAGGGATAGCCGTCCGAAAGGCGCGATCCCGCCAGGGCGTCCACTTTCGCCGACACCCGTCGCACCTCGCCCTGCAGCGCCAAGCCACGGGGCAATGTCGCTCGCAGGCCGGCATAGGGTGCTTGCAGAGTCGCGCCAAATTCCGTCGACGCGATCGAACCCGTGGCCCGTTTCGAGTACCAACCCGGGCGGATTTCGATGGAAGGGCGGATTCTGACCGCCACCGAAGGGTCGGCGGACCAGTATTCCTCCAGTCGAAGCGTGCGGTCGGCCTGCGAATCGCGCAGATCGCCATGCGCTCCGACGAGTTCCAGCCGGTGACCGGATCTTGTCGCACTGGTCCAGCGGAGCTGCTCGGTCATGTCGCGGGTTCTTGCCAGGTACGGGGAGGATTGGATCGCGTAGGCGCGGTTCCACGAAACCTCGAGGCGTTTGCGTTCCACGCTCCACCAGATCGCGCCTCCAAGATCCGAGCGGCCGGTGATCGAATTCGCGAGGCCGCCGTCGTCGAAGTGGGGAAGGACGCGATCGGTTCTGCTGCTGTCGCTTTCTTCGAAATCGGCGTGGAGTCTTCCACCCAGGTCGGCGAGCACACCGCGCAGTTTGGGAAACAGGCGGCGAGGTTCCAGTTCGACCTCCCCGGACAACGAGCGTTGCGAGGCAAGCACGGCCGGGCGCGTGGTATCGAGGCGGGTTCCGGCCGGTCGCAGGTCGCCTTCGTCGGAGGGGACCACGACCCGCAAGAGGGTGTCGAAGCGGTAGCTTCCGGTCCCGGCGGGAACCGTGTCGTAGCGGGCGATTTCGGGCTGGTACGACGACGATGACAATTTCCAACGGGCGGTTCCCCGGAGCCCGTTCCAGGGCCAGAATCCGGCGGTGGCCGATCCCAACCAGCTTCGCGTCTCGATCCATGGAAGTGACGGAATTTGTCTGATCCTGGTGGTTTTCCAGTCGGCCTCCAGATCCAGATCGCCCGACCGGGGAGTCCACTTCAAGCGCGTGTTCGAGCCGATCGCGCGGGCGGTGTCTTCGAGCGGCGAAGATACGGACGATCGGATCGCATCGCGGCGCCCATTCCCGAAGAGTCCGAGTTCGAGATCGGTGGCAGGACGCCAGGAGCTACCGGCTACGAGATTCACCCACGCTTGGTTCCCCAAGGAGTCGGCGGTCCAGCGGTCGCGCGTTTCGGTTCCGAGTTCCAATGAGGGGGCGAACTTGCCCAGAGGCCAGGCGTAACGGGAATTCGAACGGGTCTGCACCAGCGGATGGAGGCCGTCGTCCTTGCGGATCCACTCCCAACCCGACAAAATTTGTTGAGTGGCCGATTTGTCCAACCCGAATCGGGTCGCCGAGCGGGTGGTCCAGCCGGATGCGTCGTTTTTTCCGGCTAGATCGGTGGAGAGACCGATGCCTGGCAGGAATTCCCAGGCCCCTTCACCACCTGCCAACGTGCGTTCGCCGGTCCGCACGATGTCCCAGAGGCCCGTGCTAGCCGCCCCAAGGGTGTCTGTGGCGGAAAGTCCATGGTAACGGGCATCGAGGCGTTGGGTGCGCAACGAGCCTGAAAAACGGCCCCAGCCACCGCGTCCCACATGTTGTCCTGCTCGCCAACCTGTGGAGGCGGTCCCGAACCAGCCAGACCTTCGCGTATCCAGCGAGGAGACAATGTTGGGATCGAAATCCGAGGCGCGCAGATCGGTGGCGATCCAGGTGCCGGAATCGCCAAGTCGCAGACGGATTCCGGCTTCGCCGGTCTGGGATGGCAGAGCCAGAATCTGTCCATCCATGCCGATGGCCGATCCGGAATCGGATCCGGCTTCCCGTAGGATCCTGCGACTCGAAGAATCGGGGACGTAGGCGAGGGGACGGTTGGCGTCGTCGGATTCGCGCGCCGCCCATGCCTGCCACTGGAGTCGCCCGCTGG